>JAFSAP010000002.1 GCA_017440925.1 Oscillospiraceae bacterium | reverse complement strand
GTCTTTACCGGTGTCGGCGAGCGTACCCGTGAGGGTAACGACCTGTACAACGAAATGACCGAGTCCGGCGTTATCTCCAAGACCGCCATGGTCTTCGGCCAGATGAACGAACCCCCAGGAGCACGTATGCGTGTTGCTCTGTCCGGTCTGACCATGGCAGAGTACTTCCGTGATGTGAAGCATCAGGACGTGCTGCTGTTCATCGACAACATCTTCCGTTTCACCCAGGCTGGTTCTGAGGTTTCCGCACTGCTGGGCCGTATGCCCTCCGCCGTCGGTTATCAGCCCACTCTGGCAACTGAAATGGGTGCTCTGCAGGAGCGTATCACCTCCACCAAGAACGGCTCCATCACCTCCGTTCAGGCAGTTTACGTTCCCGCTGACGACCTGACTGACCCCGCTCCCGCTACCACATTCGCCCACCTGGACGCTACTACCGTTCTGGACCGTGGTATCGCTTCTCTGGGTATTTACCCCGCTGTTGACCCCCTGGACTCCACTTCCCGTATCCTGTCCCCCGAAATTGTGGGTATTGAGCACTACGAGACTGCCCGTGCTGTTCAGAGCATTCTGCAGCGTTACACCGAACTGCAGGATATCATCGCCATCATGGGTATGGACGAACTGTCTGAAGAAGATAAGCTGACCGTTAACCGCGCCCGTAAGGTGCAGCGTTTCCTGTCCCAGCCCTTCTCCGTTGCTGAGCAGTTCACCGGTTACAAGGGTAAGTACGTGCCTCTGAAGGAGACCATCCGCAGCTTTAAGGAAATTATCGAGGGTAAGCATGACGAAATCCCCGAGTCCTTCTTCCTGTTCGCTGGCTCCATCGACGAAGTCGTTGCCAAGTACCGGGGCGGTGAGACCGCATGATGCCCTTCAAGCTGAAAATCGTTACCGCTGACGGTCTGTTCTTTGATGGTGAGGCTGAGCAGCTGATCGTTCGCACCGCTACCGGTGATATTGGTATTATGGCCCGGCATATGAACTATGTTGCCCCTCTGGGCATGGGCCGCGCCGTTGTCATCACCGGCGGTGAGCGCCGCACTGCAGCCTGCATTGGCGGTATGGTGTCTGTTATGAACGGTGAAGTTACACTGGTACCTACCACTTTCGAATGGGCTGAGGATATCGATGTTGCCCGTGCAGAAGCTTCCTACCAGAAGGCAAGCAAGATCGTTGAGGAAAACACTTCCGAAACCGATGTGAAGCTTGCCAAGGCAAAGCTGTCCCGTGCAATGGTCCGTAAGGGCGTTGCCAAGTACCGGGTGGATATCGATCCCCACAGTGTAAATTGATTTCATTACGGCAAAACGCCGGTATCCTGATTGGGATACCGGCGTTAAACTTTTCTTTCTCTGGATAATTTCCATAAAAATTGCATTTCCCTCTTGTAAAATCTCCCAAATTGGCGTATACTTAGCCTATATTTCATGCACGAAGAGAGGAAACGATTATGCAGCTTATCACCGTTCGTGAACTGTTCCGCAACACCGAAAAGTATGTCGACAAGGAAATTGAAATTGGTGGCTGGGTGCGCAACAAGCGCCCTTCCAAGCAGTTTGGTTTCATCGTTCTCAATGACGGTACTTATTTCACCCCTGTTCAGGTGGTTTACAACGATTCCATTGAAAATTTCCAGGAGATCTCCAAGATCAATGTAGGTGCAGCCCTCATCGTCAAGGGAACACTGGTTCTGACTCCTGATGCCAAGCAGCCTTTTGAGATCCAGGCCGCTTCCGTCACCGTGGAAGGACCTTCCTCCGGTGAGTATCCCCTGCAGCCCAAGAAGCACTCCATGGAATTCCTGCGTTCCATTACCCATCTGCGTCCCCGGGCAAATACCTTCCAGGCTGTTTTCCGTATCCGCAGCCTGGCTGCCATGGCCATTCACCAGTTCTTCCAGGAGCGTGACTTCGTTTATGTCCATACTCCCCTGATCACTGGCTCCGACTGTGAAGGTGCGGGCGAAATGTTCCAGGTTACCACTCTTGATCTGAACAATGTCCCCAAGACCGAGGATGGTAAGGTGGATTTCTCCCAGGATTTCTTCGGCAAGCCCACCAATCTGACCGTGTCCGGCCAGCTGAACGGCGAAACCTACGCCATGGCTTTCCGCAACATCTATACCTTCGGCCCCACCTTCCGCGCCGAAAACTCCAACACCACCCGTCATGCTGCCGAGTTCTGGATGATCGAACCGGAGATGGCCTTTGCCGACCTGGATGATCTGCTGCGTGTGGAAGAGGATATGCTGAAGTATATCATTTCCTACGTTCTGGAACATGCTCCCGAGGAAATGGCTTTCTTCAACCAGTTTGTTGACAAGGGTCTGCTGGACCGCCTGAACAACATTCTGAACAACGACTTTGGCCGCATCACCTATACTGACGCTGTCGCCCTTCTGGAAAAGCACAATGATCAGTTTGAGTACCCCGTCAGCTGGGGCTGCGATCTGCAGACTGAGCATGAGCGCTATCTGACGGAAGTGATCTTCAAGAAGCCTGTCTTTGTTACCGACTACCCCAAGGATATTAAGGCATTCTATATGAAGCTGAATCCCGACGGCAAGACCGTTGCAGCCGTAGATTGCCTGGTGCCTGGTGTTGGTGAAATCACCGGCGGCTCCCAGCGTGAGGACAACTACGAGGTTCTGAAGTCCCGTATTGAAGAGCTGGGCATGAAGCCCGAGGATTATGGTTTCTACATGGATCTCCGGAAATATGGCTCCTGCCGTCATGCCGGTTTTGGCCTGGGCTTTGAGCGCTGTGTCATGTACCTGACCGGTATCGGTAATATCCGTGATGCCATTCCTTTCCCCAGAACCGTAGGCAACTGCGAGCTGTAATTGCCATATATCAAAGGCGAACCACAAACGTGGTTCGCCTTTTTATTCGTTTTTTTTCATGTACAGAATCCCAAAAAGATGATATGATGTTCAAAAAGACAGGAAGTGATCTTATGACAAAAGAACAAATGCTGCAGTTGCTGAAAAAGGATGTAGTACCTGCTCTGGGATGTACAGAACCAGTATGCGTCGCCCTCTGCGCTGCCACTGCCGGAACGATGCTCCAGGATGCTTTGACATCCATTACCGTAGAAGTCAATCCCGGTATTTACAAAAACGCCATGTCTGCAGGGATCCCCGGCTGCACAAAGGTCGGTATCCCCTGGGCTGCTGCCATCGGAGCATTCCTCCGCAATCCGGAAAAGAAGCTACAGCTTCTGGAAGATATTACTCCGGAAATACTCTCCGGTGCTGCTGTGCTGGTAGAATCCGGTAAGGTCTGTGTTTCTGTAAAGAATGATGAAAGGAACCTTTATGTCAAGTGTATCCTTCGTTCTGACAGCGATGAAATCATCTGCATCACCCGCAATGCCCATACCAACATCGTACACCTTAGCCGCAATGGTAAGATCCTGCTGGAAAACAATGCCCAGGCAGCAGCTGCTTCAGATGATCCTCTGGTTGACTTGCTGAAAGAAATGACTATTGCCCAGATCCATCAGCTGGTCTGTTCTGCATCTGAAGAGGAACTGGTATTTATGATGGACGGCATTGTCATGAATGAGGAATTGGCCGCCTATTCGCAGAGTAATCCCATTGGGATCGGTCTGGCAGGCGCTCTGCGCTCCGAGATTGGCTCTCCCCTGCTTGGCAACGATCTTATTACCAAAATAACGTTGGCCGTTACATCCGCTGCAGAGAGCCGCCTGGACGGATGTAAACTTCCTACTATGAGCAGTTCCGGTGCAGGAACCAAAGGTCTGGTGGTGATCCTGCCCATTTCCGAAACGGCGAAAGCCATTGGCGCATCCCGGCTGGAAACTGTCCGGGCCGTTGCCTTCGGTCATCTGGTAAATCGGTATATCAATGCCTTTGTGGGCAAGCTTTCCCCCATGTGCAGCTGTGTCATGTGTTCTTCCACCGCCGCTGCCGCGGGTATCACCATGCTGCTGGGCGGAAATGATGATCAGATCGGCTGGGCTATCCGGAATATGTCCGGTACCGTGACCGGCATGATCTGTGACGGCGGAAAAGTGGGCTGCGCTATGAAAGTAGCAACCGGATCTTTCGCCGCTCTGACCAGCGCCCTGCATGCCACAAAGAATGTGGCTTTGCGCGTAAGCGATGGTATCTGTGCGCAAACACCAGAACAGTGCATCCGGAATATGGCATCTGTGGGCATCAATGGCATGCAGAATACTGACCAGGAAATACTAAGAATTATGACCCAGTGCAAGTAACTTTCTTAAGTTTGAATTAAATTTCCCCAACATCTGTTGCATGGGACGATGCTTCCGTAGTATGATGTTTTTGATCGTTAAGGGGGGATCTCTGTGAAGAAGACTGTTCTCTTTCTGTTTGCTATTCTGCTCCTGATTGCGTTGGTTTGTGGACTGAAGCTTTTCATCATCGGTGAACCAATGGATGCCGATACACTTGCCATCCAGGTGGATGAGGGGGACGGACAGCTTGCCATATATGTACAGTCCACGGACTCTGCTATTGCAATTTCAAACATGCAATACCATTATGATGGAACCATCATGCAGATTACCGTCTGGAAGGTTTTGTCCTCTCCCCTAAACCGGGATGGAGACATCTGCCTATACTATGAATTAATGGATGAAACCGAGATCTGGCTTGGCGGAAAACGGATTTGGTCAGCAAAATAAAAGATAAGTGCCTGCTCAAACGAGCAGGCACTCTTTTTCATTATACTGCCAGGAAGAACTTGATGAGGAACAGTGCGGAAATGATGTAAGTCAGTACAGAGACTTCCTTTGCATGGCCGCCAAAGACCTTCATAATGGTGTAGGAAATCAGGCCAATACCAATGGCATGTCCAATGGAGCCAGAAATGGGCATGGCAATCAGCATCAGGCTGACCGGAACCATCTGATCCATGTCGTTGAAATCCACCTTCTGCAGACCCTGCAGCATCAGAACACCAACATAGATCAGTGCAGCGGAGGTTGCAGCTGCAGGAATAATGGCCGCAATGGGAGCAATAAACATACAGGCCAGGAACAGAACGCCACAGGTCAGAGCAGTCAGACCAGTGCGGCCGCCAGCCTCAACGCCGGAAGCGGATTCCACGAAAGTGGTAACGGTGGAAGTGCCGGTGCAGGAGCCAACGATGGTACCAATGGCATCAGAAAGCAGCGCTTCCTTCATATTGGGCATATTGCCTTCCTCATCCACCATACCGGCACGGGAAGCAGTACCAACCAAAGTGCCAATGGTATCGAACATATCGATGACGCAGAAGGTAATGACCAGCGTGATCACAGTAAACCAGCCAATCTCAGCCAGTCCAGCAAAATTAAACTTGAAGAAGGTGGTCTGCATCATATCTGCCACAGGGGGAACAAAGGATGCAGTTCCCAGAGAGGCAAAGGGATTGGTATGCAGGAACGCAAAGGAACCTACCCAGTATACTACAGAAGCGATCAGCATGCCAAACAGGACAGCACCCTTGATTCCCTTCTTTGCCATAGCAACAATGGTAAACAGTCCGACAAACATGGTAATAACCGTAAGAATCATTGTGGCGTAACCGGTATCGCCCATATTGGTCCGCAGAACAGCAGGTGTCAGTGCGCCAAAGAAATCACGCATCACATAGAAGGGAGTGGTAAAGCCATTTCCCTCTGCATAAATGCCCACGTTGGAGCCCAGTCCGATGTTCATCAGCATCAGACCGATGGCAGGTGAAATGCCCAGACGAATGCCCAGAGGAATGGAATCAACAATCTTCTCGCGGACATTGAAAACGGACAAAATAACGAAAATAATGCCTTCCACCAGAATGATGATCAGAGCAGCCTGGAAAGAAGCCACATAAGTCATGCCAGTCAGCGCAACAATGTTACCCACGACAACAGCAAAAAAGCTGTTCAGACCCATGCCAGGTGCCAGACAGAAGGGCTTATTCGCCAGAAATGCCATGCTGAACATACCAATGGCAGAAGCAACACAGGTTGCCATAAAGACACCGTTCCACAGTGCGCTGCCAGTGTCAAAATTGGTCAGCAGATTGGGATTCAGTGCGATGATGTAGGCCATGGTCATGAATGTGGTCAGGCCGGCCACCAGCTCCGTCTTAACGGAGGTATTGTTCTCAGAGAGTTTAAATACTTTCTCGAACATAAATAATCTACCTTTCTTGATTTATTTCCGGGAAACCCGAACTTTATACTCTGATTGTACCACTTTTCACCGGGAATACAATTATGAAGAAACCCAAAATTATGAACAGAGTATGAAGTAATTTTGATGCTTTTTACAAAAAAATCCCGGCCTCCGAAGAGGCCGGGATAAAGCCAACAAATTACTTGTTGATGGTGGTGTACATAAAGTACTTGTAGCCCAGGGGGATGGAGAAGAAACCGGAAACGGAATCGTCCAGCATGTACAGGTCAGTGTAGAAGTACAGGGGAACGATAACGCCGGTAGCCATCAGCATATCCTCAGCATAGTGCATCAGGTCGATACGGGTTGCAACATCGGTGCAAGCCTTGATCTCCTTGATCAGAACGTCATAGGTCTCAGCCCAGGTGCCGTTCTCAACAACGATGTCCAGACCGAAGGGGGTCAGGTCAATGCTGTACATAGCCAGATCAGTGTGAGCGCCCTTACCCAGCTGGCAGTCGTTGTTGCCGGAGGTGGAGATCCACATATCCAGGAAGCAGATGGGGTCGGTGTAGTCAGCAATCCAGCCGTTACGAGCGATGGAGAAGTCGCCTTCCTTACGGGTGTTCAGGAAGGTGTTCCACTCCTGGTTCTCCAGCTGCATGGTGATGCCAACGTTGGCAAATGCAGTCTGCATGTACTCACCGATAGCCTTGTGAGCATCGGAGGTGTTGTACAGGTAGGTCAGAGTGGGGAAGTCGGTGAATACACCGTTCTCATAGGTGTAGTACTTCTTCAGAACTTCAACAGCTTCGTTGAAGTTAGCCTCGATAGCTTCGGTAGCAACGTTGTAGTAGCCGTTGAAGTCATCTTCGGTGGAGTTGGCGGTCTCGTAGAACTCGGAGCCGTCAGCGTTCTTCATGCCCATGGGGACGAAGGAGGAAGCGGGAACCTGGCCAGCCTGGGTGATTTCCTCAACGATGTAGTTGCGGTCCAGCAGCAGGCCCAGAGCCTCACGGATCTCAGCCTTAGCAGCCTCAGCCTCAGCACCGGTCAGAGTGGAGGAAGCGGGCAGGATCTCTTCGTTGACATTCCAGCAGACATAGTAGGTACCGATCTGGCCAGCGATAACGAACTCGGTGGGGTAATCGGTCTTCAGTGCAGCCATTTCGTTGGTGGGAACATCGTCGATGAACAGCCAGTCGCCCTTCTTGAAGTTGGTCAGCATGGTGTTCTGATCATCGGACATGTAGCACTTGATAGCAGGCATGGTGACGTTAGCGGCATCATGGTGCTTCTCGTTCTTGGTCAGGGTGATGAAGGAGTCATGCTCCCACTCGGTCATGGTGTAAACACCGTTGCAGATGTAGGTGGAGGGATCGGTAGCCCATGCTTCGTTGGAGACAACATCCTCACGGACAGGCATGTAGGTGGGGAATGCGGTCAGCTCGTGCCAGTAAGCAACGTTGTTGGCCAGAACAACTTCCAGGGTCAGGTCATCCTTAGCGGTGACAGCCAGGTCGTTGGGATAGCCCTTGATGACGTCGAACATGTAGCCGTAGTCGGAACCGGTAGCTTCAGCAGCAGCGCGCTTCCATGCGAACTCGAAGTCGCCGGCAGTGACAGCCTGGCCGTCGGACCAGGTCATACCTTCACGCAGGGTGTAGGTATAGGTGACGGTGCCGTCGCCGTTGTCAACAGCGGTGGGCAGCTCGGTTGCGCAGTCAGCAACGATACCCATAGCGCCATTCTCATCGACAGACCACTTGGCCAGGCCGGAGAACAGGTGCACGATCATGGTAGCGCCGTCAACAGCGGAGTTCAGTGCGGGGTCCAGAGTGTCGGGCTCGGAAGCCAGGTTGATGGGCAGAACATTGCCGTCAGCCTTCTTGGAACCGCCGCATGCAGCCAGGCTCAGCATCATAGCCAGAACCAGCAGCAGAGCAACAAACTTTTTCATTATTCTTCTATCCTTTCAAAAGATAAATTTTATCAAAACACACTTCGCAAATTGCTAATATGTTTCAACCAGATAAGAAATGCTGTAATGCCGTGTAATATTACAGCTCGTTGACCTCAGCCACACGGTGGCAGGCAACAAAGTGGCCGGGCTTGACTTCCTCGAAAGCAGGCATAGACTCTGCGCACTTGTCGCAGGCATAGCGGCAGCGGGTACGGAAGGGACAGCCGGAAGGAGCGTTCAGAGGAGAAGGAATATCGCCTTCCAGAACGATACGCTGGTTTGCCCGGGCGATCTTGGGATCGGGCACGGGAACGGAGGACAGCAGGCTCTTGGAATAAGGATGCAGAGGATGATCGTAGATCTCATCAGCATCAGCCAGCTCAACCATCTTGCCCAGGTACATAACAGCGATCCGGTCAGAAATATGACGGACGACCAGCAGGTCATGAGCAATGAACAGATAGGTCAAGCCCAGCTTTTCCTGCAACTCCTGGAACATGTTAATAACCTGTGCCTGGATGGAAACGTCCAGTGCGGAAACGGGCTCATCGCAGACGATAAAGTCGGGATTGACAGCCAGTGCACGGGCAATGCCGATACGCTGACGCTGACCGCCGGAGAACTCGTGGGCATAACGGGCTGCGTGTTCGGAGTTCAGACCAACGTAATCCATCAGCTCCAGGATCCGGGCCTGGCGCTCTTCCTTGGTCTTGTACAGCTTGTGAACATCCAGAGGTTCACCGATAATATCGGCAACGGTCATACGGGGGTTCAGAGAGGAGTAGGGATCCTGGAAAACCATGGTGGCCTTCTTGCGGAATTCCTTAATATCGGCAGCGGTCTTGATCTGCTTGCCGTCATACCAGATTTCACCCTCAGTGGGCTTGTACAGGTGCAGCAAGGTACGGCCAACGGTGGTCTTACCACAGCCGGATTCACCAACCAGACCCAGGGTCTCACCACGGTTGATGGTGAAGGAAACACCGTCAACTGCCTTCAGAGGCTTGGTCTTCAGACCACTGACCTGAATGGGGAAATGCTCCTTTAGGTTCTTAACCTCAATCAGAGGGGTATTGTTCTTGATTTCACTCATTATGCATTACCGCCTTTCTGATCGTCCAGCTTGATGGTGCCGTTTGCAATGCCTTCCTTCACATTCATCCAGCAGGCAGCATAGTGGTCTTCGTTGATCTGCATACGCTCACAACGCTCGCAAATGCAGATCTTCATAGCTGCATCGCAGCGGGGTGCAAAGGGACAACCCTTGGGCATGTTCAGCAGGTCAATGGGGGTACCGGTAATGGGCTGCAGGCGGCTTCCATCGCTATCCACGGTGGGGATGGAGCGAAGCAGACCCTTGGTATACTCGTGCTTGGGGTTGTAGAAGATCTCGTCAGCGGTACCCTGCTCACAGATGGAGCCGGCGTACATAACGATGACTTCATCACACATCTGGGCAACAACGCCCAGGTCATGGGTGATCATGATGATGGCCATGCCCAGTTCTTCCTGCAGCTGCTTCATCAGATCCAGAATCTGGGCCTGAATGGTAACGTCCAGAGCTGTGGTGGGTTCGTCAGCGATCAGAATGTCGGGTTCGCAGGCCAGCGCCATTGCGATCATAACTCTCTGACGCATACCGCCGGAGAACTCGAAGGGGTACTGCTTCATGCGCTTTTCGGGTTCATTGATGTTGACCAGACGCAGCATTTCCACAGCACGGTCATAAGCCTGCTGCTTATTCCGGTTGGTATGCAGCAGAATTGCCTCCATCAGCTGATGGCCGATGGTATAGGTGGGGTTCAGAGAGGTCATGGGATCCTGGAAAATGATGGAGATCTTGTTGCCACGAACCTTACGCATGACTTCTTCGCCGGCGCCGACCAGTTCCTGGCCGTCCAGCTTGATGGAACCGCTGACGATCTTGCCGGTGCCAGCCAGGATCTGCATAATGGAATATGCGCTGACAGACTTTCCGGAGCCGGACTCGCCCACGATACCCAGGACCTTGCCACGGTCCAGATCATAGGAAACACCGTTGACCGCCTTGACTTCACCGGCATCGGTGAAGAAGGAGGTATGCAGGTCTCTAACTTCTAACAGAGCCATATGAATACTCTCCTTTCTTAGCCGTTCAGCTTGGGATCGAATGCGTCACGCAGACCATCGCCAAACAGGTTCAGAGACAGAACGATCAGGGAAATAACGATAGCGGGGATCACCAGGCGCTCGGGATAGGAGTTCATGCCATTCAGAGCATCGGAAGCCAGGGAGCCCAGGGAAGGCATGGGAGCGTTAACGCCCAGGCCCAGGAAGGACAGATAGCTTTCGGTGAAGATTGCGCTGGGGATCTGCAGAGCAGTGGAAATAACCACAACACTGATGCAGTTGGGCAGCAGGTGCTTCAGAATGATCCACTTGCCGGGAGCGCCGGTGGCCTGGGCTGCCAGAACGTACTCCTGCTCACGCAGGCTGAGGATCTGACCGCGGATCTGACGGGACATGGAGACCCAGTACAGCAGACCGAAAACGATGAACAGGGAGATCATGTTGGTGCCCAGCTTCATCAAAATGGTGCCCTCAATAATCGGAGCCAGGGCATCCTTCAGAACGGTGCTGAGCAGAATGACCATCAGCATATCAGGCAGAGAATAGATGATATCGACGATTCGCATGATCACAAGGTCAACCTTGCCACCGCAGTAACCTGCGATGGAACCGATGGTCAGACCAATGACCAGAACGATCAAAGAAGCAAAGAAGCCGACTGCCAGGGAGATACGGGCACCGTAAACCACACGGATGAAGTAGTCACGGCCGAACTGGTCAGTGCCGAAGATATGGGGGAAGATCTTCTCGCCTGCCTCCATACGGGCTTCTTCGGTTCTGCCATATTCAAAGGGTCCCAAGTTTGCATAGCTGGCATCCACGGGCTTACCGGGAGAAACGCCCAGCTGAGCATCATAGCTGTAAGGCCAGAAGAAAGGCAGGAAGATAGAGCTGAGGGTAATGAGGACAATGACAAAGAAGCTCACCATTGCCACCGGGTTCTTCTTCAGACGCTTGACGCCGTCCTTGAAGAAAGTGGTGGAGGGGCGCATCTGCACCATATATTCCTTTTCAGCCTCCGTTGCGGGGGCAAAGCAATCCAGATCGGGATGCATGGACAATTTCTTCAGATTCATATTCACTTGTCCTCCTTATTCCAGATTGATGCGGGGGTCAACAACCTTGTAGAGAATATCACTGACAAGGTTCATAATGACGATCAGAGATGCCAGCACAATGGTGGTACCCATGATCAGAGGATAGTCACGGTCGGTGATGGAGCCCACGAAGGAGCGGCCAATGCCGTTGACAGCAAAGATCTTTTCAACCACCAGAGAGCCGGTGACGATGTAAGCCAGCATGGGGCCAACATAGGTGATAACAGGGATCAGCGCATTCTTCAGTGCATGCTTGAAGATGATCTTCATACCGGAAACACCCTTTGCTTTGGCGGTACGGATATAGTCCTGGCCCAGAACATCCAGCATGGAGCTGCGGGTCAAACGGGTGATGTTTGCCATAGGGGACAGGGACAGGGTGATGATCGGCAGGATCAGGCCGGAAGCTGTGGTGCCGTTGGCCGGCAGCCATCCTAACTTCAGAGCAAAGATCAACAGCAGGAAAGAACCCATAATAAAGCTGGGCATGGAGACGCAGGCAGTGGAGAACACCATGATGCATCTATCCAGCACAGAGTTACGCTTCAATGCAGCGGTGGAACCCATAACGATACCGCAGACAGCAGCGATGACAGCAGCGGAAAGGCCCAGTTTGACAGAAACCTTCAGGCCGCGGCCAATGATATCGACAACATCCTGGCCACGCTGCTTCAGAGAGGGGCCAAAATCAAACTTGGTCAGAATATCCATCAGATAGGTGGTGTACTGCTCAAATACGGGCTTATCCAGACCGTACTTGGCTTCCAGGGCCTTCTGTGCAGCCTCGGAGATGGCCTTCTCGCCCATGAACGGGCCGCCGGGCACCGCACGGGAAACAAAGAAGGTAATGGTGATGACAACCCAAACAGTCAGTGCAGCCAGAGCAACACGCTTGAGGATATACATCAGTGTCTTGGAGTTCATTAACATCTTCCTTTCGCACGATTCATGTCTTCCGCCATTTCAATGGCATCATGGAACAAACCGTTTTTTGTTTCTTTCCTGAAAAACGCAAGAACATTTTTTCTGCCAATTCTGCAATTTTTCCGCCAAAATTATTGGGGATTTTCTACAGGGCGTGGAAATTTACTTTAAATTATAATACATAATCCTCTGTTTTTCAACCTTGTTAAATAAATGAATAATTCCCCTATTACCCCATGGTTTTTGTACGTTTTGTATACAATTTCAGATCCATTCGGCGTTATTGGGTCAAATTGGGGTAAAGATGCAGGATTTCCATCCGGAAACAACGCATCAAGCACAGATAGCGCTGTCATTTTATACAAAATATCCTGCATTTCTCCCTTTACCAATTATTTACCTCCGACAAAGAATTTTCTTCTTTGTGTGTACATTCATAGTGTTTTGTTTTCCTGCTGTAGACACAGCAATTTCACCAACAATATTCAGAATATACGTATATTCACAGTTGGTATTCATCTCGCTTAGAAGCAACGCTTTGCCCCCTCTCCCATTGTTAAAATGCATTCAGCATTACACACAAATTTACAATGTACTGACTGCCACCAGTTCAAAACCTGATTTGCAGCAACACCCCACCGGGTGCTGCATTTCGTTTTTCATGTCCATGATGCCTTCAAAACAGAAAAAACCAACACAGAAAGGTGTTGGTCTTTTTCTGTATTATTACACACTTTAGATATCACAGCCATGTTTCCATAACCAACTTGCCGCCTAAGCAAAACCCATCACAAAAAGCAAGTTCCAACATCCGAAGCAAATACTCATCTGAGCAATCCATATACTTTTGAAATGTTTCCCTCTGCGCTTCTGTCAGTCCACCACTCAGCTTCTCCCTATTTCGTTCAATCAACCCTATAAGATTATTGATTACAGGATCATGAGAACCACAGTGTTCACAGGGAGCAACGTTTCCGTTCCATAGGTCTATGATTGTTTGCATGATATCACCTCTTCTTTCAAAATCAATTTTATATTAGGACAAATTGTCCTGTTTGTCAACACAAAATATGACATAATGTCATAGAGGTGAAATTATGGAAAACAGATTGCATTTATTACGCAAGTCGAAGGGACTTTCTCAAATCACAGTTCAAATGGACACAGGGGTCGATCAGTCCCTCCTTTCAAAATTTGAGAAGGGTATCCGTATCCCTCCAACAGAAACCCTGATTAAATTAGCCGATTTTTATAATGTAAGCATCGACTATATCCTTTACCGAACTGACAAACCTGATTTGAATCGATAGATTTTGGTAGGGGCACTAGGACTTGTTATGGTACTGTGGGGCACCAGTCTTTGGACTGGTGCCCCGTGACAGTCCACCGGACTGTCACATTTAGTCATTCAAGTCCTTCGTGCCCACAAGGCAGAAAAACAGCGATAGCAGATGCTATCGCTGTTTTTCTGGCAGGGGCACTAGGACTTGAACCCAGAGCCTACGGTTTTGGAGACCGCCGCTCTACCAATTGAGCTATACCCCTATATTCAAAAAGGCGGAAGGCCTGTATTCGTTGGTGGGCCTTCAGGGATTCGAACCCGGGACTATCCGGTTATGAGCCGGAGGCTCTAACCAACTGAGCTAAAGGCCCATGTAAATCGCGGGTGCATTTCTTCACCACGGGTGATATTATAGCACTGAAACAGCTGTATGTCAAGAAAAATATTTACAATTTATAAACTGCTGCGGAGGAATCTCCGCAGCAGTCTGTTTCAGAAATTACTCGTCATCCTCGGTAGAGAACTCCAGAGTTTCACCGCAGTTGGGGCAGATCATGCTGCCCTTCTCCAGAACTTCCTCGTCAAAGTCGATGATCTCGCCGCAGGCGCACTCCACTTCGTAGATGGTGGTTTCCTCATCACCGAAGTCGAAGCCTTCCTCGTACTCTTCGTCCTCATCGTCCCAGAGGTCATCCTCGTAATCCTCGTCCTCATCCTCATCCAGGATGAAGTCCTCAATGGCATCCAGATCCTCTTCGATCTCGTCCAGCTCATCGGAGATAGCGATGGTGGTCTCTTCGATGTCTGTGATCCGCTTGGCCATGTCACCCAGCAGGTCAACAATGGCAGAGATCATCTTGCCCTCGTCGGACTCGGTGTTCAGGGACAGGCCATCCATCAGGCCCTTCAGATAGGCGGACTTTTCAGAAATGGTCATAGTAACCTCTCCTTTCATTTTAAGAAAGGGGACGATTGCCTCGTCCCCTATAAT
>JAFSAP010000010.1 GCA_017440925.1 Oscillospiraceae bacterium | reverse complement strand
TGCGGCCGTAAACGATCTGCAGGAACAGTTCACGCATAGCGGTGTTGATAGCGTCACAAACCAGGTCGGTATTCAGAGCCTCCAGCTGGGTCTTGCCGATCAGAATTTCGGAAGCCATTGCTGCGGAGTGGGTCATGCCGGAGCAGCCCAGAGTCTCCACCAGAGCCTCTTCGATGATGCCTTCCTTCACGTTCAGGGTCAGCTTGCAGCAGCCCTGCTGGGGAGCGCACCAGCCGATGCCGTGGGTGAAACCGGAGACATCCTTAATTTCCTTGACCTGAACCCACTTACCCTCTTCGGGAATGGGAGCGGGACCGTGATAGGCGCCCTTGGCCACGGAGCACATATGCTGTACTTCTGCACTATAAATCATGGCAATTTTCCTTTCTTTTCAAAAGACTTGTTGTCTTTGGATATATGAGTGTGGAAATCTCGTAATTTCCGCATATATTATACCGTTTTGCAAAAAGCTTGTCAATCGGAAACGTTACGAAATCGATACCGATATATCAGCAGGATATGGGTAATGTGCTGTTTTTCTGATAAACAGAGACAATCTTCCCATTCCAGTATAAAACACGTGTCTGCTTAAATACATTCATCTGCTATGCTTTATCAGCATGGCATAAATTGCCGTTGTTGGTTTTCACCATGCGTTTTATCAAACGGTCCAGTGGTTTTTCGATGCCATAGTGAGAAATAATGCCCACAATTTCCGCTGCAATGCAGAACGCAATCATTGTCCAACGATATGGCAGATAAGGTTTCAGATCCCAGTAGTATCCTAGGTGGTTTAATGCCAAAAGCATTGGCGTATGCCAGATATATGTATTATAGGAGAACTGTCCCCATTTTTGCCATATGCCGTGTGAAAACAATTTTTTTGCAATTCCAGATTCTGTTAAAAGCACAAGGGCTGGATATAAAACAAAAGTCAACAAGAACTGCTGTTCTGATCCCATCGGGCCGCAGTGAAAAACGCACAAATATAGATATATCACAGTAACAGCAAGACACAGAAGTGACAGACGTATTGACACCCCATAATTTTTAACATACATCGCAAGAAGCAAGCCCATAAAGAAACAGGAATAGCCTCTGCCGGTTTCCACATTCAAAAATGGTAGATTGATGTTATAGGTAATCAGTCCACAACCCAGCAATACAATGAAAATATAGGTGTACAGCAGGGGAACTCTCAGTTTTCTGGATACCACTGTCGAAATATAAAATACCGTATACATAATAAGCAATCCACTGACATACCATGTAGGATTGTTGATCATCGGATTCGCAAACACACCACCGGACTGAATTCCCAAACAGGTTATCAGCGATCCCCACAGGCTTACCGTTTTTCCATTGCAGGAAACACAGCCGCCGCACACCGGCACATGAATGAACAGAATCGCTTCATATACGAATACACTGACAGCAATCAAGGGAAGCAGCCTGGCAGCCCTCTTTACATACCAATCTTTCAGGCTGATCTTTCCATCCGCAACAACGGGAACATATCTGTATGTCACATAGCCGCTGATCATAAAAAACAGTTCCACGAGCCAACCCCAATAAAACCAGAAAGGACCATTGAAGTTGACTCCAGTCGGATAAACAATGTCCATACACTGTTGATAATGATGAAAAACGATGAATATCGTTGCAACAATCTTCAAAAAATCCAAACCATAGTTACGGACACTCACGCTATCTGCATTGTTTGACTTTACCCGCATAGCATTCCCTCTCTGCATTTTTCTGTTGATACACAGATTCCATTCTGACTTTCAATAACACTGACAGACTAACTTCATGTAAATTCCAACGCTTACTGCATCTGAACCGTTTTTACAAACGCTGCCCGGTCTGCTGCCTTGAAATAGGCGGAGCCAGCCACCAGAACTTCGGCACCATTTTCTTTGCAGACCGCATGGGTAACGGCATCCACACCGCCGTCCACTTCGATAATGCAGTCCGGGTTCACCTCGTCCAGCAACTGCCGCAGTTTTTTGATTTTGGGCATCATATCCGCCATGAACTTCTGGCCGCCGAAGCCCGGCTCCACCGTCATGACCAAGATCATATCGCACTTCTCCAGATAAGGGATCGCTGCTTCTGCGGGTGTTTTGGGCTTCAGAGAAATGGCGGCCTTGCAGCCAAGCTCCCGGATCTTATCCAGAGCAGCCAGTATATTCTGAGGCTGGTCTGCTTCCACATGGATGGTCAGCCAGTCGGCACCGGCTTTGATAAACTCCTCCACATAACGGATCGGCCGGTCGATCATCAGGTGCACATCCAGCGGCAAAGCCGTAACAGGACGAATTGCCTTTACCACAGGAATGCCGATAGAAATATTGGGAACAAAAATACCGTCCATGATATCCACATGGACCCAGTCAGCTCCGTTTTTCTCAAGATCATGAATATCCCGTTCCAGATTCGCAAAATCTGCGGACAGAATGGAAGGTGCAATTTTTGCCATAACACTGTCTCCTTACTGCAAGTTTTCTTTGGCCAGCATACCATACATTCCGCCAAAAAGCAACATTTGAAAGTTTTTCCAGTATGGTTTTGCATTCCGTGTTCATACTAAGGCAGAACCTAAATTTAAGGAGGATTTATTATGAACGATCACGCCAACAAGTCCATTGAATGCACCGTCCACCAGTGTGCCCATCACTGCGATAATCAGAACTACTGCTCCCTGGATAAGATCTGTGTGGGCACCCACGAAAAGAATCCCACCGTGGATCAGTGCACCGACTGCATGTCTTTCCGCAAGAAGTAATGATCCATCATCTGCGGCAGCTGATGCTGCCGCATTTTTTCTTGACGAAGGCATCAGATATGCGTATGATGGTAGTGAGAAATTTCCAAAAAGTTAATCTTCTTCCGACATATGTACATATTTTTTTCACATCTCCCCATTATGATTAAGGACAAAGAACACCGAATGGAGGTAAGACGATGAACACCTTTGAACATGATGATTTCCCCCAGCAGCCGGAGCAGAATGCAGCTCCCCGGCAGACATATGAGGCACCCCAGGCTGAGAATCCGAATACCGCACCCTACCATGGCAGCGGTGCCGGACGCAAAGAATCTCCCTTTGCAGATTCTCCCTATGTCATGAACCATCAGAACCCCCAGCAGTCCTATCAGTATGCACCCCAGTATGAACCTCAGAAACCCAGAAAGGTAAAGAAACCCTCCCGGGGCATCTGGAAAAAGCTGCTGGCAGCCACACTTGCCATTGCCCTGGTGGCAGGCAGCTGCGGTATTACAGCCGCACTGGTAAACAACCACTGGGAAAATAAGACCCAGAAGATGACCAACACCTTTGACCAGAAGATCAACGATCTTCAAAAGCAGATCGACCGCAGCAATGTCAATGTGATCCCTGTTCCCGGCAACGCCACTGCCACCGGTGACCTGCTTTCTCCCAGCCAGGTATACGCTGCCAATGTTGACAGTGTTGTTGCGATTTCCGCCACCGTCCAGTCCAACAGTTACTATGGCGTGACCGAGGGTACCGCCACCGGCTCCGGCTTTATTCTGACGGAGAACGGCTATGTCATCACCAACTGCCATGTGGTGGAAGGCGCTACAGAGGTATCCGTTATCACCCATGACGGAACCGAGTACCCCGCCAATATTGTAGGCACGGAATCCAATAATGACATTGCCGTCCTGAAAGTGGAAGCCACTGGACTTCCTGCCGTTACCATCGGCAGCAGCGACAATCTGATCATCGGCGATATGGTGGTCGCCATCGGTAATCCGCTGGGTGAACTGACTTCCACCCAGACCGTCGGTTATGTCAGTGGCAAAGACCGGGATGTGGCTACCGAGGGCAGTATTATGAGCATGATCCAGACCGATGCCGCCATCAACTCCGGCAACTCCGGTGGTCCCCTGTTTAACATGTACGGCGAAGTGGTGGGCGTTACCACCGCCAAGTATTCCGGCACCTCCGGTTCCGGTGCCACCATTGAGGGTATTGGCTTTGCCATTCCCATCGATGATGTAAAGGGAATGATCAATGACCTGATCGATTATGGCTACGTCACAGGCGCATACATGGGTATCACGGTATCCAACACGGATGAAGAATCCGCTTCCATGTTTGGCCTGCCCACCGGCGCCTATGTCATGAGCGTGGAAAAAGACGGCAGCGCTGACCGGGCCGGAATCCAGCCCAAGGATATCATCATCGATCTGGGCGGCCATAAAGTCACCGGCATTACCAGCCTCACCCGGGCACTGCGGAACTTCAAAGCCGGTGATACCACCACTGTTACGCTGATCCGCAGCGGCGGAGAACTGGAGCTGGAGATCACACTGGATGAAAAGCCTCAGACCCAGGAAGAACCCACCACTGTTCCCGAAGGAAATGGCCCCATGCCCAGTGAGGGCAATCCCGACGAATGGTTCGATTATTTCCGCCGCCATTTCGGAGGCTAACCGCAAAAACCAGGACATGCCGCATATGCGCGGCATGTCCTTTTTTCTGTGGCCAGGGTATGATTTTACAGATTGGACATAGGCTATAGCATACTTCTTTTCAGGAGGCGCTTTTATGTCTGAAAAGCCATACTCCCCATTACGGAGGATGCTGGCCATTGTCTGCACGCTGGTATTGGCCGCGGGAGCCATATCATACGGACTCCAGAACCGTCCGAAGCAAACAAACCTTCCTTTCCTCCAAGCATCTGCTTCCGATATCATGTCTGATTCCCAGGACAGCAGCCATACGCCAACCAACATTCTGCTGATCGGCCAGGACCGCAGAGAGGGGGAAACAGTCTCCCGTGCCGACACCATTCTGCTGTGCACCTTTCATCCGGATTCCCGGAAGGTCGTAATGACCTCTTTTCTGCGGGATCTCTATGTTCCCATTCCCGGGTATGATGCCAACCGGCTTAACGCCGCTTATGCCCATGGCGGCATGCCGCTTTTGCGGCAGACACTGGAGGAAACCTTCGGTCTTTCCATCGATGGATGTGTGGAGGTAGATTTCAGCCAGTTTGCCGATGTTCTGGATATCCTGGGAGGCGTATCCATTGAACTGCGGCAGGATGAGGCGGATGCCATCAACAAGACTGTCCCCGGCACGCTGACCGAAGGCACGCATCTGCTCAGCGGAAGCCAGGCCCTTGCCTATACCCGCATCCGAAATCTGGATGATGACGGTGATTTCAGCCGGACTTGCCGCCAAAGAAAAGTCATCTCTGCGCTGCTCAAAAGCTATAAAGGGGCCAGTGTTTTCACCGTTCTTTCTGTGATCCCGGACATTTTGCCCATGCTTTCTACAGATATGGAGAAACGTCAGATCATTTCCACCACGCTGAAGCTGCTGCCCATGCTTTCCGATAGTACCATTTTCAGCCAAACCGTACCCGCCGAGGGAATGTACACCTTCAGTACCATCCGGGGCATGTCCGTATTGACTGCAGATCTGGAAAACATCCGGCAGGAACTTGCCCATTCTCTGTCGGCAGAAGAATAATTACGGTCATCTTATCCGCAGCCTGCGCTGCGGATCTTTTATCGCCAAAAGGACTGTGCTTATTCTCTCGATTTATAAATAGCAGATTTTCAACATCCGAAAACGATTTCTGCAAGAAAAAAGTCGAAAATTTATAATATTTTCCGATATTTAGAATTGACAAATTCTGTAAACGGATATATAATGTAGCAGGATTTGATATCAAGGAGGTGTTCAGGTGGAGCTTACAAAAAGCGAAATGGAAATTATGGACGTAATGTGGGAAAGCGGCATCCCGATGTCCCGCGCTGACCTGCTGGCCCGTTCTGAAGAAAAAACATGGAAAGACAGTTCTGTACATATTCTGCTGAACGGCCTTCTGCAGAAGGGCGCCATCCAGGAAGCTGGCCTTGTAAAACGGATCAAGACCTACGGCCGTGTATTTATTCCCACTATGACTCGTGAGGAATATTTTGCCAATACCATTTTCTCCCACCGCCATAAGCCTGAGGTGGTTGGCCTGTTTGCTGCCCTGCTCCAGCGGGAAGAAGTTACCGCTGACGACAGAAAGGCGCTTGCAGAACTGCTCTCAGCAAAATAAAATATGCTTTTCACCGGAACTGCTGACTGCCGTTCCGGTTTTTGCTGCCCTGCAACCATAGAAAAAGCCAAATAAAAAGTCGTTTTTTATACATTTTACATTTTGTTTATTGACTTTGCCGGTTCTCCATTGTATAGTAAACGGGTTGATTCCCATGAAATTTTGTCCCAAGGGAGGATGAATCATGCTCAAAACAACCGACCTGTTCGACTTTTCCCATTCACTGGCTGGCTCCTGGCTCTCCGGCTTCCCCTATCCCTGGCAGGCCCTGAAAGGAATCCAGGAATTTATCTGTGATCTGGGTTCGCAGTTGAATGCGGATTATGAAGAAATAGCACCGCAGATCTGGGTGCATAAAACCGCCGTCATCGCCCCTACCGCCTTTCTGGGGGCCCCCTGTATCATTGGCGCAGGCACAGAAGTACGGCATTGTGCCTTCATCCGGGGCAGCGCCCTGGTGGGCGATAACTGCGTCGTAGGCAATTCTGTGGAGCTGAAAAATGTGATCCTGTTTGATAATGTACAGGTACCCCACTTCAACTATGTGGGCGACAGCATTCTGGGATACAAGGCGCATATGGGTGCCGGCAGTGTCACCTCCAACGTCAAATCAGACCAGACACCCGTGGTGGTCAAATCCGGCAGCGAACAGATCCCCACCGGACTGAAAAAAATGGGTGCCATGCTGGGCGACTATGTGGAGGTGGGCTGCAACAGCGTTCTGAATCCCGGCACTGTGGTGGGAAAACACAGTAATATTTATCCCACCTCCTGTGTCCGTGGTGTGGTTCCGGCACAAAGCATCTGGAAAACCGGCGGCATCGTCGTGAAGAAATTGGGAAAGGACTGACCCTATGGGCAAATATTTTGGAACAGACGGCTTTCGTGGAGAAGCCAATGTAACACTGACTGCTGACCACGCTTTTAAAGTCGGCCGTTTTCTGGGCTGGTATTATACGCAGCTGAAGCGCCGCAGCGGTACCGACGGCCCCGCCCGGATCGTCATCGGCAAGGATACCCGCCGCTCAAGCTACATGTTTGAATATTCTCTGGTTGGCGGTCTGGTGGCTTCCGGTGCCGATGCCTACCTGCTGCATGTCACCACTACCCCTTCTGTAGCCTATGTCACCCGGACGGACAGCTTCGACTGTGGCATCATGATCTCCGCCAGCCATAATCCCTACTATGATAACGGCATCAAGCTCATCAACAGCTTCGGCGAAAAAATGGATGAAAGCGTGATTACTCTCATCGAAGCTTATCTGGACGGCTCTGTGGAAGCCTTCGGCAAAACCTGGGAAGAGCTGCCTCTGGCAAAACGGGACCAGATTGGCCGGACGGTGGACTATGTCTCCGGCCGGAACCGCTACATTGGGTATCTGATCTCTCTGGGCATGTATTCTTTCAAAGGGATCAAGGTGGGTCTGGACTGTGCCAACGGTGCCAGCTGGAATGTTGCCAAAGCAGTTTTCGATGCTCTGGGCGCCAAAACCTATGTCATCAATGCCGATCCTGACGGCTATAACATCAACACCAATGCCGGTTCCACCCACATTGAAGTTCTGCGCCGGTTCGTCCTGGACAATGGGCTGGACGTAGGCTTTGCCTACGATGGTGATGCTGACCGGTGCCTGTGTGTGGATGAAAAAGGCAATATCATCACCGGCGACCATATTCTGTATATCTATGGACGATACATGAAGGAACGGGGTAAGCTTCTGGGCAACACTGTGGTCACCACTGTCATGAGTAACTTCGGCCTGTATAAAGCCTTTGACGAACTGGGCATCGGCTACGCCAAAACCGCCGTGGGTGACAAATATGTATACGAATACATGATGGAAAACGGCTGCCGCCTGGGTGGTGAGCAAAGCGGACACATCATCTTCTCCAAGTATGCCTCCACCGGCGACGGTATCCTCACCTCCTTAAAATTGATGGAAGTGATGATCGCCAAAAAGAAAACCATGAGCCAGCTGTGCGAAGGGCTGACCATCTATCCCCAGGTGCTGAAAAACATCCGGGTAACAGACAAAGCCGCCGCCCAGAACGATGCTGACGTTCAGGCTGCTGTTTCCGAAATTGCCGGAAAGCTGGGCGATTCCGGACGGATCCTGGTGCGGGAATCCGGCACTGAACCGTTGATCCGGGTCATGGTGGAAGCAGAAACAGAAGAGATTTGCAATGATTATGTAAACTTCATTCTGGATGTTATCCGGCGGAAAGGCCATGCTGTTTAAAAGAATTTCTGCGCCGTCCCTTTGTCGGGACGGCGCATTTTGGGTTGCATTGGTTCTTTCCCGGTGTTAAAATGAAAGTAAGTAATATTTGGAGGAATGACATGGATCTCGAAAAGCTGAAATACCAGATCGGTGCCAACATTGCATCCCAACGGAAGCGGGCAGGACTGACCCAGGCCGGACTTGCCGAAAAACTGAATTACTCCGATAAGGCCGTTTCCAAATGGGAGCGGGGCGAATCCATGCCCGATATTCTGACACTGATCCAGCTTTCCGAGCTGTTTTCCGTCACGGTAAATGATCTGCTGGCAGATCCCAATGAGCTGCCCGGGAACCCCGGGAAGCTGGAAAAGGCCATGAGCCAGGTATCCGAAAAGGCACTGCGGCGGAAAGCCAACAAGCATGTGATCCAGGGTCTCTCCACCACCCTGGTCTGGTTTGTGGCCCTGCTGATTTTTGTGGTGATCTCCTCTTTTGATCTTCCCAACAGCTGGATCTCCTTTTTCTATGCCGTTCCCATCAATGCCATTGTTCTGCTGAGCCTGCGCTCTGCCTGGCATGACTTCCGGTGGAACCGGGTGCTGATCTCCTTTATTGTGTGGGGTTTCCTGGTGAGCATTTACACCACACTGCTGGTATTTCTCCGGTTCAATATGTGGAAAATGTTCCTGCTGGGTATTCCCGGAGAGATCGCCATTTTCCTCTGGTTCCGGCTGTTCCGTCCGGAAAAGGATGCCCTCCATGAAGCAGTATAAAAAAGACCTCCGCTGTATGATCCGGCAGAAAAAGCAGTCCATGCCGGCGGAAGAAATAGAGCGCCGCAGCGTCATCCTGTGCCGCAGGGTGCTGGATTCGGAAAGCTATCGCAACGCCGGAACCATATACGGTTATCTTCCTTTCAACCAGGAAGTCCGAACCCTGCCGCTGCTCCGGCAGGCATTGCTCGACGGGAAACGGGTCGCTCTGCCAAAATGCTATGGCAGACAGATGCGGTTTATTTATACCGATGACCTCAGCCGGATTCAGCCAAGCGCTTTTGGCGCACCGGAACCCGTGGCAGATTCCCCTGTGGCAGATGACCCGACCGCTTTGGTGCTGATACCGGGACTTGCCTTTGATGCCGCCGGACACCGGATGGGCTACGGCGGCGGTTTTTATGACCGTTTTCTAAGCCGGGAGCCAAACCACCCTACCATCGCCCTGTGCTATGATTTTCAGCTGCTTCCCCAGCTTAAAACCGAACCCCATGATATTTCCATAGACACCATTTTCTGGGTATAGAAAGGAACGACCCCTATGAGCATGATCTCCACTTTGCTGATAGCCGCCCTGGTTTTCGGGCTTTGCTATCTGATCGATAAGCTGTTCACTGCAAAATTCCGCAGCAAAGCACAGCACCGCAGCGGACTGGCTGTCCGGGTCAACAAACGATACGGCGTTTTCGGTGTGGCTCTGTCGGTTCTGGGCGTTCTTGCCATCGGTGTCGGTGTCACCGGCGGAAAAGCATTGATGATCGGCGGCGGCATCGTGCTGATCATGGGCATTTGTCTTGCTGTTTATTACCTGACCCATGGCATTTTTTATGATGGCGACAGCTTTCTGGTTTCCACTTTTCTGAAAAAAGACCGCACCTATGTTTACCGGAACATCAAAGAGCAGAAGCTGTTTCTGGTGCAGGGCGGCAATGTGATCATCGAGTTGTATCTGGAAGACGGCAGTTCCATCAGCCTCCAGTCCTCTATGGATGGTGTGTATCTGTTCCTGGATACCGCCTTCGCCGGCTGGTGCATGCAGAAGGGAATCGATCCCCAGACCTGTGATTTCCATGACCCCAGCAAGAGCTGGTGGTTCCCCCATGAGGAGGATGCATAATGCATATTCCCAGCGGAGCCACCACGGATCTGGAGCTTGTGACTTTTCGGCAGGCTCTGGAAGCTGCCAACACCCCCTGCGAAGAATACGATATTGAAAAGTGGCTGTATGCCCCCAATTTCTATTCTGAATACCGGTACATACTAGGTACAAGAGGAAACAATCCTCTGATCTGCATCGGCATCAATCCCTCCACCGCAAAGCCCGATGCCCTGGATAATACGTTAAAATCCGTGGAACGGATCGCTCTGGGCAACGGTTTTGATAGCTTTATCATGTTCAATGTCTATGCCCAGCGGGCTACCTCCCCCGATGATATGGAGAAGGTATGCAATCCGCTGCTTCACAAAGAAAATCTGGAAGCCTTCCGGTATGTGCTCTCCATTTCTGAGCAGCCTGCGGTCTGGGCCGCCTGGGGAGCCATTATTGAAAAACGGAAATATCTTCCCGGCTGTGTAAAGGATATGCTGGAAGCAGGCGAAGAATATGGTGCCCGGTGGTACTGTGCCGGTGCCATCACCAAAAAAGGCCATCCCCATCATCCCCTGTACCTGCGCAAGGATGAAAAGATACGTCCCTTTGATGTAAAAGCATACCTGGAAACCTTATAAAAACACCGGCGGAGGCACGTCCTCCGCCCTATTTATAGAAAAATTCTGAAAAAACAGGAGGACAGACATGAATCCGACAGAATGCGACACCTGCTGGTATTATGATTATGATGAGGAGTATGATGAGTATTACTGCATGATGGATCTGGACGAGGATGAAGTTTACCGGATCATGACCTCCCGCTCTCATCATTGCCCCTACTACAGACAGGGTGACGACTACACCCTGGCAAGGAGACAATGACCATGAACCGCTTTCTTCCCCTGCTGCTGACCCTTGTACTGCTGTGCGGCTGCGCCGCCCAGGAGCCTGTTCCTGCACCGGATGAGGCTCTGCCTGCAAAAGTTCGGGAACAGGCTGCTCCTTTCATGGAATTTGTGGAGGAATCCCGTTCTGTGGCAAACTATGGGTTGCCGGAAGAAGTTACTGGGTTTCTGCCCATGGGAAACGATCTGCTGTTTTTCTGCGGCGAGGATGCAACCGTTTTGACGCTGGTGGATCCTGCCAGTCATCAGACCATTGCTGCATACGAAACCGGAATGGCATTGACTGCAAAAAATGGCACAGTACAGCTGTTAAACCATGGGCTTTCCTATTTTCATGGACAGACAGGAGAAACCGTGATCCTTGACCCTTCCCTGCTGGAGGTCTGCAGGATCGCTGCACCGGAAGATCTTACAGGAATGCCCCTGCTGTCCCGGGACGGGAAGACACTGTATTACTGTACCCCTTCTGCCATCCGGGCTTTGGATACCGGCAGCGGTATCAGCCGGGTACTGCGGGAAATTTCCTATCCGGTACAAGGCTTGTCCGGCCTGCTTCTGGAGGACTCTGTACTGCGCCTCAGCGTTACGGAAGCCAACGGAACCTGGCGCACCCTGTTTTTGTCCTGCGAAACCGGCCAGCTTCTGGGGGACTATGAAGGCAATATCCTGCCGGAAACCATCGGACAACGCTATTGTCTGCGGCAACAGAATGGGGGGCAAGCCACCTTTCTCTTCGGCACCGGCGGAGAAGATCCTATGATGCTGAAACCGTGGTTTGCTGTGGAGGATAGTTTCTTCCTGGGAAATCAGGTGCTTACCACTTCCTGGAACCAGGACCGCATGGAATTGCAGCTGTATTCATTGGACTCCGGAATGCGCATAGCCTTCTTTGGTGGCTTTCCGGCGGGAGTCATTATCCGGGATGCTGCACAAGGCAGCGATGGCCGTATCTGGCTTCTTTGCGACGGGAGGGATGGTACTGTTCTGTACCACTGGGATCCCGACAAGACAAAAGTCGAAGATTCCACCAGCTATATTTCTCCCCGGTACACCCGGCAGGAACCGGATCTGGATGCCCTGGCCGCCTGCAGTCTCTATGCCCGGGAACTGAGCCAACGCCATGGAGTAGACATTCTGGTTTATACGGACGCGGTTGCTCTGGAGCCCTGGGACTATGAACTGGAATACGAATACGACGCTCCCACACTTTACCAGGAACTGGAGCTGCTGGATAGCAGGCTGAGCCAGTATCCGCCCGGGCTTCTGCAAACCCTGTCCGCCAAATTCACCGGGATCAAAATCTGCATCGTACATAAAATCCAGGGAAGCCCGGAATCCGGCAGTGTGGAGATTGCAAACGGCATTCAATTCTGGAATGGCTATGAAGCATATATCGTTCTGGCTGCTGGACACGATACGGACCGGGCACTATATCATGAATTGTACCACCTCATGGATACTGTGATTCTGACGCAGAGCACTGCCTACGACCAGTGGGATGCCCTGAACCCAGCCGGATTTCAGTATGCCTATTCTTACAACCACACTATGAACGCAGAGGACTGGCTGCAAGCCGGCTGGGACTCGTTCCCGGATAGCTACGCCCTGTCCTTCCCCACAGAAGATCGGGCCCGGGTCATGGAATACGCTATGACGGCGGGCAATGAAGCACTCTTCCTCTCCCCTTACCTGCAGGCCAAACTGCGTCAGTTGTGTATCGGCATCCGGGAGGCTTTTCAGCTGGAGGATTCTCCAGAGGTTTTTCTGTGGGAGCAATACCTGCAGAAGCCACTATATGACGATCCATAAAAAACATCCCCGGCTCTTTCGAGCCGGGGATGTATCCATTATGTAGCATTAATCTTCGGTGAACAGAGACTGCTGGCAGTATTTGATGATGGCACGGCGGGTAACGATACCGATAAAAGCGTTCTTATCATCCACAACCGGAACAAAATTCTGGTAAGAGGCACGCTCGATCAGCTCCTGCATAGAGGTGGTGACCCGGACAGGAACATTATCCTTCCGGCGGGCAATATCCATGATCTTCTTGGTTTCTGTCTGCCGCATATCCATGGAACACATATTCTTAACCGCCCACAGCAGGTCGCCCTCTGTCAATGTACCCACGTATTCACCCTGGTGGTTCAGAATGGGCAGCGCCGCATATCCGGCGGTCTCCATCTTCTCCAGAGCCTGCCGCATGGTATAATCATCATACAGGAATGCGCACAGAGCCTTTGGTGTCAGAAAAAACAAAATATTATTCATACATACTCCTTTTCAGCCCGGGTCCTTGTGGGCCCCATGCCGTATTATCATTATAGCACATTTCTGGCTGAAAAGTATGAATTTTTTTCGTTATTCTGATGGCAAACCGCCGAATTATCCGCCTTAATTTTGTACACTCTGTTCAATCAGCAGTCAAATTTAAATTCTGTGCAGTCAAATGTTGCAAAATAGTCCCGGGGTGTCTCTGCCCGGCGGATCAGCTGGAAGCTGCCATCGGCCTTCAGCAGCACTTCTGCACTGCGGAGTTTGCCGTTATAATTATAGCCCATGGAATGGCCGTGGGCACCGGTGTCGTGAATGGCTACAATATCACCGATCTCGATTTCGGGAAGGCTGCGTTCAATGGCAAACTTGTCATTGTTCTCACACAGGCCGCCGGTCACGTCATACACATGATCCAAAATGGCATCTTCCTTGCCCAGAACGGTGATATGATGATAGGCGCCATACATGGCAGGCCGCATCAGATCCGCAGCGCAGGCATCCAGGCCCACGTATTCCCGGTAAATATGCTTCTGGTGCAGAACCGTGGAGATCAGATGGCCATAGGGTGCCAGCATGAAACGGCCCAGTTCCGTAAAGATGGCAATGTCATCCATGCCCTGGGGCGTAAGGATCTCCTCATATTTCTGCCGGACACCGTCACCGATCAACGCAATGTTGCTTCCAGGCTGTTCCGGGCGGTAATCCACACCTACGCCACCGGACAGGTTGATGAAAGCAAAGTGGCAGCCGGTGGCATTGCGCAGCCGCACCGCCAGGCGGAACAGCTGGCTGGCCAGTTCCGGATAATAACCGTTGGCTGTGGTGTTGGAGGCCAGGAATGCATGAATGCCAAAATGCTTCACACCCAGTTTCATAAGGCGGTTGATGGCACCAGCCATCTGATCCTCGGTCATGCCGTACTTGGCATCTCGGGGCATATCCATAATGGTATTGCCCAGGGAGAAGGAACCGCCGGGATTATACCGCAGGCAGACGGTATCGGGCAGCTTTCCGTTGCAGATCTTCTCCAGAAATTCCACATGGGTGGCATCATCCAGGTTGATATAGGCACCCATCTCATAAGCCTTGCGCATATCCAGCTCCGGGGTCACATTGGAGGAAAACATGGCATCATGGCCGGTATTGCCCACGGCTTCTGCCAACAGCAGCTCTGTATAGCTGGCGCAGTCGCAGCCGCAGCCCTCTTCCTTCAAAATTTTCAGAATGTAGGGGTTGGGAGTGGCTTTTACCGCGAAATACTCCCGGAAGCCCTTGTTCCAGGCAAAGGCTGCTTTCAGCGCCCGGGCATTGCGGCGGATGCCGGCTTCGTCATACAGATGAAAAGGGGTGGGAATCTGGTCAGTGATCTCCTTCACCTTTTCCAGCGTCACAAAGGGTGTCTTTTTCATATCGGAACCTCTCTTATCTTGCATCAATGTAGGAATTGTACTTTATCGGCGGTCATTTGTCAACGGTCAACACCACTCTCCCCGTAGAAGAGCCCGAGATTCTCCCAAACAGAGATGTTTCTCCCGAAAGACGGTTTTCTTTTTGGTGATTCTGTGATAGGATAATATCACTTTCAATAAGGATGGTTCTCATATGAAACGAACAAAACTGTCTGACCGTGTCCTGCCGGACTATACCCGGGGCGAAGAGATCATGAACATGGTCACCCATATCTTCGGCGGCGCCATCGGTATCGTTGCACTGACCCTCTGCGTGATCTTCGCGGCTGTCCGGGGCAATGTCTGGGGCATTGTTACCTCCGCCATTTATGGTACCACCATGATCACCATGTTTACCATCTCCAGCGTCTACCACGGACTGAAGCCTACCCTGGGCAAAAAGGTGATGCAGGTCATTGACCACTGCACCATTTACTTTCTGATCGCAGGCACTTATACTGTCATCGTTCTGTCTGCCATCCGTCCGGTGTATCCGCTGCTGGGCTGGGGCCTCTTTGCTTTTGAATGGGCCATGGTGGCGCTGGCTGCCACCTTCACCGCCATCGACCACCACCGTTACGGCGTTTTCTCCATGATCTGCTATATCGGCATGGGGTGGGCAGTGATCCCCTTCTGGCGGCAGACCCTGGAAGTGATGACCCTGCCGGGATTTATACTGCTGCTCTCCGGCGGCATCGCCTATACCATTGGCTCAGTCCTCTATGGCCTGGGCAAACACCGGAAATGGATGCACTCTGTATTTCACATTTTTGTGGTTCTGGGTGCACTGCTGCAGTTTTTCAGTGTGCTGCTGTATGCGGTATGATCCGCACGGATCCCCTTCGGAACATGGCAATGACTGACGATTTCACCCCATAGAAAAACCCAGCTGCAGTTTGCAGCTGGGTTTTCAGACTGTCAAAAAAGCCTCGCAGAGTTTTCTGCGCAAGCAGAAAATGGAGTTCAATACATTTTGTGCCAGGGCGCACCCCAGGGTGGTTTCTCTTGCCCCTTTGGGGCAATTCACCTTCTGTACCTGGCACAAAATACACCTCAGACTGCAAGTGTGGAATTTGTTCGCCTTTGGCGAACAAATTATGCGCATAGCAGACTGCAAAAAGCTGGCGAAAAATCCTGAACGGGTTTTTCGCCAAGCTCAAAACCCAGCTGCGGTTTGCAGCTGGGTTTTATATTATTCTTCTGACTTGGGTTCTTCCGGCTGCTCTTCGAAGCCGTCAAACAGGGAGGTCTGGGAGCATGCTTCGATGGCTCTTCCCTCCATCAGCGCTTCAAACTGCTCGCCGCTCATGGATTCATTGGCAAGCAGGAATTCCACCAGTGCATTCAGTTTGTCCGCATTATCAGACAGGATCTGCTTACAGTGGTCATAGGCTTTATCAATGAGTACCTTCACTTCATCGTCAATGGTACCGGCTACCTTCTCAGAATAGCTCTTGGTGGTCTGGTAGTCGCGGCCAATGAACACTTCACCGCCGTCCAGATAACTGACGGTGCCCAGACGTTCGCACATACCGTAACGGGCAACCATGTCCTTGGCAAGCTTGGTGGCGCGGTCGATATCATTGGAAGCACCTACGGAGATATCTCCAATAAACAGGGCCTCTGCCACACGGCCGCCCAGCAGGGTAACGATTTCCTCATACATCTCATTGCGGGTCATGTTGGAAGAATCATCATGGGGCAGGCTCCAGGTGGAGCCCAGGGACTGGCCTCTGGGAATGATGGTGATATGACGGACGGGGTCCTGGGTGGGCAGCTTATAGGTCGCTACTGCATGGCCCGCTTCATGGATGGCTGTGGTTTTCAGATCCCGGCGGGTCTGGACACGGCTCTTCTTTGCCGGGCCTGCCAGGATCTTCATCATAGCCTCATTCATATCCTCCATGTTCAGCACGCCGCGGTTCTCCCGGGCAGCCATAATGGCGGCTTCGTTCAGCAGATTGGAAAGGTCTGCACCGGTAAAGCCGGAAGTAGACCGGGCAACAATCTTCAGATTGACAGAGTCATCCAGCTTCTTACCCTTGGCATGGACCTTCAGAATTTCTTCACGGCCCTTCACATCGGGGCGGCCCACATGGATCTGACGGTCAAACCGGCCAGGGCGCAGCAGGGCAGGATCCAGAATATCGGGGCGGTTGGTGGCTGCCAGAACAATGACGCCCTCGGTACGGCCAAAGCCGTCCATTTCCACCAGCAGCTGGTTCAGGGTCTGTTCTTTTTCGTCATGGCCGCCGCCGAGGCCGCTGCCGCGCTTGCGGCCAACAGCATCGATCTCATCGATGAAGATAATGGCAGGTGCCAGTTTCTTGGCCTGGTCAAAGAGGTCGCGGACACGGCTGGCACCCACACCAACATACATTTCCACGAAATCAGAGCCGGAAATGGACAGGAACTGAACGTCTGCCTCGCCGGCAACCGCACGGGCCAGCAGAGTCTTACCGGTGCCAGGAGGGCCCACCAGCAGCAGGCCATGGGGGATCCGGGCGCCGATGGCGGTATACTTACCGGGATCCCGGAGGAAATCCACCACCTCTGCCAGTTCTTCCTTTTCCTCGTCTGCACCGGCGACATCGGCAAAGGTCACTTTTTTGCCATCGGGCACGCCCAGAACGGTGCGGGCCTTGCCGAAGTTCTGCAAGGGATTGTTATTATTTGTCCGGCTCATGAAAAATCCCCAGACAAACAGCAGCACAAGACCGGCCAGAACGATGGGCAGAACATAATCATAGGGAGAAACTTCCGTGTCCGGATAGAAGGTGTATTTTTCCAGCACACCCGCCGCATCCTGTGCAGCAACCATTTCACTGATCTCATCGCGGAACTGGTCTGCATCGCCAATAGACGTTGTCAGGCTGGTCTTGCCGTTGTAAGGCGTATGCAGTTCCATGGCAATAAGGTCATCCTGCACCTCAAAGCTTTTGACCTGCCCATTGCGAAACAGCGCCATTACCTCAGAATAGGCCAGCTTGTCGGTATTGTCTCCAAACAGTCCGGAGATCCAGGACATGATCAGAAACATCACCACAATATAAATAATAAAAGGGAAAGATCTACGGTTTTTCAAATTGGGTTAGCTCCTTATTTTTCGTATGCTTCCGGCTTCAGCACACCCACATAGGGCAGATTCCGGTAATGCTCATTGAAGTCCAGGCCATAGCCCACGACAAATTCATTGGGGATGGTAAAGCCCACCCAGTCGGGCTTCAGGGTGATGCCGGGACGGCGGCGTTCGGGCTTGTCAAGCAGGGTGCAGATATTCACAGAAGCAGGCTGCTTGCTCATCAGATGCTGGTAAGTATAGTTCAGAGATCCGCCGGTATCATAAATATCCTCCAGAACCAGCACATGGCGGCCCTTCACATCCACAGACATATCCTGCTTGACGATCATATTGCCGCTGGATTTGGTGCCCTGATAGGAGGACAGGCACATGAAATCCATCTGGCAGGGAACCGTGATATGGCGGACCATATCCGCATAGAAAACCACAACGCCCTTCAAAACGCCCAGAACCACAGGATCCTTGTCCCTGTATTCTTCAGAAATCTCCTTGCCCATTTCCGCAATGCGTGCCTTGATCTGTTCTTCGGTGATCAGAATTCTCTGAATATCCTTTTCCATTGTTTCGGCCTCCCTGTTTTCTTTATTTCTTTTCAAACCGGATCATCACCGCCGGCAAGCTGTCTGCTGCCCGGTTCCGGTTAACGCCAATGGAATAAACGCCCAAAATCCCCTGTTCATCCCACACCACCGGGATCAGATCTCTCCGGGATGCCGGGATCTTCCGGTCGATGAACAGCTTTTTCAGACTTTTGGTTCCTCCCGGCAGGCGGATACTGTCTCCTGTCTGGCGGGAGCGCAGGGTAATGGTTCCCTGAGGACACACGGTAAAGCATTCCGGTGTCTGGAGGATCTCTTCCGCCGGTGTGCATGTCACATGCAACCCGGCAAACTCCGCTTCTCCCGGACAGGCCAGCACCACAGGTGCTGCATCCGGGGCAGCTTCCAGCTTTTCCAGCCGGTCATACACTCTGCCGATGGTGATGCCGCCGGGGAATTCCGCCCGTGCCGAAGGTTTGTCGGAAAAAAGCAGCGTCTCGGCTGCTGCGATATGGTTCTGCTCCGGCTCCCGGACACCGCAGTCCTTCAGAAAGGTTTCCAGGCAGCGGCTTCGGATGGCAGGCTCCATATCTTTCAAGTCTTCCACCCCGGGAAGTTCCTCAAACCCAGCCTGCCGGCAAATATATGCTTCATCTGAGCGCAGACGCAATGCCATGGCCGACATATTCTCCGCCAGCCTGGGATTTTCTGCTTTCAGCAAAGGCATCACATGATGGCGGATCCGGTTTCTCAGAAAGGCATCGGTATCATTGGAACTGTCCTGGATACAGTTCAGGCACCATTCTTCCAGAAAGCCTTCCACCTCATTGCGGGTAATGGTCAGCATGGGGCGGATAATATTGCCGTTTACCGGTGTGATACCGCCGAGGCCCTTCAGTCCGGTACCCCGGATCATGTGCATCAGCACCGTCTCCGCGTTGTCGTCAGCAGTGTGGGCAGTGGCGATCTTTCCCGGAAGGCTTTTCAGAAAAGCATACCGGGCATCCCGGGCAGCGGCTTCCAGCCCCTTTTTCCCAGGCTGCACCTGGGAAGCGCCCACATGCAGTGGGATATCATATCGGTCACAAAAGCTTCTTACAAAGGCTTCATCCCGGTTCGATTCTTCCCCCCGGAGCTGATGGTTGAAGTGGGCCGCTTCCAGCCGGATCTCCAGTTTTTCCTTCAGCAGATACAACCCAAACAGCAGCGCCACAGAATCCGCGCCACCAGAGACCGCACAGATGACCACATCTCCAGGTCGAATCATGTTCTGCTGCCGGATAAAGTCAGTCAGCTTATTCAGCATGCTTCCACTCCCGGTCTGCAAAGGTCTGGAACTGGGGGATCCACTGCAGCTTTACCGTTCCGGTCTCGCCGTGACGGTTCTTGCCGATAATGCATTCCGCAACACCCTTTTCCTCGGTATTGGGATTATAATATTCGTCACGATACAGGAACATGATCACGTCCGCATCCTGCTCGATGGCACCGGATTCACGAAGGTCGGACATGATGGGCCGCTTGTCGGTACGGCTTTCCACTGCACGGGACAGCTGACTGAGGCAGATGACGGGGACATTCAGTTCCTTTGCCATAATTTTTAAGGAACGGGAAATTTCGCCAACCACCTGCACACGGTTTTCGCCGCTGGACTTGCCGTAACCGGAGCCATTCATCAGCTGCAGATAGTCGATGACCACCAGGCCCAGATTGTCCAGTCGGCGCAGCTTGGCATTCATCTCTGCCACGGTGATGGAAGGATTGTCATCCACACGGATATCCGTCTGGCTTAAGGCAGCAGATGCCATGCAAAGCTTGCCCCACTCTTCCTCATTCAGTTTGCCAGTGATCAGTTTGCCCAGCTCCACAAAGCTTTCTCCGGACATCAGACGCATGACCAGCTGCTCCCGGGACATTTCCAGGTTGAAGATGGCCACGGTCTTGTTATACTTCTTGGCAACATTCATGCCAATATTCAGCGAGAAGGTAGATTTACCCATGGCAGGACGGGCAGCGATCAGCACCAGGTCAGACTTGTTCAGGCCGTGGATCTTGGTATCCAGATCCCGCAGGCCGGTGGAAAGGCCGGGAATGGGGGAATCCGACTGGCTCAGTTCTGTCAGCGTGTCAAAGACCCGGTGCAGAACCGTGCCCACATGCTCCAGGCTGTCGCCATGCTCACCCTTGCGCAGGGCATAGATTTTCTTTTCGGCGGATTCCAGCATTTCACTGGCAGTTCCCACCTCTTCATAGACCATTTCAGTGATATCCGTTGCTGCCTGGTTCAGTCCCCGGAGCATGGCCTTCTCCCGGACAATGTTGGCATATCGCACCACATTGGCGGCTGTGGGGGTAATCTCCATCAGCTGCAGGATGTAATCCCGGGAATTATCATGGTGGTACCCCAGTTCCTTCAGCTTATCCAGCACAGTAACCGGGTCAATGGTCTGGGAGAAATTGAACATGGTATAGATGGTTTCGTAGATCTCCCGGTTCTGCTCCAGATAGAAATCCTCCGGCCGCAGCAGTCCCACCACATCGGTGACGCAGCGGCTGTCGATGAGGATAGATCCCAAAACCGCCTGCTCTGCCTCCAGAGACTGGGGCTGCTGACGTTTCAGCAGTTCTTCATCCATGTCGATACTCTCCTTTCTCTTTTCGAAATAACGCTCCTGCCGGGGAGATGTCACCAAAGGTGACTAAGGGGGAAACACCCTTCTGCCTCCCCTAAAGGGGAAGCTTAGGCCTCCTCGATCTTGACAGTCAGAGGGGCATTGATCTCATAGCCCAGTTTGCAGGTAACGGTATAAGTACCCACATTCTTGATAGGATCGGCAATGACGATCTTCCGCTTATCCAGTTCAATGCCGGACTTGGCCTTCAGTGCAGTGGCGATTTCCTGGTTGGTGACAGCGCCGAACAGGCGGCCATTGCCGCCGCCCTTGGCAGTGACTGTGAGGGTCATCTCCCGCAGCTTGTTGGAGATCTCCAGCGCAGCTGCCTTTTCCCGGGCGATACGCTCCTGGGTAGCCTTATCGTTCATGCGCATGGTGTTGATGGCATCAGCAGTTGCCTCGATGGCCAGTTTCTTGGGCAGCATGAAGTTGCGGGCGTAGCCATCGGAAACCTCCAGCATCTGGCCCTTCTTGCCCTTGCCCTTCACATCCTGTAACAGAATCACTTTCATAACTTTCTTAACTCCTTTGCTTACGATTCATAGAACTTGTCAATGGATTCCACCAGCTTATCCAGGGCATCCTTGACATTGGTATTTTTCATCTGTGCGCCTGCGGTTGCGGTATTACCGCCGCCACCCAGAGGCTCCAGGATCATCTGCACATTGGCAGAGCCGATGCTTCTTGCGGAAATAATCACCTGCTCTCCATCGGGATACATAACGAAGGAGGCCGTAATACCGGCAATGTTCAGCAGTTCGTCTGCTGCCTGGGCCGCCAGAACACGGGTAGTGGTGGTATTCAGCGCGGCAATGGCCAGTTCCTCCCTGTACAGCCGTGCAGACTTGATGATCTGGTATTTTTCCATGGTGTCCTGGAAGTCATTCTGCAGCAGCAGTTTGACCTCCGTGGTATCCGCACCCATGCCCCGCAGGGCAGCTGCCGCCTCAAAGGTACGCTCACCGGTACGGACATTGAAGAATTTGGTATCCAGGCAGATGCCCGCCAGCAGGCTCTTGGCCTCGATGGGCAAAACATCATCCTTTTCCACGGCATACTGCAGCAGTTCCGTCACCAGTTCTGCGGCAGAAGAGGCATAGGGTTCATGGAGGTTGACCACAACAGGGCTGATATAATCCGCTGCCCGGCGGTGGTGGTCCACCACGCAGATCTTGGAAATAGCCTCCAGCAGGGGCTTATACTCCACCTGGTCGGGGCGGTTGGTATCCACCACGATCAGGATGCTGCGGTTGTCGCACCGGAGCATGGCTTCCTGTCCGCTGATGAACACATCCTGGTATTCCGGTACCTGGCGGATCTCGTTGATCAGCTTCTTGGAAGCATTGACCTCCAGATCCATAACAATGCTGGCTTTCTTTCCCTTTTTGCGGCACAGGCAGCTGATGCCCATGGCAGCACCCACAGCGTCCAGATCCGCATTTTTGTGGCCCATGATGAACACATGGCCACTCTGGCCGATGAGTTCCATCAGAGAATTTGCCGTAACGCGGGACCGGACCTTGCTGCGGTAATCCGCTTCCTTGTTCCGGCCGCCGAAGAAGGTGAAGTTGAAGCGGTCCTTGACCACCGCCTGGTCACCGCCCCGGCTCAGCGCCATTTCAATACCCAGGGCCGCAAACTTATAGCCCTCGTCAAAATTCACCGCATCTACACCAAGGCCAAAGGAAATGGAGGCCGGCAGTCCGGAAGGATTGGTGATCTCATGGATATCCTCCAGAATGGAGAATTTGTCCTCCATAGCCCGGGACAGATCCCGCTTTTCAAAGATAAACAGGAACCGGTTGCGCTCCATACGGCGCAGCAGACCGCCATAACTTTCTGTCCACTCGGTAATGACATCGTTTATTTTGGCATTCAGTGTGGAGATGCCACTTTCTGACAGGTTTTTGATAAGCTCCTCATAATTGTCAATGACGATGAGGGAAACCACCGGGCGGGATCTGACGTACTCATCCCGCACCTGGTAAAGCTCAGTCAGGTCACTCAGGTACATAACGCCCAGCAGGGTGCTACGGTTATCCTCTGCCCGGATGGTGGTGCCGTACACCCGGTAACGGCGGCCATCCAGTGTTACATCATGGGGGCTTTCGGTTTTTCCGGAGGCCAGCCAGTCTGTGGAAAAATCGGGAAGTACTTCTTCCAGCTCATGCTCCATCATGGTATCGGAAATTCCGGTAAGATTGCTGAAACGGCGATTGGTCCAGATAATACCTCCGTCCGCCAGACGCACCACAACAGCCGGAAATGGACTTTCTCCCTGCCCCAGAGATTCCAGCGTATTGGGGGCAGAACGCAGATATCTCTGGATCTGCCGTTCACGGCGCTTGCGGCTCATCACATATACACCGAAAGCTGCCAGTGTAACAGCCGCCTCCACTGCTGCCAGCCAATACTGGCCCACCATCAGTGTTGCAGCACAGAATACTGCCATAATGATAAAATAAACACCCACGCCGGGCCTTAACAGTCTGCCAAGCCTGTGATTCACGGTTTCCGCCTCCTTCTACTGTGCTGAAAGCCATACAATTCCATATTATGCACAGTATTATATCAAATCAGGCCCAAAGGTGCAACTGGTTTTCTGAAAAAGGCGGAAAAATACCCGCAAAACATTGTTTACAAAAAGTTGTATACTTTTCAGAAAAAGTGTGGTATACTACCATGGCATGCGCCGGGATGGGCAGACCCGGGCAAACCCGGCACAAAGCACCCTATTGGTGCTGTGCCACTACAAAAATAGAAAACAATGCAGGCATTTTCCCCGGAAACGGCGATTCAGGGCCCGATCTGGCGGCAGTGGCTGCTTACTTGTGTTGTTCATTTTATGCACATACTGTTTGAAAGGAGTATTTTTTTGGCAGAAAAACTAAAAATTATCCCTCTGGGCGGTCTGGATGAGATCGGCAAAAATTGTACCGTCCTGGAATACGGCAAGGATATGATCGTGATCGACTGTGGTGTGGGCTTCCCTGAGGAGGATATGTACGGCGTGGATCTGGTGATCCCCGACTTTTCCTACCTGGTGGCCAACCAGAAAAAGCTGCGGGGCATGTTTATCACCCACGGACACGAAGATCATATCGGATCTATTCCCTATGCGATGCAGCAGATCGATTGTCCCATCCATGGCACCGCTATGACCAACGGACTGATTAAGCTGAAGCTGGAGGAGCACCGCCTTGCCGACAAGGTCAAGCTCGTCACCCACAAACCCGGCGACACTGTGAAAGCCGGTTGCTTTACGGTGGAATTTATCCATGTGAACCATTCCATTGCAGATGCTGTGGCCTTTGCCATCAAGACCCCGGTAGGCACTGTGGTCTTTACCGGCGACTTCAAGATCGACCCCACCTCTGCTGACGGCATGATCGACCTGGCCCGGCTGGGCGAATTGGGCAACCAGGGAGTTCTGGCTCTGCTGGCTGATTCCACCAATGTGGAACGCAGCGGCTATACCCCCAGCGAAACCATGGTGGCGGAAAGCCTTGACCGTCAGTTCCGCAACTGTGACCAGCGGATCATCGTCACCACCTTTGCTTCCAATATGCACCGGATCCAGTCCATTCTGGCCACTGCCCAGCGGCACGGCCGGAAAGTAGCCGTTACCGGCCGCAGCATGGAGAATATGCTGAAGGTCGGACAGGAGCTGGGATATATCAAGGTCAAGCCCGGCACCATTGTTGACCTGGGCGCCACCAAGAGCCTGCCTAAGAACAAGGTGGTCATCGTTTCCACCGGCAGCCAGGGTGAAAATATGTCTGCGCTGTACCGGATGGCTTTCAATACCCACAAGCAGGTGGATATCACCTCCGGCGACCGGATCATTATTTCCGCCTCCGCCATTCCCGGCAACGAAAAGGCTGTTTCCAAAATCATCAACGAGCTGTACCGCAAGGGTGCCGATGTGGTTTATGAAAAAAGCGAGGGACTGCACGCTTCCGGCCACGCCTGCCGGGAGGAGCTGAAGATCATCCACGGTCTGGTTAAGCCCCGGTTCTTCCTGCCTGTCCACGGTGAGCAGCGGATGCTGCAGATCCATTCCAAGCTGGCCCAGGGCATGGGCATGAATCCCCGGAACATCCACATCACGGAGATCGGCAAAGTGTTCGAATTCACCGGCAAGACCTGCAAGGAAAATGGCACCGTGCCCGCCGGAAAGGTCTTTGTAGACGGCAGCGGTGTTGGCGATGTGGGCAGTGTGGTTCTGCGGGACCGCAAGCATCTGGCCGAGGACGGCATGATCGTTGTCGTCGTGAATCTGAGCGCAGAGGACGGTGCGGTTCTGACCGGCCCGGATATCATCACCCGTGGCTTCATCTATGTGAAGGAATCGGAGGAACTGATGGAATCTTTGCAGGAAGTTGCCTGGGAAGCCATTGAACGCTGCCAGCGCAAGAAGGTGCGGGACTGGTCCTCCATCAAATCTGCCATCAAAAATGATTTGTCCGGTTACCTGTATAAGACCACCAAGCGCAATCCTATGATCCTGCCTGTAATCACCGAAATCTAAGGAAACGCCGCCCTTGCAAAAGGGCGGCGTTTGTGATACAACCATAAACGATCGTTTATCCATGCCGTCATAGCTTTGCAGCCCATTGCCGATTACCATGTCATTGCGAGCCATTCCTCAGACTGGCGTGGCAATCTCCTGGTACAATGGGACGATCAGAAAAGCAGAATAACAGATGGATTGCACCAAAACAAGCCATTCATCGAAGGTTTTCCGATTTGTTACTGCATTCCGGGAGATTGCACCGAAAGGTATTTCCTCCGGTCACCACGGCCCTTCGGGCCTCGCAATGACAGTGGTTGTCGATACCCGACAGCATATACCCTTCTGCTCATATAAACGATCATTTACTGTTATAAAGGAGCATTTTATGCGTTATTATTTCGCCCCTATGGAGGGGCTGACCGACAGCATCTACCGCAGGGCCCACCACACCTATTTTTCCGGTGTAGACCGCTACTACATGCCCTTCCTTTCCCCCACCATTCACCGCAGCCTGACCCACCGGGAAGACCGGGAGCTGCCCATGGCAGGCAGCGAAGCCTTTGCCGCCGTTCCCCAGATCCTGACTAAGGTGCCGGATGACTTCCTCTGGGCTGCCCAGGTCTGCCTTGACCGGGGCTATGATGAGGTAAACTTAAATGTGGGCTGTCCCTCCGGAACCGTGGTATCCAAGGGAAAAGGCAGCGGCATGCTCCGGGATTTGGAAGCGCTGGATCGTTTTCTGGATGCCATATTCCACGGCAGCCCCCTGCCTATATCCATAAAAACCCGTCTGGGACTGGAAGATCCTGGCGAATTTCCTGCCATTCTGGAGATTTTTAACCAGTATCCCATCAAAGAGCTGACTGTCCACCCCCGGGTGCGCAAACAGTTCTACAACGGCAATGTGGATATGGAAATGTTCCGCTTTGCGGCGGAGCACAGCCGGAATCCCCTGTGCTACAACGGTGATCTGACTTCTGTGGAGCAGATTGCAGCCATCGCCCGGGAATTTCCCGCGGTGGAAGCCGTCATGATCGGCCGGGGGCTGGTGGCCGATCCGGGACTGCTCTGCGGTGGTACCGATGTCGCTGCACTGGAGCAATTCATGAACGCCCTGCTGGAAGAATATACCGTGGCTTTTGGCGGCAGCCGCAACGCCATGTTCCGGCTGAAGGAAAACTGGGGTTTTCTGCACACCCGGTTCGAGGGTGTGGACAAGCTCTGGAAAAAGCTTCGGAAAACCACGGATTTGAACGAATATAAATCCATCACCGCAGAAATTTTCCACACCCTGCCTCTGAGATAAGAAAACCGCACCTCCCGGGAGGTGCGGTTTGTTTTTACTTAACCTGCCATATCCACATAGCCCAGGGAGATGGCGCTGTAATCCACTTCCATGGGATATTCTGCCACGATGGTTTCCATCAAATCACCGGATTTTTCGGTGAGAAGATCCTGCCGGGCATAGTACTCCCAGATGGGGGTACGGCTGATGAAGTACATCAGGTGATAACCATAGGAGGTCTTGACCATGCCGTAATGGCCGGGCTTCCGGTTTTCATGGAAGCACCAGTTTTCAAATTCCTCCACCATCTGGCCCTTGTACACATTCTCGTACAGGCCGCCATTGGCCTGGGAGCCGGGATCCTGGGAATAGGTTGCTGCCATGGTTGCAAAACTTTCCTCGCTGAGGTCACCCTTTGTCCAGGCATTCAGGACATCCTGGGCTTTTGCCTCGCAGGCTGCCCACTCTGCATCCGAATAGGTGGTGTTGCCGTTTTCATCGGTGGTGCCACCCTCAGGCACAAAAAGGACATGGCGCACATTCACATAATCCCCCTCTTTGGTGATGCCGCTTTCCACATAGCTGCTTTCATGCTCGGCATAGAAGGCTTCCAGTTCCTCAGCATCTGCTGTCAGCTTGGCATGCTCTGCATCATAATACAGGTTGCCGTAGCCCAGCAGCTCCTGGAAATATCTGTAGTCCTCCAGATCCGCACCTGGGCCCACCAGCAGCTTCAGGAAGTCCTCAACGCTTTCCAGGCTGTACTGCTCTGCGGCAGCTGTCAGGGATTCTTCCAGATTTTCCAGATATTTCTTCTCTTCCTTGGACAGCTTCATTTCTGCTTCCTTTGCCTTGTCGGAAAGGGCGCAGTAGTTCCGCCAGGTGGTCAGCGCTTCTTTCAGGAAGAACTGCTGCCAGGTTCCTTTTTCTGCCATGGGACAAAGCTGGACATCCAAAGGCTGGGTATAATCCAGGATTCCATAATAGAGCATGTAGCTGCCATATTCCGAGGACAGGAAGTTCTGGATCTGCATCCAGTAAAACACCTGCAGCTGAGCATTGGTCAGTTCATGTTCCCCGATGGTGGCAACCACGGTATCCGCCGCGGCTTTCACCGCTTCGTCGGTAACGGTATAGGTGCCCTTGCAGGTCTCATCATCGGGATTTCCGTCGGCAGGGATAGTCGGAACAGGCTCCGTTGCTTCCTCAGAAACTGCGGGAGGTGCAGAAGGTGCAGGATCTGCAGCAGGAGGAATCTCCTTTCCTCCCATCAGCAATGCAACGATGACAGCGGCCACCACAACGATGGCACCGATCACCAGGGCCAGCTTGCCGGGCGTTACCTTTTTTGTCTGCTCCCAGGGCTTTTCTGCCCAGGGCTCTTCAGATGCCGTTTCTCCGATGGGTGCGGTTTCTGCGGCAGGAGCGGCTTCCTCGGCGGGAGCAGCTTCTTCTGCAGGTGCGGCTTCCTCGGTAGGTGCAGCTTCTTCTGCGGGTACGGCTTCCTCTGCAGGTGTAGCCTCCTCTACAGGCGCAGTCTCTTCAACAGAAGCGGTTTCCTCAGCAGGAATGACTTCCTCCTGAACCTCTTCCAGATTCTTTTCATTTTCCATGGATCGTTCCTCTTTCTCCCCTTTCGGGGACTAAATTAACTGTAACAGTTTATCATGGTTTAATTTTAATTGCAAGATTCGAAACAGATTGTTTACAAACATTTGCAGCATCATAGCATATACAGCTGAATGCATTCTGAAATGCAGGCGGAATTGACTTGTTATCTTTCCCTTTGCCCTTGAAAACACGTAAAAAAAATGCTATTATTTATAGTTGAGAAACTATTACCGGAGGAACTCCCCATGAATACCAAAACAACCATAATTTCTCAGGCCCAGCTGGAAGCCCAGTTTGCCTATTGTGATAAAATCGCCGCCCTGTGGTGCGCCGAAGGCCGAACCCCCACCGCTTATGTCGAAACCTACGGCTGCCAGCAGAATGAAGCCGATTCCGAAAAGATCCGGGGGTACTTGACCCAGAGCGGCTACTCCATCGTCAAGGAAGCCGAAGGCGCTGACGTTGTGGTGATGAACACCTGCGCCATCCGGGAACATGCAGAACAGCGCGTTTTCGGCAACCTGGGTGCCCTGACCCACACCAAGCGCCGCCATCCCGAACAGAAAATTTTCCTCTGCGGCTGCATGGCCGGCGAAACCAAGGTAAGTGACCGGATCAAGAAAAGCTATCCCCATGTGGACGGCGTGTTCTCCACCCACCACCTGTGGCAGTTCCCGGAGATCCTTTTCAATGTACTGACCCGGAAAAAGCGGCAGTTCTATGTCACCGATGAGCCCGGCTCTATTGCCGAAGGCATTCCCCAGGTTCGGGATTCCCAGCTGAAAGCCTGGGTTTCCATTATGTACGGCTGCAACAATTTCTGCACCTACTGCATCGTTCCCTATGTCCGGGGCCGGGAGCGGAGCCGTCAGCCAGAGGATATCCTGAGAGAATGCCGGGAACTGATTGAAAACGGAGCCAGGGAGATCACCCTGCTGGGCCAGAATGTCAACTCCTATGGCAATGATCTGAAATCCGGCATGGACTTTGCAGACCTGCTCTCTGCCATTGCAGCGCTCCCCGGCGATTTCCTCATCCGGTTCATGACCAGCCATCCCAAAGATGCCAGCACCAAGCTCTTTGACACAATGGCAAAGTACGATAAAATTGCCAAGCAGCTGCACCTTCCCTTCCAGTCCGGTTCCTCCCGGGTGCTGAAAGCCATGAACCGGCACTATGACCGGGAAACCTATCTGGAAAAGGTTCGCTATGCGAAATCTGTCATGCCCGATCTGGTACTGACTTCCGACGTGATTGTCGGTTTCCCCGGCGAAACGGAAGAAGAATTTGAAGAGACCATCAGCCTCATTCAGCAGGTTCATTATGATGCCCTGTTCACCTTCATCTTCTCCCCCAGAACCGGCACCCCTGCCGCTTCCATGGAGGATCCCACCCCCAAGGAGGAGAAGAACCGCCGGTTCGACAAGCTCTGCGCTGTGCAGAATTCCATTTCCGAGCAGATTCACGAGGCTTATACCGGCAAGCGGCTGCGCTGCCTGGTAGACGGCAGAGACAAAGAGATGCTGACCGCCCGGACAGAGGGCGGACGTCTGGTCCGTTTTGAAGGATGCGACAGTCTCATCGGCACTTACCAGATGCTGACCATCACCGGTGCCACCACCTGGAGCCTTACCGGCAAACTGTAAAATCAAAAGAAAGAGGTTACGCCAATGGCAAAACCTGCAAAAGATACCAAAGAACTGACCCCCATGCAGCGTCAGTACCACGATATTAAGGAGCAAAACCAGGACTGCATCCTGTTTTTCCGACTGGGCGACTTCTATGAGATGTTTGACGAGGACGCAAAGCTTGCCGCCCGGGAACTGGATCTGACCCTGACTACCCGGGACCGGGGCAAGCCCAAGGAAGAGCAGACCCCTATGTGCGGCGTTCCCTACCACAGTGTGGACTCCTATATTGCCCGGCTGGTGCAGAAGGGATACAAAGTTGCCATCTGTGAGCAGATGACGGATCCTGCGTTGACCAAGGGACTGGTGGAGCGGGAGATCACCCGGATTGTCACGCCCGGAACCGTCACCGAAAGCTGCATGCTGGACGAGAGCCGGAACAACTACATCGGCTGTATTTATGGCGAAGGCGGAAAATACGGTCTTTCCTTCTGTGACGTTTCCACCGGTGCCTTTTTTGTCACCGTGTGCTCCGATCCCCAGAGCGTTGCCTCGGAACTGGGCCGCTTTGCGCCCAGCGAGATCATCCGCTATGGTGCCGGTGTGGATGCTGAGCCTATTGAAGATGCCATTTTCCGCCGTTTAAGTTGCTGCGTCAACGAGGGAAAACGGGAGGATTTCCGGCTGGAAACCGCAGAAGCAACCCTGGAATCCCATTTTAACAGCACTCTGGCAGGGCTGGGATTGGCCGGCATGAGCGCCGCTGTGATCTGCGCCGGAAGCCTGCTGAAACAGCTGCTGTTTATTCAAAAGAATGACCTTGCCCATATCCGGGAACTTCAATACTATACCACCGGAAAGTTCATGGAGCTGGATCTGGATGCCCGGCGGAATCTGGAACTGACAGAAACCATGCGCTCCAAGGAGAAAAAAGGCACCCTGCTCTGGGTTCTGGACAAGACCCACACCGCCATGGGTGGAAGAATGCTCCGCAGCTGGCTGGAAAAGCCTCTGCTGGATGCTGCCGAGATCACCCGCCGCCATGGTGCTGTGGAAGACCTGGTCAGCAGTGTCATCATCCGGGGTGAACTGGAAGAAGCACTGAAGGATGTCACTGACCTGGAGCGGGTTATGACCCGGATCGTCACCGGCACTGTCAACTGCCGGGATCTTCTGGGCCTTGCCCGGGGCTTCCGGGCTCTGCCGGAAGTGAAGCGGCAGCTGTGCCAGTGTGAATCTCCTCTGCTGCGCCGCCTGGAACAGGCCATTGATCCACTGACGGACTGTGCTGACCTCATTGAAAATACCATTGTGGACGAGCCACCCCTCACCGTCCGGGAGGGCGGCATCATCCGTCCCGGTGCCAATGCAGATGCCGACCGTCTGCGGGACATTATGGACGGCGGCAGCGGAACCATTGCCGCCATTGAAGCCAGCGAGCGGGAAAAGACTGGCATCCGTACGCTGAAGGTTGGCTTCAACCGGGTATTCGGCTACTATATTGAAGTTTCCAAATCCTTTATGGATCAGGTGCCGGGTAACTATATCCGCAAGCAGACTCTTGCCAACTGTGAGCGTTACATCACCCAAGAACTGAAGGAGCTGGAAACCCAGGTGCTCACCGCCAAAGACCGGCTGACTGCCCTGGAATATCAGATTTTTACTGCACTTCGGGAACACCTGGCAAAGCAGGCTGCCCGGGTCCAGCAAACTGCAGCTGCCGTGGCTGCTGCCGATGCCCTGTGCTCTCTGGCTGCTGTAGCCGTTCAGCGGGGCTACTGCCGTCCCGAAATTACATTGGGACAGGAAATTTCCATCACCGACGGCCGCCACCCCGTGGTGGAAGCCATGCTGAAGGATTCCCTGTTTGTACCCAATGACACCCATCTGGGCAGCGAAGCCCACCAGGTGAGCATCATCACCGGCCCCAACATGGCCGGTAAATCCACCTACATGCGCCAGGTTGCCCTGATCGTGCTGATGGCGCAGATGGGTTCTTTTGTCCCGGCAAGAAGCGCCAGGATCGGTCTGGTTGACCGGGTGTTCACCAGAATCGGCGCCAGCGACGACCTGGCCTCCGGCCAGTCCACCTTCATGGTGGAAATGGCGGAAGTGGCCTCTATTCTGAAGTACGCCACCTCCCGTTCCCTGCTGATTCTGGATGAGATCGGCCGGGGAACCTCCACCTATGATGGTATGGCCATTGCCCGGGCCGTGCTGGAGTATGCTGCCAGTCCCAAACGTCTGGGTGCCAAGACACTGTTTGCCACCCATTACCATGAACTTTCCTCCATGGAGGACAAGCTGCCCAATGTAAAAAACTACAATATCGCCGTGAAAAAGCGGGGCGATCAGATGATCTTCCTGCGCAAAATCGTTCCCGGCGCCACTGATGACAGCTACGGTATCGAAGTCGCCAAGCTGGCAGGTATCCCCAATGTGGTCATCAACCGGGCCCGGGAAATTCTGGCAGAACTGGAATCCGAAGGTGCTGTGCATACTCCCGCCCCGGCAAAGGAACCGGAGGATCAGCTGAGTATGCTGGATCTGACGGGTCAGCAGGTGATCGCCGCCCTCGGTGCCATTACCGTGGAAACTCTGACCCCCATTGAAGCTATGAATGAGCTTTACAAACTGAAAAAACTATTGGATTGATTTGTTATGAGTAGAAATCGCAGTATCAGCAGTTATTTATCCAGCAGCGAAACCATTGCCGCCGCAGTGTACCTTGCTGTGCAGTTCCTGGCCCTGCCCAGTTTTCTCCACTGGTGCAACCGGCAGCTTGGAAACAGCCTGTCGGAAGCAGAACTGAATTTCGTATTTTACCTTATCAATTTTATGGCCATGCTCCTGATCTTCCACGATTTTCTGGGGCGCAGCGGCAGGCAAGTCACCCAACACCCCCTAAACTTCTGTGAAGCCGTGATTCTGGGCTTCGTTGCCTACTATGCCTGCAGCTGGCTTGTGAACTGGCTGGTGGGCCTCCTGGTACCAGGTTTTACCAACTACAACGACGAGGCCATTGGCGCAATGAAACACAGCAACTACTTCCTCATGTTCATCGGTACCGTCATTCTGGTGCCGCCCTTTGAGGAATGTATGTACCGTGGCCTGGTTTTCCGGAATCTCTATGGAAAGAGCCGCCTGGCTGCCTACATTGTTTCCATTCTGGTATTTGCCATTATCCACATTATCGGCTACATCGGCACCTATTCTCCGCTGGAACTTCTGATGGCATTCCTGCAGTATCTTCCCGCAGGACTGTGCCTTGCCTGGAGCTATGTCCGGGGCGACACCATCTTTGCACCCATCGTGATCCACGCCGCCATCAATTTCACGACCATCCGCGGTCTGAGGTAACCATATGCCCAAAATCATTCAGCTATCTCCCCATATTGCCAATTTGATCGCCGCCGGCGAGGTGGTAGAACGTCCTGCCTCCGTTGTCAAGGAACTGCTGGAAAATGCGGTGGATGCCGGTGCCTCCAAGGTCACCATAGAGATCCGGGATGGGGGCATGACCTTCCTGCGTGTCACCGACAACGGCTGCGGCATGCTTCCCGAGGATGCCCGGACAGCCTTTAAGCGCCACGCTACTTCCAAACTGCGCACCGCCGAGGATCTTTCCGCCATCGGCACCATGGGTTTCCGGGGAGAAGCACTGGCTGCCATCGCCTCCGTCAGCCGCATCGAACTGATGACAAAGACCCCCGGCAGTCTCACCGGCACCAGCCTGCTGCTGGAAGCCGGAGAAATCAGGGACGAATCCGAAGTAGGCTGTCCCGACGGCACCACCATTGTGGTAAGGGATCTGTTTTTCAATACCCCTGCCCGCATGAAATTCATGAAATCCGACACCGTGGAAGGCGGCCGGGTAGCTGCCGCCGTACAGCTGCAGGCTCTGGCCCATCCGGAAGTATCCTTCCAGTTTCTGCGGGATGGCAAGCAGGTTCTGTCCACCCCCGGAAAGGGCGGACTGGAAGCAGCCGTCTACTGCGTTTACGGCCGGGACTGCGCCCGGATGGTGAAGGTGGAAAGCCGTTGGGAAAGCTACAGCCTCACAGGTTACGTTTCCAGACCCACAGACGCCCGCCCCAGCCGGTCTTTGCAAACCTTTTTTGTCAATAACCGCCCGGTCAAGTCCAAACTGCTGATCTCCGCACTGGAGGAAGCCTACCGGAATCAGATCATGGTGGGCAAATTCCCCGCCTGCGTGCTGCATCTGACACTGCCTGCCAATACGGTGGATGTGAATGTGCACCCAGCCAAAACGGAAGTAAAGTTCCTGTCAGAAAAGGCGGTCTTTGACTGTGTTCACTACGGTGTTCTGGGGGCCCTCAACAAGCAGACAGACCGGCCGCAAGTGCAGTTCAAAGCCCAGGCCGCTAGCGTCGCACCGCCTCCCCTGAAGGAAGAAAAAACTGTCCCCCCTGTTGCAGCTGCACCCAAGGCCGCTGCTCCCAAAAAGGAAAATTTCTTCCGCACCATGACCCCGGAGGAATACAAAACCTTTTCCACTGCGCTGAAAGATGCCCCTCAGCCGAAAAAAGAGGCTGCTGCCGCCACGCTCCGGAAAATCGAGCGTCCATCCAACATGCCCCTGCGGGAATTCGTCATGGTTCCCGGTGTACAAGAAGCTGCCATCCCTGTATCCACCGTAGAGCGGAGGCCTGTGCCCGCCGCTGCCAAGCCCTCCCTTCCCGAACCGGAAATGGTACAGGAAGAACTGCCCATGCCCAAGGAGATCCCCTGGCGTATGGTAGGTGAACTGTACAACAGCTATATCATCGTGGAGCAGGGTGAAGAAGCATTTCTCATTGACAAGCACGCCGCCCACGAGCGGATCCTCTTTGAAAAACTGAAAGCCAACCAGGAGGCCATTTCTGCCCAGACCCTGCTGACCCCCGTTCCCGTCCGGTTGTCTCCCTCTGCTGCTGCAGAATTGCTGAGTAATGCTGCAATGCTGGAAGAACTGGGCTTTGCAGTGGAAGAATTTGGCGAAAATACTGTTCTTCTGCGGCAGATCCCCATGGATCTGAATCCAGATGCTGCTGCAAATGCATTGGAAGCTCTGGCTTCCGACTTGCTCTCCGGCCGCCGGGAAAGCAAGGATACCGTCCGGGATGAACTGCTGCATACCGTGGCCTGCAAGGCCGCTATCAAGGCCGGCTGGAAAAATGACGAAGCAGAACTTCTGGCAGTCGTTAAGGAAGTCATGTCCCGGGAAGAGCTGAAATACTGTCCCCATGGCAGACCCATCTGCGTAACTCTGAGCAAGAAACAGCTGGAAAAACAGTTTAAACGCACCTAATCGTCATGTGGAATGTAACGATTACTATGTCATTGCGAGGAGGCCATCAAAGATGGCCGACGTGGCAATCTCCTGGTTCAATATTATGATTCCGGACATATTCAAACAAAGTGTTTCATCCCACTGTTTCTAAATTACAAAAAGCATTATTCTTCCTATTTTTCCGGGAGATTGCCACGTCGCCCCTATAGGGCTCCTCGCAATGACATACGGTAACTAGCATTTCCTGTATATTCCATGTTTTTTAGCCAGAAAGGAGCAGCCATATGGAGAAAAGGAAAAAGACACTGCATGACCATTTTGCAGTAATTGAAAAAATGCTTCTGACTGGCTTTGCGGTCATGCTGCTGCCTATCTTCTTTGAGAGCAAGCTCTGGACATGGGTTCTGATGTTTCTGGGTTTCGGTATCATGGCAGCCGCCTGCATTTACCGAAACATATATTTCAAATGTCCCCACTGTGACAGCAAACTCAACGTCCGGGGCGTTCCAACGTACTGCCCGGACTGCGGTGAAAAACTGATATGAAAAACAACTTTCCAATCATTATGAAAACCGCAGCCGTTGTTTCCACCGTTCTGACAGTGGTACTGGCAGCTGCCTATTCTGCCTTACAGCAGGGTTGGATGCTGGATGCTGCCATCAGCACCGGCACCACTGCCTATCATTTTCTGATGCGGCTGGCGGTAGGGTATGCCGTTCCCCGGCTGACCGGCTATGATTTTGACTACCGCAAGCCCTGGTTCCAGCCGAAAACCTGGGAACCCAGTCTTTACAGATTTCTTAAGCTCCGCAGCTGGAAGGGAAATCTTCCCACCTACGCCCCCGGCCAGTTTTCCATGGCAGAGAACAGCCTCCACCGGATCATTCAGAATATGTGCGGCGCAGAGATCGTCCATGAAATCATCATGGTGCTGAGCTTTCTGCCGCTGCTGACCGTTCCGGTTTTTGGAGCATTGCCCGTATTTCTGACCACCTCCCTGCTGTCTGCCCTGTTTGACGGCATCTTTGTTATGGCCCAGCGTTTCAACCGCCCCCGGCTTGTCCGGATCTACGAAAGACAGGAGGCAAAAGCCCATGAATAACATCATCTGCATCGCCGGGCCTACCGCCTCCGGCAAAACTGCCCTGGCTGTGGAGCTGGCTAAAGAATTGAATGGAGAAGTCGTCTCCTGCGACTCCATGTATGTATACCGCCGCATGAACATCGGCACCGCCAAGCCCACAGAAGAAGAAATGCAGGGAATCCCCCACCATATGATCGATGTGGCCGAGCCTGATGAAGATTTTTCTGTCAGCAAATATTGTGATATGGCAGCCCCCATTGTGGAGGATATTACCGCAAGGGGAAAAACCGCCATCATTGCAGGCGGTACCGGGCTTTATATGGACTCCTTAATCAAAGGCAACGACTTTGCTCCCTTCCCCTCCACCGGTATGCGGGAGCGGCTGGAAGCCCAGGCTGATCAGGAGGGTATGGAGGCCATGCTGTCGCTGCTGCATTCCATCGATCCAGATGCGGCTGCAAAGCTGCACCTGTCTGACCGGAAGCGGATCATCCGGGCGCTGGAGGTCTACTATGAGACTGGCGAGACCATCACCTCCCACAACCTGAGAACCCAAGCCATCCCACCCAGATTTACCCCTTTGTGGCTGGGACTGGATTTTGCCGACCGGGCAGAGCTGTACCGCCGGATCGACCTGCGGGTCGATATCATGCTGCAGCAGGGTCTGCTGCAGGAGATCCGGGAGCTGCTTGCCAGCGGTATCCCCCAAAAGGCCACCTCCATGCAGGCCATCGGATATAAAGAATTTGTTGCAGCCCTTGACGGGCAATGTACAATAGAAGAAGCTGCCGATGAAGTGCGCAAATCCTCCCGGCACTACGCCAAACGGCAGCTGACCTGGTTCCGCCGGAACAAAAATATCCACTGGCTCACCCGTCATACAGGAGAAGGAGCAGAGGAAATAATCCGCCGGGCCCGACAGGTTATACGCGATTTCGACAACTGAAAAATGCTAGGATGTGTGTATCCCAACGGACTGCCTGTGGGGAGTTTTCAGGCAGTCTGATCCCAAGAAAGAAGGTATACATATGTCTGACGCAATCAATTTACAGGATGCCATTTTAAAGGAGTGCCGCCGGGAAAAAGCGCCGGTGACACTGTTTCTGATGAATGGCTTCCAGCTCCGGGGAATCATCACCGGTTTCGACAGTTTTGTGGTCGTTCTGGTCAGTGACGGCAAGCAGCAGATGATCTATAAGCATGCCATCTCCACCCTGGCCCCCATGAAGCCGCTGAAGGCCGCAGCCGTAACTGTGTAATCCAAAAAGGGTGACGGGGCTTCAAGCCCCGTTGCTTTTTTATGCATCCCACAATATCATTTACAGAAAGAAGGACTTCCCATGTCCATTGCAGAAAATGTTGCCCGTATCCGCGCCGAAATTGCCCAAGCCGCCATTGCCGCAGGCCGTGATCCAAAGGAGATCCAACTCTGCGCCGCCACCAAAATGAATGATGCTGATGCCGTCCGGCAGGCGATCCAGGCCGGTGTGGACTGCTGCGGTGAAAATCGTGTCCAGGAGCTGACAGCCAAGCTTGCCGAGAACGCCTACGAGGATGCCCCTGTCCATTTTATCGGCCATCTGCAGACCAACAAGGTCAAACAGGTAGTGGGTAAAGTGGATCTGATCCAGAGCGTGGATTCCGAGCGGCTGCTTCTCGCGATTGACAGGGAAGCCCGGAAACAGGGCATTATTCAGAACATTTTGCTGGAAGTAAACATCGGTGAAGAGGCCAGCAAATCCGGCTTCGGTGTTGACGACATTCTGCCCGTCGTGGAAAAAGCCGGCAATTTCCCGAACATTTGTATCAAAGGACTCATGGCAATCCCCCCAATTCAGCATTTTGACGGAGAAAATCTGAAATTTTTTCAAAAAATGTACCAATTATCTGTTGACATAAAGAAGAAAATAGACGATAATGTCATGGTGGACTGTTTATCCATGGGCATGTCCGGAGACTTTCCGGATGCGATCCGGTGCGGAAGCACCATGATCCGCGTTGGCACCGCTATTTTCGGTGCCCGAGATTATGCCAGGATTCATCAAGGTTGATGTGACATATTAGGAGGATATATAGAAATGAGTTTGTGGGATAACGTAAAGAAATTTGCCCAGCCCTATGCCGATGATGATTACGATGATTACGACGAGGATGATTACCTCGATGATGATTATGATGAACCCGTAGAAAAGCCCCGCCGGGAAAGACGCCGCCCTGCTCCCGCTCCTGCTCCCGTTTCCATGCCTGCACTGGAAGATGACGAGGAAGAGGAAGACAGCTTTGGTTTCTCCATGGCTCCCACTGCCAGCGTTTCCGCCGCACCTTCCACCGGTTTCTCCGGTCAGGTTCTGGGCAGAAGCGTCGGCAACAGACAGGAAGTTGTCCTGTTCCGTCCCGGCAACTTCAACGACACCTCCAAGGCCGCCGATGACCTGCGAAACCGCAAGGCCGTCATCGTGAACATGGAGAATGTGGACAAAGCGATGGCCCGCCGCGTTGTGGATTTCCTGTCCGGCTGTGTCTATGCTCTGGATGGCGATGTGAAGAAGATTGCACAGTCTGCTTATCTGTTCTGCCCCCACAATATGGAGATCTCCGGCGATCTGGAGACCCTGCAGGCAGAAGTGGAAAGCTACGTCTAATGTAATTCAAATATACGAAAGAGGGAAAATTTATGTTTACACCGCAGCAGATCGATCAGATTTCCTTCGGCCGTTCCACTTTCGGCGGCTACGACATGCAGCAGGTCGATGAGTTCCTGGAACCCCTGACCGAGGATTATGTGACTCTGTACAAGGAAAACGCACTGCTCAAGAGCAAGATGCGTGTTCTGGTGGGCAAGCTGGAAGAGTACCGCAAGAACGAGGCTGCCACGAAGGAAGCCGTTCTGAACGCCCAGAAGACCAGTGAAAAGATGGTTCGCGAAGCAGAAGCCAAGTGCGCACAGATGCTGAGCAACGCCAGCGCCACTGCCGCTGCCAAGGCTGCCGAGGCAGATACCGCTGCCAAGGCTGCTGAAACCACCAAGATGAATGACGCTCTGGTGGCCGCTGAAAACGCCCGGGTGGAAGAAGCTCGCAAGACTGCAGCCATTAAGATCAATGAACTGCAGGAACAGCTGCGCTCCTGCATCCAGGCACTGGACCGGATCAAGGGTGCCAACGCTCCCGCTACTCCTGTGGCTCCTGCAGCACCTGCCGCTCCCGCTCCCAAGGCCGAACCTGCAAAGCCCGCTTTTGATTTCGACAGCGACGCCGTTGCCGACGAGATCTCCAAGAGCCTGGAAAACCTGGTGGGCACTACCACCGACCACGCTCCCAAGGCTGCTCCCAAGCATCCCATCAATGATACCACCACCAGCAAGTTCTCCACCCTGAACCTGCAGTTCGGACGGAACTACGATCTGGGCAAGTAACCGAATACGTCACGCTTTGACGGGGACACGCTTACGTTTAACACCGCCTCCAGAGAGCTGCCGGAAGGTGCAAGGCAGCAGGCAGGAAGCCGTAGGTATCACCTCCGAGCAGCGCACCGAACACAATGGTAAGTAGGCTGCGCCGGGACCGCGCCCGATACAGCGCATGCAAGTGCTGACATACCGTCAGAACAAGAGTGGTACCGCAGAGGAATTTATGCCTTTGTCTCTTAATTGGAGACAAAGGCATTCTTTTTTGTCAAGAATATTCAAATGGAGGATTGATTCCAATGGAATACAAAAACACGATCATCACCCCAAAGACCGACTTTCCCATGAAGGCCGGTCTGCCTGCCCGGGAACCCGGTATGCTGAAGGCTTGGGAAGAGCAGGGTCTGTACCAGGCAATGCTGGAAAAGAACAAGGATCTTCCCCCCTTCGTTCTGCATGACGGCCCTCCCTTCTCCAATGGCTATATCCACATGGGCCATGCTCTGAACAAGGCTCTGAAGGACTTCATCGTCCGCAGCCAGGCTATGATGGGCCATTACACCCCCTATGTCCCCGGCTGGGATAACCACGGCCTGCCCATCGAACGTGCCATCGAAACTTCCAAAAAGAAGCTGAACAAGGACATGACCGTGCCTGAGTTCCGTACCGCCTGCGAAGCCTTTGCACAGGACTTCATCAACAAGCAGCGGGAAGGTTTCAAGCGTCTGGGTGTTGTAGGCGACTGGGAAAAGCCCTACCGCACCATGGATAAGCACTTTGAAGCACAGGAAGTCAAGGTCTTTGGCCGCATGTTTGACAAGGGCTACATCTACAAGGGCCTGAAGCCCGTTACCTGGTGCCCCTTCTGTGCCACTGCCGTGGCTGAGGCCGACATCGAGTACAAGGACGATCCCTGTACCTCTGTTTACGTCAAGTTCCCCATGAAGGACGACCTGGGCAAGCTGGCTCAGTTCGACCTGTCCAAGACCTTCTTCGTCATCTGGACCACCACCATCTGGACCCTGCCCGGCAACATGGCCATCTGCCTGCACCCCCGTGACAGCTATGTTCTGGTGAAGGCCGAAAATGGCGAAACCTACATCATGGCAGAAGCTCTGATGGAAAAGACCATGAAGATGGGCGGCTTCGAAAACTACGAAGTTCTGGCCTCCTATCCCGGCGCTTTCTTCGAAAACATGCTGGCACAGCATCCTTTCCTGGACAAGACCTCCCGTCTGGTATGGGCTGAGTACGTCACCATGGATTCCGGTACCGGCTGTGTCCACACTGCCCCCGGCTTCGGTGCTGACGACTATCAGACCTGCATGCGCTACGGCATGGAACTGGTGGTTCCCGTGGATGACTACGGCCGCCACACCGACTACGCCGGCAAGTACGCAGGCCTGCCCACCGAAAAGTCCAACCCCATTATCAAGGCTGATATGGAAGAGCTGGGCATGCTGTTCGCATCTGAGGACATCATCCACTCCTACCCCCATCACGACCGCTGCAAGAAGCCTGTCATCTTCCGTGCTACCCCCCAGTGGTTCTGCTCTGTGGAATCCTTCAAGGACCAGGCCATCAAAGCCATTGAAAATGTCCAGTGGTTCCCTGCCTGGGGCGAGGACCG
>JAFSAP010000077.1 GCA_017440925.1 Oscillospiraceae bacterium | reverse complement strand
CTCGATCTGACCGATCTCCGGGCCCTTGTATTTGGCAAATCTTAGAATTCCATACTGTGCTTTAGGCATGATTCATCACCTCCACGGATCGTTTGGATAAGTATCGTCTGCACTCCACCACAATTGCTTTGTAAGGCTGCTTGCATTCATGTACGCATCTGCGGCAGAGGACATTGTATTCGACGCGTCCTGAATCGTTCAGGAACAAGGACAGTTCCTTCTTTCTTTTTTGTGACATTTTAGGCATAAATGCTCTCCTTTCGTGAAAAATAAAAATTCTGTAAGTTTTCGGGTTGAAATTGGCCTGTGGAAGGCTCTGTAAGAGGCGAACCGTGGGGCGGGTGATAAATCATACGGCAGAGTAGAAAAACAGCAAACTGTTGCGTTTCGGGTTGACTTTTGCTCTGTTTCGCCTCTGTATCGGATTTTTCGACTCAAGCTCCCGGTTATAATGGTTTTTGCTCCAGAAAAACAGAGAACAAACTCAAAATCATGCGTACCGTACGTACATGCATACGTCCCGGTACGTTGGTACGTACGGTACGGATGTTTTGAGGTCCATTCCAATTTCTTATACAAATACCTTTACAATGGGTTCAATACCCCAGAAGCCCCAGACCCTGCGGCCCTGGTTATTCCGGACTTTGTTGTTATGTTCCAGGTTGTATTCCCGCTCATGCTGGGAAAGGTACGTGCTGAAGCTTTTAGAAGTCACCGGCTTTGTAGTGTTGTCATCGCACCACAGTTCATAGATGGCATAAAAATCCTTGGAAGTGATCTGGGAGTCTGACTTGAAGAGGAAGTAACCTTCCGACTCCATGAACTCTACAATGTTGTTGCCTTCCTTGATGGCGGATTCCATGTTTACCTTCGTTCTCTCACTGATAGTGAAGTGGTAATTGTTCTGGATCAGCCGTCTAAGACCTTCCAGAGCCCACAAAAAAATCCCCTCCTTTTCCGAGCACAGCTTCTCGGCAAGGAAGGGATCGTCTTCTCTGTTTTTGTCCTTATCCCGGACGGTAATGATGATCTGCCGCCGAAAGAATCCTTCGCTACGGTCATAGAGGGATTTCATGGTGCCGTTGCCAAACACCAGAAAACGGACATTCAATCTGCCCTGGTAGCTCTGCTGGCCCTTGCGTTCCAGATCCATGGGGAGCTCGGCGCTGACGATGGTTTTGATATAGTTGGTCTGGGGCAGTGCCTCCAGTTTCATATCATCATCCACCATTACCAGCAGATGCTCCAGATCTGCTCTGGCGAACGGGTTGGTCTCCACCTTCTGGATGGAGCTGGTGTTCATATTGTCTCCCAGCATGGCGTGCATTACGAGGCCTACTCTGGATTTGCCTTCACCGCCCTTACCCACAAGGAACAGCATTTTCTGTGCCTTGGTGGTGGGAATCAGACAGTAGCCCATGTACTCCTGCAGAGTATGGATATCTTCCGGGTACAGTAGTTGATCCAGAAAAGCAAGCCACTGAGAAGGTACAGCAGCTTCGGGATCATAGGAAACAGGAAGCCGGTTCACACAGAAGTCCTTCTCCGGGGAAAATTCCCCGGAGAGGTAATAGGTTCCGTTGGCCAGGTGGATACGGTCGGTATGGACGCTCAACGGAGGGGAATAACACTTCACCCGGAGCATGTCCAGTAAGCTGCTGATCTTCTTGACAAGGCCGGAGGTCACATAGGGTTCGATCCATTCCAGGATCTCCTTCTTAAGCTTGTTCTCATCCGAGACTCTGCCATTGACGGTGAAAAAGGTGTCATTGATGCAGATCATGGGATGCTTTTCCAGAAAGGCTTTGCAGAAGAGCACCTCATGGATCTTATTGTCCTGAACCCAATCAGGAGCCTTCAGATTCTTTTCTTGCAATTCTTCCATACTTTTTACCCAGTTCCTTTCCGGCGAACTTGCGTAGTTTCGGGATCGTATCGTCCTCCATGAGATGTTCCACCATGTCATAGCGTTCCTCGAAGGTTGCCACTGTCAGGCAGTCCAGCAGATACTTCACCGGAAGCAGCATATGACATGCGTGCACATACCGGGGATCAAATTCCCCAGGCTCTTCCGGAGCATATTCCTCCATCCATTCTTCCAGCAGCCATTCATAGGAAGACAGTGCCTGCATGCACAGGATCTCATTGTTCCGGAACACGGCAAGGTTGGGATTCTCGGGAATCTGAGGCCCGGGGGCGTACATCTGCTTAGCTTCAATCTGCTTAGCTTTAGAATCATTAACATAGATTCCGAAATCTGCAGCCAGCTGTTTTGCAGCATGGTATTTACAGACCTGAAGCAGCTTGGAAGTGAAATCAATCACATCTCCGGTGGCGTGGCAGCCAAAGCAGTAATAGTAATCCTCGTTCAGCTTCAGACTGGGAGAGTGGTCCTCGTGGAAGGGACAACGGGCCATGCCGTGTCGGGTTACGGACAGGCCGTAGCGTTCGGCGGCCTCCTTTACAGAGACAGCATCTTTGATTTGTGTGTAGATTGACATAATATTTTTCCTTTCATAAATAAGTAGTGAGGACAACTGCATCCTACCGGGCGGTTGCGTTCTGTCCTCCTACTACATTTATGTGGAAATCCGTAAAAAACGGTCTAATTAGCCGACAGGCCAAAATCAAAAAACCTGACAGGCGAAAAATCTTTGAAGTTGCAGCTGGTTATTATGAGAAAATCCTCCTTTGGCCCTCAACGAATAAGTCCATTATTTCGGACTTTAATTTTGATAGAATTCATCCCGATGGAAGGAAACGGTCGTGATAACGAGACACTTACGAGTCGTTCATAAAATATATCTTTATTTTAGAACATGTGTTTGCTATAATATGCAAAAAAGGAGGCGATTATTGGTGGCGAAGAAAGTGGATCTGCAGGAGCGACTGAACATGCGGTTCCTGACAGTGTCATACAAAGATAAGCAGGAGACTTATGGAACCAGTAACACAGCTACTGACACCGGAAGCATTGCACTGGATATTTTGAACCTTCCCGATTCTGTTCTGGAGGAGCTTCTGGAACTGACAGACCCTATGATGGAGCTGGTGGATTTCCTGAACAAGAACAGAAATCCCGATCAGAAGACTTTATGCAGGATGATGACTGCATCCAAGAATGTTTTCCGGGTGGTAGATCTCCTCCGGGAGGTTCCACCCTTTGAGAATCAGGATTTCACATGGCTTGATGAGAATCTTCCAAAAGTTTTTGCTCCGGAGAAGGTCAGAAAAGCTTACACAGAGCGCAAAAAGGAACAGGGAGAAGTGTTTATCCAGGCACTGTGTCTGGTTGCCCAGCTGGGCTTCGGTATCCGGGACTTTCGGAAAGCGCTGATCCCTTTGGTGGAATCATTGGCGGATGAGGATATCTCCAGAAATCCCAAAGGGTTTTCGCAGAAGTTTGATTCCTTCTTCAGTAAGGATGAGGAGCGGAAGGATCAGTGGATGGCCTTTTCCAATGTATCCGTAGAATATGTTCCAGAGGAAAAGGGCATCGTTCGCCGGATGCATTATGCGTCTTTCCCCAGCATGTTCCGATCCAATCTGTATGAAGCCCTGGCTGCGGGCAATGCGCCGAAACGATGCCCCATCTGCCAAAAGTTTTTCCTGACAACCAATGCCCGGCGGCAGAAATACTGTACCGGCTACGCTCCGGAAGAATACGATGGTTTGACCTGTACCGCAGTTGGAAACATGATGGGACGGAAGTTCCGGGAACTGGCGGAGAACGACCCGACCATCGTCCTGTACCACAGAAGTGTGGACACACTCGATAAGCGTGTGGAGCGAGGCACGCTGGATAAGGAACTTGCAGCGAAGGCAAAACGAATCGCCCGGGACTGCAAAGACATTGCCATTGCCGATGCAGATTATGCCAATGGAGAATATCTGACGGATATGCTTCCGGATGCATTGATTGCCGCGGCAATGAGAAGTTAAATACAAGGAGGTGCACCTATGTCTGAAGCGGAAATGCAAATTGAAGAAGAGTCTCTGCAGCTGACCCCGGAGGATATCCAGCTGTTATCTGAATATTCCTGGGATCTGACAGGGTACACCTCCCGGTTCGGATACTTTTATCTGGGAAGCGAAAAAGAAAATGTACAGGGTCTGACCAAGTGGCAGGCAGAGCACATTTATCAGCTGACGCCCACACCTCCGGGCATGGAAGATGCTCTGCAGAACATGGAGAACAGCGGACGGATCAGCAAAGAAAAGAAGAAGGAGATCCAGCAGAAAAACGAAGCAGTTGCGGATGCATACCTGACCCGGGCGGTGCAGGAAAAGAATCTTCTGTATCTCAGCTTTTTCCTCCATGGCTATGAACACAGGCTCAACGGAAAGGTTTACTCTTTTATCAGAAGAAACGGCATGGACCCTTATGATCCTGCGCTGTTTCTGGATATGAAGCTGGCTCTGCAGGAACTGATTCTGAAAAAGCTTCCCACCTTTGATCCGTCCAAAGAAGCAAAGTTTCTGACATATCTTCATCATTTCATTTACGATACATTCAAAACATTCCGGATGAATCAGGAGTCCTGGAAGGTGAAGTCTCTTGATAAATACAAGGACATCCGGCGCATTGCAGCGATCTACAATGCCAATGCCCAGGACGAAAAGAAAACGATAGAAATATTCTGCGAGGAAACCGGATGCAAACCGGAAACAGCAGAGCGTGATTTACAGGAAGCCATCGGTATCCGTGCCCGCCAGACTGAAAAGATTATCGACTGGGACGAGAATGAACAGGCAATCATGGAAGACATTATTCAGGACGGTAAGGGAAGCCTGAATCATATTGTCTGGAATCACTGGAAGGGAAAAGTCATCCGGGATGCTATGGAGAAACTGTCCTGGCGGGAGCAAACAATACTGAGGGCCCGCAATGCGATCTGCAGCAACTGCGGCGGCATGATGCCAAGGAAAGAGCAATTCCAGTTCCAGGAGATCGGCAAAAGAATTATGAATGGTGCCAGCGAAAAAGGTGCAGAGGTTGCTTACCATGCAGCACTGGATCGTCTGGTAGCGCAGCTGGTTGAAGATGGCTCGTGCCACATCGTGGATATGCATCTTGAAAATCTGGAGCAGGCAGAAAACAAAAATGCCGCCGCAACCTACCGGTATCGGGTAGATTGCGACGGCGAATGGGGCGAAATTTATTTTGATTTTGGGAACAAGAGAATTAAGATAAAACGGCTTGCGGATTGGGATACAACCAGAAGCCATAAGTATGCCTGGAAGGTAATTGGTGTTGTTGCGCTTAAAGGAGATAAGGAACTTCCGGAGAAAAAAAGACTCATCTTTTGGGCCGGGGATATCGGGCAGAAGAAGAAACGGGTGCTGCTACAGGACGGGAGTGTGATATACCTCCCGCTCCCCCGGTGATGCTGCTGCGTTCCGAAGATTTTTCAAAATCATCTTCGCTCCGCAACACCACCTACACCCGAACAGTCGGATTTTGCCTGAGGGACAAATCCTGAATTTCGGCCCGTGGCGCGCCAAAATCCGCCTGTTCTGCAGCCACTGGAAATGGTGTGTTCCGGAAGCAAACACCCCCCTTTCCAGCGGCAGCGGTCGCAGAAGGTATAACACACTAGACTTTGCAAACAAAGTCGTGTGCCACGAAACCGCCGGTTTCATTGGATTCTTCCGGCCACGGAGGGCGCTGCCCTCCATTGGATGCCTCCTGCCAAGGGAACGCTGTCCCCTTTGGATTCCCCAGCCAACAGGGTGCTCCCCGCCCCTATTGGATGACCCCGGGCCAAAGGAATTGCCGTCCCTTTGGAATCCCAGCCCGTTTTGAAATGAGTACCCACAAATAGAAAATGGTTTGTGGGCATTCATCTCAAAACGAAAAAATCCCACAGCAAATCCTCCAACAGAGAGAATTTGCTGTGGGGTTACAGAATAATCCGAATGAAGATGGGCGGAATCGAACAGACTTCCCAGCTTATTTCCACGCAATCTACAACGATCAGCCCAAGGGAGGAACACTGTTTGGGAATGGTATCAGTCTTTGTAGGAAGGCTTCTGCGATAATGAGGCGGGCAATCGATTCCGCAACGGTTCATTCAGATTCACTCAGAATTACAGCTCCCCATGGCTCAAGTCGGAGTGGTTCTCCATGCGCAAAATGATTTTGTGATAACAGCTCCACGGCACTGTTTTCTACACGGAAGGTCTGTACCTCAGAACTATAATTCAGAAGATAT
>JAFSAP010000076.1 GCA_017440925.1 Oscillospiraceae bacterium | reverse complement strand
GGTACCGCCGCCGGCCACGATGCCTTCTTCCACAGCAGCGCGGGTAGCGTTCAGAGCGTCCTCAACACGCAGCTTCTGCTCCTTCATAGCAACCTCGGTCTGTGCGCCGACCTTGATGACGGCAACACCGCCACTGAGCTTTGCCAGACGCTCCTGGAGCTTCTCACGGTCGTAATCAGAGGTGGTGGTTGCGAGACCGGCACGGATCATCTGGGCCCGTGCAGCGATGTCAGCGGGTGCACCATCGCCATCCACGATGGTGGTGGTGTCCTTGGTGACAACGATCTGACGGCAGTGGCCCAGATCGGTCAGCTGGGCATCAGCCAGTTCCATGTTCAGCTGGCTGGAGATCACAGTACCGCCGGTGAGGACAGCGATATCCTGCAGCATTTCCTTGCGGCGGTCGCCGAAGCCGGGAGCCTTGACGCAGACCACATTGAAGCGGCCCTGCAGACGGTTCAGAAGCAGCGTTGCCAGAGCGTCGCCTTCCACATCCTCGGCAATGATCATTAGTTTCCGGCCAGCCTTGACGATGGGCTCCAGAATGGGCAGGATCTCCTGGATGGCAGCAATCTTCTTGTCGGTGATCAGCACGTAAGCATCATCCAGAACAGCTTCCATCTTGTCGGTGTCAGTGACCATGTAGGGGGAGATGTAGCCCCGGTCAAACTGCATGCCTTCCACGACCTCCAGACCGGTTTCTGCGGTCTTGGATTCCTCGATGGTGATAACACCCTCGGTGCCCACCTTTTCCATGGCCTCGGCGATCAGAGCGCCGATGGCGGGGTCACCGGAGGAAACGGTGCCGACGCGGGCGATGTCCTCAGAGCCGTTAACGGGCACGGAGTGAGACTTGATGGCTTCCACAGCGGCGGCAACAGCCTTATCGATGCCCTTGCGCATGACCATGGGATTGGCGCCGGCGGACAGGTTCTTCAGACCCTCACGGGTAATGGCCTGGGCCAGAACAGTAGCGGTGGTGGTGCCGTCGCCGGCAACGTCGTTGGTCTTGGTAGCCACTTCCCGGATCAGCTGAGCGCCCATGTTCTCAAAGGCATCCTCCAGCTCCACTTCCTTGGCAATGGTAACACCGTCATTGGTGATCAGGGGAGCACCGTACTTCTTGCCCAGAACAACGTTGCGGCCCTTGGGGCCCAGGGTAACCTTGACGGTGTTGGCCAGCTGGTCAATACCAGCCTGCAGCTTCTTGCGGGCGTCTTCGCCGTAAACAATCATTTTTGCCATGATAGAAATCCTCCTTAGTCAGCAACCACAGCCAGAATGTCTTCCAGCTTCACGAACTTGTAGTCAGTCTTTTCCAGGGTCACATCGGTGCCCACGAACTTGCCCACGATGACCTTGTCACCGGGGTTAACGGTCATAGCCACATCCTTGGTGCCGGGGCCCACAGCCACAACTTCGAAGATTGCAGGCTTTTCCTTGTTGGCAGATGCGATCAGGATACCGGCAACGGCGGTTTCCTTTTCCTCGTGTGCTTTCAGCAGAACGTTGTCTGCCATAGGCTTCAGTGTCATAAATGATTCCTCCATACACATATGTATTTAGACTGCAGTGATCTGCATTTATCTATAGGTTTAGCACTCTTTGAATCTGAGTGCTAATACATAATACCATATCCGGAAAAAAATTCAAGAGGAAAAATGTCTGTTTCCCGTAAATAAATTATGAACCGCCTGACTGTCCTCTGGGAATAAGAAACAGAAAACCGGCACGGGGAACCCCGTGCCGGTATAAAATATGGAATTATTCCTCTTCCTTAGCCTCGGCAATGATCTTGGCCTGGTTCTGCTTGGGAACTTCCTCATAGCGCTCAAAGGCCAGAGTGAAGCTGCCGCGGGCCTGGGTCATGGCGCGCAGGTCAATGGCGTAGCTGCTCATTTCAGCCATGGGAACTTCGGCCTCGATGACGGTGTTGCCGTCGGAGTCGGGGTTCATGCCCATGGGACGGCCGCGGCGCTTGCTCAGGTCGCCCATAACGTCACCGACGTAATCCTCGGGAACGGTAACAGCCAGAGTACCGATGGGCTCCAGCAGGGTGGGGTTGGCCTTGGGCATAGCTTCCTTGAAGGCCAGGATAGCAGCCAGCTTGAATGCCATTTCGTTGGAGTCAACGGGGTGGTAGGAGCCATCGTACAGGACAGCCTTCAGGTTGACCATGGGGTAACCTGCCAGGGGGCCCTTCAGAACTGCTTCCTGGATACCCTTTTCAACAGCGGGGTAGAAGTTTCTGGGAACGGAGCCGCCGAAAACTTCCTCAGCGAAGATCAGCTCGTCCTGCTCTTCCTGGGGCTCAAAGCGGACCCAGACATCACCGAACTGGCCGGAGCCGCCGGTCTGCTTCTTGTGACGGCCGTGAGCTTCCACCTTGGTCTTGATCTTCTCGCGGTAAGCAACCTTAGCGGGAGACAGAACAGCGTCAACACCGAAGCGGCTCTTCAGCTTGGCAACCAGAACATCCAGCTGCTGGTCGCCTGCGCCGGACAGAACCAGCTGCTTGGTCTCGGCGTTGTTGACCAGAGTGAAGGAGGGATCTTCTTCATTCAGACGGTTCAGGCCGGTGCCAACCTTTTCTTCCTGACCACGGGTCTTGGGAGCGATGGCCATGGAGTAGCAGGGCTCTGCATAGGGGATCTGCTTCAGAGAAACGACCTTTCTGGGATCGCACAGGGTGTCGCCGGTCTTGACCTTATCCATCTTGCCGAAGGCACCGATGTCGCCGCAGGACAGAACCTTGACTTCGGTGGCCTTCTTGCCGCACATGGCGTACATACGGCCCAGCTTTTCGGTCTCGCCGGTACGGGCGTTGACCAGAGTGGTGTCGGGAGTGATCTCGCCGGACAGAACCTTCACGAAGGAGTACTTGCCGAACTGGTCGGAAACGGTCTTAAAGACGAAGGCAGCGGGAGCGGCCTGGGGAGAGACGACGAATTCTTCCACGTTGCCGTCAGCAGTGGTGGCCTTGTGGTAATTGCCCTGAACGGGGTTGGGCAGCAGGTCGGTGATGTAGTCCAGCAGCAGGGTGGTACCCAGGGTGGTGACGGCGGAACCGCACAGCACGGGGAACAGGCTCAGATCCCGGACACCGGTGTACAGGCCCTTGATCATTTCAGCATAGGTGAAGTCATCACCCTCGAAGAAGCGGTCCATCAGCTCTTCGTCGGTCTCAGCAACAGCTTCCTTCAGTGCATCGTGGAACTCTTCTACAACGTCCATCTTGTCGGCGGGAACGTCGATCTCAGCACGCTTCAGACCAACGGATTCCCAGGCGCGCTTGTTCAGCACATCGATAACGCCGGTGACCTTGTGGGAAGCGTCCCAGATGGGAACGATAACGGGAGCGATCTTATTGCCATACTTCTCGCGCAGGGCTTCGAAGGTGGCGTTGTAGTCGGAGTTGTCCTCATCGACCTTGGAGATGAAGATCATGCGGGGCATGTTGCGCTCCTGGCAGTACTTCCATGCCTTTTCGAAGCCAACGGTGATGCCGTCCTTGGCAGACATGACCAGAATGGCAGCATCAGCAGCCCGGAGGGCTTCCATGACAGCGCCGGAGAAGTCGAATGCACCGGGGGTGTCCAGAATGTTGATCTTGATGTTCTTGTACTCCACGGGGATCAGAGAAGTGGAGATGGAAATATTCCGGCGGATCTCTTCGGGATCGTAGTCGGATACGGTGTTGCCGTCGGCATTCTTGCCCATACGGTCGATGGCACCGGTGATGTAAAGCAAGCTCTCAGCCAGGGCGGACTTACCGCTGCCGCTGTGGCCCAGAAGGCAGATGTTACGGATCGCGTTGACAGTATACATAGTTGTTTTGTACTCCTTTCGGGAAGGCCCGGCCTTCCATTTGGGTAAAGACACCCGAATAGGGCCATTATACATGAAATCTTTGCAGATTTCAATGATTTCTTTCACTGCGGCGGAAAATTGTGTAAAATGGCACATGGACACATGTCTTTCTGTGCAAAACAGACAAATGGAAAAGAATAATTTCGGCGGGATATACAATTTGCAAAAGATGCAGCAGGATTTCTGGTGCAAATCAACCGATTTTGTTGAAAAAACAGAGAGAATATGATATTATAAAAATTATAAAATCCTGTAATGGCTGACAGGGTGGAGGTGGAAAAGCTATGCATGATGTGTTTATCAGCTATTCCAGTTACAATAAGGAAGTGGCGGATGCGATCTGCCACTATTTGGAGGATCGGGGCATCAAATGCTGGTATGCTCCAAGAGATGTAAAGAGTGGAGAATCCTGGGCAGCTTCCATTGTCCGGGCAATCGGAGAAGCCAAGATATTTGTGCTGGTATATTCTGCACAGTCCAATCAGTCCGAACATGTGGGCCGGGAAGTGTCTCATGCTGCGAACAGAGGCTGTAGCATTATTCCCTTCCGGGTGGATGATGCCGTGATGAGCGATGAACTGTCGTACTATCTTCAGTCGGTTCACTGGCTGGATGCATTGTCGCCACCAATGGAACGGTATATTGGAGAACTATGTGATATGTGCGGCATGATTCTGGGAAAGGAACAGGAGCCTGCACCACAAACAGATTCTGTGGCACAGTGCACAGGCAGGAAGAAGCTGCACCTACGGAAAAAAGTCAAGGCAAAGCAGACGAAGGGAAAGAAAAAACGTAAAAAATGGATCGCAGTGGTAGCTGCTTTGCTGGTGCTGGTGTGGCTGGTGGGAATACTGGGGTCTGCGCCACCGGAGGTTCCGATCATACCCTTCCGGAATCTGTCACAAACCGGGGATATGAAATATCCTTTTTACGGTACCGAAATGTTCTCTGAGGATCGGGATTTTTACTTTTTACAGGATAAGAATACAGTGCGGTATTCTTATGTGAAAACAGATACACTGTATCCGGTGATCGATGATTTTCCGCTTTCCTTCTGGCAACCAACAGAAGTGGCGGCAGCAACCACAAAAAATGCGGACACCATATTCTTTATTGATTATGTAGCCAGAAGAGTCCGGATTTATGACAGGGAACATGAGACATGGATTCAGCGGCTGGGCATTCCGTTGAAGTTATCAGATCAGGAAGTCATTCCCCAATATACAATCCGGTATCCCAATACGCAGACGGCAGAAGACCGAGCAGAGGAAATTGAACTTCTGATCTATGACCAACAGGAGGATGTAAACTGCTATAGCAAGATCCTTTCTGTAACAGAAGAAGGAACCCTTCGTGTTTGGGACATATCAGAATATCAGCTGACGGAGATTATTTCCGGTTCAGAAAACGGTGAGAAGGACTTCTACCTGGCCATCGACAGGCAGGATAAGATCAAGATTGTGGATATTTTGCAGCAAGCCGTCCTGGATATGGACTATAATACATACCAGACAGAATATGTTCCATATCTGAAGGCAAGAAATGACAAGCTGAGCCCCGGCGGAAGATATCTGCGCACGCAGAAGAATATAAGCAGCGGCTGGGAGACCGCTATCTGGGATCTGAAGACCGGAGAACAGGTGCGCAGCGATGTCTTTACCCTGAATTTTTCTGCAAATTTCTGCTCGGATCACGAGATCCTTTACTTCAACTTTGAGGACGATTCCGTTCGGATCTGTGATCTTGAAACGGGAAAGAAACGTCTGCTTCTGGATGCGGAATATTTTGCAAACCGGGATCTTTTCCTGGATGCGCCGTATGCCTGTGCATATTCCGGGGAGCTGAATGCCCTGTGCTTCAGTTCCTGCACATATCGTTGGGAAACCGGTGAAACGATCCAGAATAAGCTTACTATAACGGATCTGGACGGGAAGGTTCTGGCCCAAAGTGAGGCACTTTCGGTGCCATTCCGTAGCTTTAGCCCATTGCTGGAGGAATGGGATGGAACCCTTTACTACTTCCTTACGGCAGATGACAGAAGCGCGGAATATCCGGACGGGATCTGCACCATGGTCTACCAGGCTGACTATACCACCGATGAAAATGGTATGATCCTTTTCGAATAATGCAAAAAAACTGCACCGATGGTCATCGGTGCAGTTTTTTTGTTTAGCCGTTGCGGACTTCCATGAACAGTCCTTCCACATACCGGGAGATTTCCTCCGGCAGGTAGGCATAGCTGGTGCCGTTTGCCAGAACCGCGTCATCGGGATATGTCACAGGATCGTTGACCATATCCGGATCCATGAATTCCTTTGCGGCAGACAGGGGAGTGCCGTAGCAGATCCAGTCCATGTTGGCGCCTGCGATCTCCGGATCGCACAGGAAGTTGATGAAGGTTTCAGCAGCTTCCTTTTCCTTGGCGCAGGTGGGGATACACATGGCATCGATGAACAGGTTGAAGCCCTGATCCTCCGGCAGGTAGAAGGCCAGGTTTTCGTTTTCTTCCATCATGGTCAGGCAGTCGCCGGCGTAGTAAGGTGCGATCCAGGCTTCCTCATTCTGCATGGTGGCGAAAATCTCGTCCATGACGTACTGCTGCAGCACAGGCTTCTGCTGGCGCAGCTTGTCGGCGCAGCGCTGCAATTCTTCCCTGTCGGTGGTGTTGACATCATATCCCAGCAGATACTGGGCAATGCCGAAAGCATCCCGGGAATTGCCGAACATCAGAGTCTTGCCGGAATATTTCTCGTTCCACAGCAGCTCCCAGCCGGTGACATCGGCTTCATCCACATACTTGGTATTGTACAGAATGCCAACGGTGCCCCAGGTGTAGGGTACGGAATATTCATTTTCCGGGTCATAGCTGGTGTTTTTGAAGTTTTCGTCAATATACTGGTAGTTGGGAATGTTGTCAAAATCCAGCTTAAGCAGCATATCCTCCTGGATGAGCCGGGCGATCATATAGTCCGAGGGGATGATCAGGTCCACCGTGATGCCGCCGTTGGCCAGCTTGGAATACATGATCTCATTGGAGTCATAGGTGGAATAGTTGACCTTGATGTGGGGATAACGGGCCTCGAATTCCTTGATGACCTCCATGGAATCATCGCTGCCATCGGCAATATACTGGCCCCAGTTGTACACATTCAGCGTTACCGTTTCCTGGGGACGGGCGAAGATGATCAGATAGCCGCTGACAAGGGCCAGCAGCAGGGCAGCAGCACCGGCAGCCACGCGCTTGAAGGTGCGCATAGTCCGGGAATCTGCCTTGGCCCGGCGGACACCCTTGGTGCGGTCTGCCCGGATCTGCAGCAGGTTCATAGTCACCATCAGCACGAAGATCAGCAGGAACAGCAATGTGAACATGGCATAGATCTTGGGCTGGATGGGTTTTTTGGTGTAGGAGTAGATTTCAACAGGCAGCGTCACAAAGTCCAGGCCGCTGACGAAATAGCTGATGACGAAATCGTCCAGGCTCATGGTGAAGGCCATGATGGCACCGGAAACGATACCAGGCATGATCTCATGGAGCGTTACCTTGAAAAAAGCCTGCATTGGCGTGCAGCCTAAGTCCATGGCAGCATCCTGAAGGGAATTGTCCATCTGCTGCAGCTTGGGCATCACATTCAGAATGACGTAGGGCAGGTTGAAGGTGATGTGGGCGATCAGCAGTGTCCAGAAAGTCAGTGCATCCCGCTGGCCCAGCATTTTGGTGCCAACAAAGACGAAGAGCAAGGACAGGCTGACACCGGTGACGATGTCCGGGTTGGTCATGGGAATGTTGGTCAGACTCATGACCACCTTGCGCATTTTGGGCTTCAAATTGTGGATGCCCACAGCGGCAATGGTACCGAAGGCAGTGGCAGTGGCGGTGGAGAGAATGGAGATCACCAGGGAGTTCCGCAGCAGCTGCAGAAGATGCTCATCCTGGAAAAGCTCCACATACCGGTGGAGGGTAAAGCCTTCAAAATGGGCAATGTCCTTGCCGGTGTTGAAGGATGCCACGATCAGCACCGCCATGGGGATATACAGGAAAATGAACATCACAATGGTGAGGATACGGTTTGCCTTCTTCATGCGATGACACCGCCTTCCTCATCAGCGCCGAAGCGGTTCATGATGCCGGTGCATACGAACACCAGGATCATCAGCACCAGGCTGAGGGCTGCGCCCAGATTGGGGTTGTTGCCCTGCTTGAACTGACGTTCGATCACGTCACCGATCAGCACAGTATCGGTGCCGCCCAGCTTCTGGGAAATGTAGAAGGTGGACACGGCAGGCACAAAAACCATGGTGATGCCGGAGAGAATACCGGGCACACTCAGGGGCAAGGTCACCCGGCGGAACACCTGGAAGGTGTTGCAGCCCAAGTCCTCCGCAGCTTCAATGAGCCGGGGGTTGATCTTGACGATGGTGGAGTACAGGGGCAGGATCATATAGGGCAGGTAGTTGTACACCATACCCAGCACCACCGCACCGGGGGTGCGGATCAGCTGCATCCGGCCGATGCCAACAGCGTCCAGGATGCTGTTGATGATGCCGGTGTCCTGCAGCAGACCCACCCAGGCCAGGGTGCGCAGCAGAAAGCTCATGCACATGGGCAGCATCACCAGCATGTACAGGATCTTCTGGGCAACAACGCCCTGGTGGGCGATGTAGTACGCCACGGGATAGCCCAGCAGCAGGCAGATAAACGCGGAGATCAGGGAATACAGAATGGATTCCCACAGCACGCCCCAGTACAGGTTCAGATCCTTCAGATTGCCCAGAGTGAAAGCGCCGGTGGCGGGATCTGTCAGCGCGTAGTAAGCCACAACACCCAGAGGGATCAGGGTGAAGGCCAGCATCCAGAGAATATAGGGAGTGCTGAGCAGTATCGAGTTATTCTTCTTCATCCCCGGCATCCTCCGTCAGCTCGTCATACTCGGCAGAGTAGGAACTGTAGTCGCCAAAGAGCCCTGAGTATTCACTCTTGTGCATGATGTGAATGTCTTCCGGATTGAGCCGGATGCCGATGACAGAGCCGACTCCGTGAAAATCAGTGGTCTGGATCAGCCATTTGAAGCCTCTGAAGTCCACGATGATATCGTAGTTCAGTCCCTTGAAGGTGACAGAGGTGACAGTGCCTACCAGATGGCCCTCTGTGGGCGGGACAATATCGATGTCCTCGGGACGGATGACAACGTCAACAGGCTCGTTGGTGGCAAAGCCCTTGTCCACACAGATAAAGGTGCGGCCAAAGAACCGGACCCGGTAGTCCGCCAGCATAACGCCGTCAAGAATGTTGGATTCGCCGATAAAGTCCGCGACAAAGGCGTTCTTCGGCTCGTTATAGATATCCTCAGGTCTGCCGATCTGCTGGATCCGGCCCTTGTCCATGACCACCACGGTGTCAGACATGGAAAGCGCTTCCTCCTGGTCGTGGGTGACGTAGATAAAGGTAATGCCGGTGGCCTGCTGGATCCGCTTCAGCTCGTTCTGCATGTCCTTGCGCAGCCGCAGGTCAAGGGCTGCCAGAGGCTCGTCCAGCAGCAGCACCTTCGGCTGGTTTACCAGCGCCCGGGCGATGGCGACACGCTGCTGCTGGCCGCCGGACAGATTGTCGATGCGGCGGTTTTCGTAACCTTTCAGGCTGACGATCTCCAGCATTTCATGCACCCGGCGGTCGATCTCGTCCTTAGGCAGCTTTGCCACTTTCAGGCCGAAAGCGATGTTGTCGTACACATCCAGGTGCGGGAAAAGGGCATACCGCTGGAACACGGTATTGACCTGCCGCTTATAGGGCGGCACATCGTTGATGACTTTTCCATCGAAAAGCACATTTCCGGAAGTGGGCGTAAGGAAGCCGCCGATGATCCGCAGTGTGGTGGATTTGCCGCAGCCGGATGGGCCAAGCAGTGTGAGGAATTCATGGTCATTGAAGTAAAGATTGATGTCGTCGAGAATACGCTCCCCGTCGAACTCCATGACAAGGTTCTGGAGTCTGATGAGTTCCTTGGACATTATCCTCCCCCGTTTCTGTTTCTAAAATGCGTCATAATTTGACAAATATAACTATAGCGGAAAATTGCACAATGTCAATCTTTTGACAGAAAATAATTGTATGCCACTGACGGATTCCTGCTGCAAAAGATCATTTATATGAGCAGAAGGATATACACTGCCTGGTATCGACAACCACTGTCATTGCGAGGAGCGAAGCGATGTGGCAATCTCCCGGAATGACATGGTAGTCGGCGGTTGGTTGCAAAGCCATTGCTGCTAAGATAAACGATTATTTATTTTAAAAAATCAACTTCCAATGTTTAATTCCCGAATAGCGGGTCAATAATCATCCCCGGAGGTGCTTAACAAATGAGCGACAACAAACACGTTGGCCGCGGTTTCAGCGGAAAGGGCTATTACATAGCCCTGATCCTGTGTGCCGCTGCCATCGGGATCACGAGCTATGTATACTATGCAAACACAAAGGAGGATACCCAGGTCCTTACAGAGGAAGCAGAATATATTCCCGTAGGAACCATGGCCCTGGAGGCGGAGGACATCCCTGTCCTTGCGCCTGAGAATGCTGCTGAGCAGACCCTGCCCTCCGGCACGGCGCCTTCGGAAACAAAACCGGCAGTTATCCGTCCGGAGGAAAAGAAGGTGCTGAAGACCCAGTCTCCGGTTGCCGGGGAAGAGCTCTTCGGCTATTCCATGGAGGCCCTCAGCTACAATGATACCACCCGGGACTGGCGTGTCCACAATGGCGTGGATCTTGCGGCGGAGGAGGGCACTGCTGTTTCGGCTGCTGCCGAGGGCATTGTCTATACCGTTTATGAAGACGATACCCTGGGCAATACCGTGGTGATCCGCCATGAGGGAGGGTATACCACCCGGTATTCCAGTCTCAGTGATGCGATCCCTGTCAGCGCCGGGGACCAGGTCAGCCTGGGCCAGACCATCGGCTATGCAGGCAGCACGGCCATGGTGGAAACCGCTATGGGCAGCCATGTCCATTTCAGTGTTTCCTGCAAGGATGTCCCCATGGATCCGGCGGAATTTCTGTCTCTGGGCCAGTAAGACTGTGTTTTCCTCCCTGGTTTCGGCCGCCGGCAAAGCCGGCGGCTTTTTTTCCGGGATCGGAATATTGATTCCCCATTCTGGCTACAATGATTCAAACGTACCTACTATGGTGCCGGGCGCTCCGGTAAAGGCTGATAAAACCTCCACCGCAATGCCGTGGCTGCGGGCCAGTTCCACGCTGCGGTCATGGAGCACCTGGGCACCGTTTTCCACCAGGGCCAGCATTTTTTCATAGCTGATCCGGCCAAACCGGGTGGCATCACGATAGATTCGGGGATCCCGGTCATAGACCCCGTCCACATCGGTAAAGATCTGACATTTGTCGGCTTTCAGCCAGGCAGCCAGCGCCACGGCAGTGGTGTCGGAGCCGCCCCGGCCCAGTGTGGTGATATCTCCGTCAGCATCCACTCCCTGGAAGCCGGATACCACCACGATCTTTCCCTGCTGCAGTTCTCTGCGGATCCGTCCGCAGCGGATACTTTGGATCTGGGCGTTGCCATGGACACCATCGGTTTCGATCCCTGCCTGCCAGCCGGTCAGACTGACGGCAGGATATCCCATGGCACCAATGGCCATGGCCATGAGTGCGGCGGACATCTGCTCCCCGGCAGCCAGATAGGCGTCCATTTCCCGGGCAGAGCCCCGGCGGTTGATTGTGACAGCCTTTTCTATCAGCAGGTCTGTGGTATCTCCCTGGGCGGAAACCACCACCAGAACCTGGTGTCCCTGCTGATGAAGCTTTACCACCCGGCTGGCAGCCATGCGAACCTTTTCTGCATCACCCAGGGATGTTCCTCCGTATTTCTGTACGATCAGCATACAGCATCCCTCCCGACGCATTCTATGACACCGGGTGCAGAAGAGTGCCGAAAAGACAAAAACTGCCACCCTTTCGGATGGCAGTATCATTGGCAGATTAACCGGCCAGAACTTCGGCCTTGACGACCCCGGGGATCTGGCTCATGGAGTGCAGCAGCTCTTCCAGAGATACCGTCAGATCCATGGTTTCTGCGGAAATGGTAACAACGGCAGTGCCGTTGGTGGGAACGATGGAATTGATGGTCATGATGTTGGCTCTGGCAGCGGCAAAAACACCCAGGATCTCCGACAGCAGACCGGGCTCGTCGTGGAGCAGCAACTGGAAGGTGATGATCCGACCGGTCATCATATTCTGGAAGGGAAGTACGGCATCCCGGTATTTGTAGAATGCACTGCGGCTGATATCCGTCATGCGGGTAGCCTCGTTGACAGTGGTCGCCTCTCCGGTGGAGAGCAGGCGCTTGGCTTCTGCCACCTTCAGAAATACCTCCGGCAGGGCAGAGGCTTCTACAATATAATATTTCGGTTTTTTGGACATGCTTAGCCTCCTTGTGGGTTACGCAGAGTGTCTGTCACAGCGACATCTGTTTTTCTTCTATGTATTGTAGCACACTTTTTTGAAAAAGCAACCCCCACATATCGATAAGGAGGTACGAATTTGCGGTCGGGAACCAAAGGTGCATTGTCCTTTTTGACGGTTTTTCTCATTGTCTGGCTGGGAATGCGGTATTTGCTGCCCCTCTGCTTCCCCTTTCTGCTGGGAACAGGGCTGGCGCTGCTGGCGGAGCCCATCGTCCGTTTTTTCTGCAAACGGCTTCATTTTCCCCGGGCTGCAGCTGCAGGCATCGGGGTCACAGCGGCATTCTTAAGCGTTGCGCTGCTGTTTTTACTGGTGTGCGCCTTCCTGGTGCGGGAACTGGGCATGCTGGCAGGGATCCTGCCGGATCTGACCCAGACGGCTCAGTCCGGGCTGTCGCTGCTGCAATCTTTTTTGCTGAAGCTGGTGGGCAGGCTGCCGCAGAGCATCCGGCCCTTTCTGGAGCAGAATGTGGACTCCCTGTTTTCCGGAGGAACCGCCCTGCTGGACCGGGCCTTCCGGTATGTGCTGGGGCTGGCTGGCACCATCCTCACCCATGTGCCGGACAGCGCCCTGAGCCTGGGTACCGGGGTGATCTCCGGATTTATGATCTCCGCCAAGCTGCCCCGGATCCATGGCTGGCTCCGGCGGCATCTTCCCAGGGAGAAGCTGCGGCCGCTGCTTCAGACATTGAGCCGGATGAAAAACGCCGTGGGTTGCTGGCTCATGGCCCAGGTTAAGCTTGCTGGAATGACCCTGGTGCTGTTGGCAGCAGGCCTGCTGATCCTGCGGATCCCCTACGCGCTTATTTGGGCTCTGGGTGTTGCGCTGGTGGATGCGGTTCCGGTATTGGGAACGGGAACGGTGCTGCTGCCCTGGTCGCTGATCTGCTTTCTGCAGGGGGACAGGGCCAGATGTCTGGGACTGCTGGGGCTGTATGGGGTCATCTCCCTGACCCGGTCGGTGCTGGAACCCAAGCTGGTGGGCAAGGAACTGGGGCTGGATCCGCTGGTGACGCTGTTCGCCCTTTATGCCGGATATAAGCTCTGGGGCATTGGTGGAATGATCATTGCCCCGCTGCTGGCAGTAACAGCCATCCAGCTGGTGGCAGGAAAACGGGATGCCTCCCTGTAAGACAAAAACAGTTGTCATTTTGGCGGTTCTGGGATAAAATAAGAAAAACTTAAAGATTCCGAAAGGACTTCCTAACATCCTTTGTGGTATGATACCGGAAAAAGAAAGAGGGGAATGCCATGGATATGACAAGGCTGCAGCCAAACAGAAAGTTCTGGCTGGTTCTGACGGCAGTTCTGGTGCTGCTGATCGCAGCACTGGGTGCAAAGCCTGCCTGGTATGCGCTGCAGGATATGACCTTCTACTGGACAGAGCGCACGGCTACAGAACAGAAAGTCAAGACCTTTGCCGAGGAAAACGGCCTGTTTTTTGCCCAGTATCCCAAAAGCCTGATCGAACTGCTGGAAAACAATCCGGAAACGGAAGAATTTGTATTGCAGTATCCTCTGCGGCAGGAGATGGAAACGGATCTTTCCGGTTTTGACCGGAGTGCGGGAGTGCCGCTGTTTCTGCAGTGGGACAGCCAGTGGGGCTATGAAAAATACGGCAGCGACTATCTGGCGGTGACGGGCTGCGGCCCCACCTGCCTTGCCATGGCGGGGTATTACCTTACCGGCTCCAAAAATATGAATCCGGGAGATATTGCTGCCTTTGCCGAACAGAATGGCTACTATGCCAAAGGCTATGGTTCTTCCTGGACCCTGATCAGCCAGGGCAGCAGCCAGCTGGGGCTGAAAGCCACGGAGCTGCCTCTGGTGAAGAAGAAAATGACGGATGCCCTGGAAGCAGGAAACCCTGTTATCCTGGCTATGGGGGAGGGCGATTTCACCTCCGCAGGGCATTATATTGTGCTGACAGGGCTGGAAAACGGCTTCTTCCGGGTCAATGATCCCAACAGTATCATCAATTCCGAAAAACTCTGGAGCTATGAGCAGCTGGAGGGCCAGATCCGCAACATCTGGGAGATCAGCTTATAAAAAATACGCAGCAACTTTTGTTGCTGCGTATTTTTGTATAGCAATCAGATATTCAGCAGTTCGCTGTAGACAGCCAATGCGCCGTCGGTATCGTGGGCCAGAACCTTCTTAGCCAGAACCTTGCCCAGCTGGACACCTTCCTGGTCGAAGGAGTTGAGGTTCCATGCAAAGCCCTGGAACATGACCTTGTTCTCGAAGTGGGCAAGCAGTGCGCCCAGAGCGCCGGGAGTCAGCTGCTGGCCGATGATGATGCTGCTGGGACGGCCACCTTCAAACTTCTTGTTCAGGTTGGTGTCGTCCTTGCCGCAGGCAAAGGCCACGATCTGTGCAGCCACATTGGCGTTCAGCTTCTGCTGGGAGGTGGAGCCCTGGATCAGAACATCGCTGCCCATCTGGCTGTTCTTGAAGCCGACGAACTGCAGGGGAATGATGTCGGTGCCCTGGTGCAGCAGCTGGTAGAAGGAGTGCTGACCATTGGTGCCGGGTTCACCGAAGATGATGGGGCCGGTGACATAGTCCACAGGCTCACCGAAGCGGTTGACAGACTTGCCGTTGGATTCCATATCCAGCTGCTGCAGGTGGGCGGGGAAGCGGCTCAGTGCCTGGGAGTAAGGCAGCACGGCAGTGCAGGGGTAGCCCAGAACATTGCGCTCGTAAACGCCGATCAGAGCATCCAGCATGGCGGGATTGCTCAGCAGGGCTTCGTTCTTTGCGGTGGCATCGGCTGCTGCAGCGCCGTCCAGGAACTGGGCAAAGACCTCGGGGCCGAAGGCCAGGCTCAGCACAGCACCGCCTACGCCGGAAGTGGAGGAGTAACGGCCGCCGATGTAGTCATCCATGAAGAAAGCGGCCAGGTAATCAGCGCTCTTTGCCAGGGGGGAAGTCTCACTGGTGACGGCGATCATGTGCTTGGAAGCGTCCAGACCGGCCTTTGCCAGAGCATCCTTGACGAAAGATTCGTTGGTCAGAGTTTCCAGGGTGGTGCCGGACTTGGAAACCAGAACGAAGATGGAGTGGGCAATGTCGATGTTGCTCAGAACGCCGGCAGCGTCGTCGGGGTCAACGTTGGAAATGAAGGCAGCCTTCATCTTCAGATTGCCGGTTACCTTTGCCCAGTTTTCCAGAGCCAGGTACATGGCCCGGGGGCCCAGGTCAGAGCCGCCGATACCGATCTGGACAACGGTGGTGAACTTCTCACCGGCAGCGTTGGTGATCTCGCCGGCGTGAACCTTCTTGGCCAGTTCTGCGATCTTCTTCTGCTCGCCAACATAGAATTCCCGCTTATCAACACCGTCAGCGATGACAGCTTCACCCAGCTGGCCGCGGCACATGTGGTGCAGAACGCGGCGGTTCTCACCGGTGTTGATGACATCGCCGTTGTACAGGGCAGCAAACTTTTCGGTCAGCTGCTGCTCCTTGGCAAACTTTGCCAGGATGTCCAGGATGTTGTCATCCACAGGGCGTGCACCGTAGTTGAAGGTCAGACCTTCGCCCATGGGGACAGTGTAATTTCTGACGCGGGCAGCGCCGTTTTCGCCGGACATGGCAGCGGCAAGGTCTACCTTGTCAGCAGCCAGCAGCTCCTGGTAGGAAGCCAGAGTGTCCATATTTTTCCATGCGATCATGTGAAAATCCTCCTCTTTATCAAAAGTGCACAGCACCTTATTTATAAAAAGTATACTACCAATCCATACAGATTTCAAGGGTTTATGAAGAATATCTGCCGTTTTTCATGGAAAACGGCAGACTTCCGGTAAGAAGCCTGCCGTAAGATCCATTTTTATGCGCCAAAAGCATCCAGAGCCAGTTTGAAGGCACCGTAGGCACCGGCATCATTGCCCAGGGAAGCCAGGGCAAATTCCACATTGCCGGCAGCGTGGAATACGTATTTGTGGAACCAGGGAGCCATACCCTCCAGCAGCATGGAGCCTGCCTTGCTGACACCGCCGCCGATAACCACCTTTTCCGGATTCACAACGTTGCAGACATTGGCCAGGTATTCACCCAGATAGGCGTAGACCTGTTCCAGAATTTCCAGAGCCACTTTGTCCCCGGCCTTGCCTGCGTCAAACACATCCTTGCAGACCAGGTTTTCGATGCTGCGCAGAGCGCTGGGAGCATCGTCCTTCTGGAGGCGCAGCTTTGCCAGGCGGACAACGCCGGTGGCGGAGCAGTACTGCTCCACGCAGCCGTACTTGCCGCAGTTGCAGCGGACGGTTTCCTCCCGGTTCAGCACCAGGTGGCCGATCTCTGCGCCGGAGCCATGGGCGCCGTGGAGCAGACGGCCTTCCACAACGATGCCGCCGCCGACGCCGGTGCCCAGCGTAGTAAAGACCATATTTTCGCAGCCCTGGCCGCCGCCCTTCCAGAATTCACCCATGGCTGCCACATTGGCATCGTTGCCGGCCTTCACGGGGAAGCCGGTGAGGGAGGACAGTTCCTCTGCAATGTTGAATACGCCCCAGCCCAGGTTGATGCATTTGTTTACAACACCCTTGCTGTTGACGGGACCGGGAACGCCGATGCCCAGGCCAAGGATCGCAGCGCTGTCGATGCTGTTCTTTTCCAGATAGCCTTTGATGGATGCAGCGATGTCGGGAAGGATCTGTGCGCCTGCGTTTTCTGTGACGGTGGGGATTTCCCACTTGTCCAGCATGGTGCCGTTTTCGTCGAAGTATGCGATCTTGACGGTGGTGCCGCCAAGGTCAATGCCAAAGCCATATTTCATGAGGATACCTCCAAGTGTTTTTTCTGCCTATCATTATACATCCTTTCCAGGAAAATGCCAGAGGGAAAGCGGAAAAAATTAACAGTCCGCAAACTTTTCACTGAAAGGCTTGTGCAAAAGGGAATTTTGCGTTACCATATACAAAAAACAGGATGAAAGAAAGAGGAATATGCGATGATCGAAGTGGATCTTTCCAATGTCTGGGGGCAGATCACCCTGCCGAAGCTGCTGGCGATGGAAAAGGAAGTGTTTGATGCTCACATGGCCCTGTCAGAAGGCACCGAAGAGAACGGCGATTATCTGGGCTGGATGAAGCTGCCTGTCCGGGAAGCTACAGAGGAGATGCAGCGGATCTGCAAGGCAGCACAGAAGATCCGGACAGATTCTGAGGTCTGTGTGGTGGTAGGCATCGGCGGAAGCTGTGTGGGATCCCGGGCTGCCATTGAACTGCTGCAGGGCCCCAACCGCAACATCGGCAAGGGAAAGGGGGATCCCCAGATCTTCTTTGCCGGAAACTCTTTGAGCACCCGGCACTGGAATGAGCTGATGGGACTGCTGGAGGGAAAGGATTTTTCCGTCATCGTGATCTCCAAATCCGGCACCACCACCGAATGTGCCATTGCGTTCCGGGGCCTGCGGTGGATGCTGGAACGGAAGTATGGTACGGACGAAGCCAATGCCAGAATTTACGCTGTTACGGATCCCTGCCAGGGCGCCCTGCGCCAGATGGCGGAGGCGGCCCGGTGGGAGACCTTCATGATTCCCCGGAATGTGGGAGGCCGCTTCAGTGTGCTGACGGCGGTGGGCCTGCTGCCCATGGCGGTTGCCGGCATCGATATTCTGGAAGTGATGAACGGTGCCATGGATGCAAAGGAAAGCTACGATCTGCGCTCCTATGAAAATCCCGTGTGGCTGTATGCCGCCGTGCGGAACCTGCTGTACCGCAGCGGCAAGGGGATCGAGATCTTCGAGTCCTTTGAACCCGGTTTCCGGGTGATGGGCAGTTGGTGGCAGCAGCTGTTTGCCCAGTCCGAGGGTAAGAACGGCAAGGGTATTTTTCCGGCCACGGCAGAACTCACGGCTGACCTGCATGCCATCGGCCAGCTGGTTCAGCAGGGTGAACGGAATCTGTTTGAAACCATGGTGCGGTTTGCACCGCCCGAGGCACAGCATGTCATCGGCAGCGATTGGAACGATTTGGACGGACTGAATTATCTGGAAGGAAAGACGCTGGACTTTGTGGAAGAACAGGCCTTCCAGGGAGCACTGACTGCCCATGTGGATGGGCAGGTGCCGGTGATCACCATGGACTGCGGAGCGCTCAATGCGCGCACCGTGGGAGAATTGTTTTATTTCCTGGAGCTTGCCTGCAGTATTTCTGCCTACATTCTGGGGGTGAATCCCTTTGACCAGCCGGGTGTAAAATTCTATAAGCAGAACATGTTTGCGCTGCTGGGCAAGCCGGGATATGAAAACAGCGGCAGATAAAAACTCTTGAGGAATTCCTAAATTAGGTGTTGCAAATTCCCCCGATAGCTGGTAGAATGTGCATAAGCCAAGTATTCTGGCATAGCAAAGGAGGACATTCCGATGATTCATGTTATTATGGGCCTGAAGGGCTCCGGTAAGACCAAGAAGCTGCTCGACTCCATCCATGACGCAGTGGCAGAGGCCCACGGCGATGTGGTCTGCATCGAGTACGGCAAGCACCTGACCTACGACGTTACCTATAAGGTTCGCCTGGTTGACTCCAAGGAGTACGGCATCAAGTCTCCCGAGATGCTGAAGGGCTTCATCAGTGGCCTGCATGCCGGCAACTTCGATATCACCCATGTGTTTATCGACAATCTGTACAAGACCATCGGCAACGCTGCCGGTGAAGAGTTTGTTGCATGGGCTGCAAAGTTCGCTGCAGATAACAATATGGAGATCACCATGACCATTTCCGAGGATCCCGCTGAGGCACCCGAGGGAATCAAGCAGTACATCTAATTCTTCCCGAGCGGCACCGCTGTGTGAAAGCACAGCGGTGCTTTTTCCTGCAAAAAACAGTTGCATATGGGCTTGGTATATGTATAATGTACTCTGTGATATTGTGCGAAAGGGAGCAGAATATGAGTACAACAGCAATCAAAGAAAACAAGATGGGCGTTATGCCGGTGGGCAAGCTGCTGGTGAATATGGCCCTGCCTATGATTATTTCCATGCTGGTCCAGGCACTTTACAATGTGGTGGACAGCATTTATGTTTCCCGGATCTCGGAAAGTGCCGTGACGGCCCTTTCCCTGGCATTCCCGGTGCAGAATATGCAGATCGGCTTTGCTGTGGGCATCGGCGTGGGTGTCAATGCGCTGCTCAGCAAGAGCCTGGGAGAGCGGAACCAGGAGGCAGCAAACCAGGCTGCCGGAAACGGCATCATTCTGATGCTGATCGTCACGGCAGCTTTTATGCTCTTCGGCGTATTCGGTGTCCGGCCTTATTATGAGATGCAGTCCAGTGTGACGGAGACTGTAGAGGGCGGTATTGCCTATACCCGTATCTGCTGCCTGTTTGTCATGGGTTCTTTCCTGCAGATCCTGTCGGAGCGTCTGCTCCAGTCCACCGGACGGACGGTTCTGACCATGGTGACCCAGGGCACGGGTGCCATCGTTAATATCATTCTGGATCCTGTGTTCATCTTCGGCTGGTTCGGCCTGCCTGCTATGGGTGTTGCCGGTGCAGCAGTGGCCACCGTCATCGGCCAGTGGGTTGGTGCCTTCCTGGGCCTGTACTTCAATGAGAAGCACAACCCGGAGGTCCAGTTCGGCAGACGCTATGCCATCCCCGATGGAAAGATCATCAAAGCCATCCTTACAGTGGGCATTCCCTCTGTCATTATGAACGGCATCGGCTCTGTAATGAACTTCGGCATGAACCAGATCCTCCAGGGCTTCACCGAAACGGCAACCAGCGTCTTTGGCATCTACTTCAAGCTTCAGAGCTTTTTCTTCATGCCCCTGTTCGGCATCAACGGTGCCACCATTTCCATCATTGCCTTTAATTACGGCGCCAGAAAGCCGGAGCGTATTATCAAGACGCTGAAGCTGGCAACAGGCACAGCTCTGGCGCTGATGGTGACGGGACTGGTTGCTTTCCAGTTGATCCCCGATGTCCTGCTGGGCCTCTTTAATCCCTCGGATACCTTCCTGGAGATCGGCCGGGTCTGCCTGCGGACCATCAGCTGGTGCTTCCCGGTGGCGGCCGTGAGCATCGCACTGGGTGCCTGCTTCCAGGCGCTGGGCAACGGCATGTATTCCACCATCACCTCTCTGGCCCGGCAGATGTTCGTACTGCTGCCGGTGGCATATCTTATGAGCCTGTCCGGGAATGTGAATCTGGTCTGGCTGTCCTATCCCATTGCAGAGGTGGTCAGCGGCGCCATTACCCTTTTCTTCTTCCTGCGGATCTACCGCCAGAAGATCAAGCCGCTGTTTACAAACTAAAAACGACGCCCGGAAGTGAACTTCCGGGCGTTTATAATAAGAAAACCGGAAAAGGCATTGCCTTTTCCGGTGATTTCTTTTCAGCAATTAGCCGTTTGCACGCATCTGAGCGAAGCACTCGCTGCAGAAAACGGGACGGTCGGACTTGGGCTGGAAGGGAACCTTTGCTTCGCCGCCGCAGCGAGCGCAGGTAGCGGTGAAGAACTCACGGGGGCCGCGGGTAGCGTTCTTGCGGGCATTACGGCACTCCTTGCAAGCCTTGGGCTCGTTCTGGAAGCCACGCTCAGCGTAGAAAGCCTGCTCACCGGCGGTGAACACGAACTCATTGCCGCAATCTTTGCACACTAAAGTCTTGTCTTCGTACATTGGAAAATACCTCTCTTCGGTTAGTTGTTGCCCCGTGAAAGCCAAAGGAAATTGGTGGTAACGCAGGGTCGGATTTATAGCGTGGCGACTATGCCACAAATCGGATTATACACAAAGGGAAATATTTTGTCAATCCTTTATGAAATTATTTATTCACATTTTTCGGGTTTTATGCAACTTTACAGATAGGATTTAATAAATTTCCGGAAGGAACCCAAGGTTCCTTCCGGAAAGAGATGGCACTAAATGGAAAACTGCTGCTGGCCATCATAAGGGATGTGCAGATGGTCATAGGCCAGGGCAGTGACACAGCGGCCCCGGGGGGTGCGGGTCAGAAAACCCAGCTGCATCAGATAGGGTTCATAGACATCTTCCAGCGTGACGGCTTCCTCACCGATGGTGGCGGCCAAAGTCTCCAGGCCCACCGGGCCGCCGGAATAATTCCGGATAATGGCAGTAAGCATCCGGCGGTCGATATTGTCAAGCCCCAGATGATCCACCTCCAGACGGCGCAGGGCCAGGTCTGCGGCTTCTCTTGTGATGGTTCCGTCGCCCATGACCTCTGCAAAGTCCCGGACACGGCGCAGGAAGCGGTTGGCGATACGGGGGGTACCCCGGCTCCGGGAAGCGATCTCCATAGCACCCTCGGGAGCGATGGGCATGCCCAGGATCGTGGCACTGCGGGTGACGATCTTTGCTAGTTCCTCCGGGGTGTACAGCTCCAGACGCAGGTTCACACCGAACCGATCCCGCAGAGGTGCAGACAGCTGTCCGGCCCGGGTGGTGGCGCCCACCAGGGTGAACTTGGGCAGATCCAGACGGATGGAGTTGGCGCTGGGGCCCTTGCCAACGATGATATCAATGGCAAAGTCTTCCATAGCGGGATAGAGAATTTCTTCGACAACCCGGTTTAAGCGGTGGATCTCGTCAATGAACAGAATATCGCCGGGATTCAGATTGGTCAGCAGAGCGGCCAGGTCACCGGGCTTTTCAATGGCGGGGCCGGAAGTGACCCGGATATTCACGCCCATTTCATTGGCGATGACACCCGCCAGAGTGGTTTTGCCCAGGCCGGGAGGGCCATAGAGCAGGGTGTGATCCAGCGGTTCATTCCTGCGGCGGGCCGCTTCAATGTAAATGGCCAGATTACCCTTGGCTTTTTCCTGGCCGGTGTAGTCATTTAAAAGCTTCGGACGCAGACCGATCTCTCCTGCATCCTGGGGTGCAAAGGTGGGGGAGATGATGGGGGTGTCCAGTTCCTGGGAAAATTCAAGGCTCATAAGGTACCTCTTTGAAGTTAGGAATTAGGAGTTAGGAGTGAGGAGTTAGAATCAGGAAAAACTCCTAACTCCTCACTTCTAACTCCTAACTGAAATTAGCCTTTCATAACCATGGCGCGTAATGCATGGCGCACCATTTCTTCTGTGGATGCATTTGGATCCACGCCTTTCAGGGCGGCATTGATCTCTACTGCGCTGTAACCCAGCTCCTGCAGTGCTGCATGGGCCAGGGCTGCATTGCCCTGCTGCTGGATGGGAGCGGCAAAGCCAGCGCCGGTGGAGAAGTCCAGCTCCATGCTGCTTCCGCCCAGCTTGTCCTTCAGTTCCAGAATGATGCGCTGGGCGATCTTTTTGCCGATGCCCTGGGCGGCGGTGAGCATCTTTTCATCTCCGGTCATAACGGCCAGAGTGAAGTTCTGGGGGCCGCCGGAAGAGAGAATGGCCATGGCTGCCTTGGGGCCTACACCGTTGACGGAGGTCAGCAGTTCATAGCAGCGCTGCTCCTCTTTGCTGATAAAACCGTACAGGTCGTAGGCATCCTCCCGGATGGATTCGGTAATGTAAAGCCGGGCATTCTGGTTCAGCTTCAGCTGACCGGCGGTATAGGCGGTGATGCGGCAGCCGTAACCCACACCGCCGCAGTCAATGACGGCAAGACCGGGTTCCAGAATGGCCACGTTGCCGGAAACGTAATATAACATAGAAATCCTCCATAAAACGCATGTCATTGCGAGGAGGCCAGAGGCCGACGTGGCAATCTCCTCTGTTCAAAAAGATGCCTGAAAGGCCGGAGGAGATTGCCACGCCAGTCTGCGGACTGGCTCGCAAGGACATCTTCTATTTCAGATTGTTATGTGCCTGGGCAAGCAAGGATGTTGCAGACCGGGCATGGCACAGGGCAATGGCGATGGCATCGGCTGCGTCATCTGGCTTCGGCATGGCAGGAAGATGCAGCAGCCGTTTGGTCATATCCTGCACCTGGTGCTTGCTGGCATTGCCATATCCAACCACGGCCTGCTTGACCTGCATGGGTTTATATTCATAAAAAGGGATACCGGCCTGCCGGATGGCAAGCAGGATCACTCCGCGGCTCTGGGCAACATTGATGCCGGTGGTGACGTTCTGCCCGAAGAAAAGTTCTTCGATGGCTACCACATCGGGTTGGGCCACACGGAGCAGCTCTGTCATATCGTTATAGATCACTTCCAGCCGCCAGGCGAATTCCGTATTGGCGGGGGTGGTGATGGCGCCGCAGTTCAGAAGCCGGAACTGGCTGCGCTGGGCATCAATGAGGCCGAAGCCGGTGATGCCGTAGCCGGGGTCTATGCCTAAGATCCGCATCAGCGTCCTGCTCCGGCGATCTGCAGGATCTGCGCGATCACAATACCGATAAAGAGCACCAGACCGATCCGGGCGGCCCAGACCTGCCAACCGGGGCGGGGGCTGTAGCCATCCTGTTCAGAAAGATTCTCTGTCTGCTTGTCCATGGAATTCACCTCACCCAATATGATAGCACATTTGTTTCAAAATTCCTAGAGCGATTTTGAAAAAAGTCGGTAAACAGGAACATCCCCGGAGCGGTTGCTCCGGGGATGAAAGAAAGCTTATACAGACCGTGTCCATTCAGTGATCAGCAGACCCGGTACCATCCAGACCAGCTGGTACAGCAGCACGTGGGTGGGGGTCAGCAGCTCGGTGGTGCCCAGATAAGCCAGGGCTGCCATTATCAGCATGCCGACGATACCGCCCACCAGATGAACGGCAAGACCCAGCTTGGAGGCAAGGCTCAGTGCCCTTGCGCCGGAGACGGCGTAAGCATAGGCGACCAGATCGTTCCGGGTGGCCATGGCCAGGGTGGGGGCAGCATCCTCTGCCTGGATCCGGGACAGGGCATCCCGCTCTTCCGTGCTGGGGAATACGATGCGGCGGGTATTGATGCTGAACTTGGCCCGCAGCAGGCCGTCGGTCAGCATGAAGTCATTCTCAGCCAGCACAGGGGTGATCTTCCGGTTGCCGCACAGGGAGATCAGACCGGCGGCGGAGGAACGCATCTTGGCATAGGAAATGGCATACACAGCAGCAAGCTCGCCATCAATGGCGGCATAGACGGCCTGGCTGACCATGGTGCCCTCGGGGATCTCGATGCCCATATCCTGGAGGAAATCCTGGGTGCCCAGCAGGATGGACACGCCGTTGACTTCACCGCCGATACCGCCGCTGCCGTAATCCCGGAAATTGGTGACAGGACATGTCTGTCCGCCCCGGCTTTCCAGCAGATTCTGGAAAATACCGGCCAGACCGCTGCCGGCAGTCTGGATCAGGGAAGTGCTGCAGGCAACTACCTCGTCAGAGTCCCGGTCGCCATAGAATTTGACACCGTTAAGTTTGGTGGTGGAAGCAGGGAACAGATCCTCGCTCAGCAGGGGGAAGGAAGCCTTGCCCCGCAGCTGCTTTACACCCTGCCAGCCGCACAGTACAGAGCCCACCATATGCAGCCGCCGCTCCAGCAGGGCAGCAGGGCGGGTCAGTGCCACAAAGAAGCTGGCGGGAATGGCCACCAGCAGAGAGGTGGACAGGACCTGGACAGCCAGGCTGACACCATGGAATACGCCGGCCAGCACGGCAATGCCGATGCACAGCAGCAGGCTCACCAGACAGTAGAAGCTCTGGAGCTTTTCCGGGCCGGAGGGTGCGTTGTAGTGATCCATAAAGTCTTCCACTTCGCCATCCCGGCGGAGAATGCCGGGCTTGCCGTCATAGTAGACGCTGTTTTTGACCAGAGCGTGGAGCCGGACAGCCTTACGCAGGGTATCCATCTGTGCCATTTCCGTGGAATGGCGCTGATAGCTTGCCCAAAGTGCCATGGTGATCTCCAGGCTGAATGCAGCACAGCAGGGGATCCGCAGCTCAGACAGGCAGAAAATACCATCCACACAGCAGGCCAGGAAGGTGACAAACAGCATGGCATTGATGGTAAACCGTCCCTTGAACAGCTCGGCAATGCCATCGAGCATCTGGCCGCAGCCCAGGAAAGCGGACAGCAGCATGGAAAGGATCTGGGTGAAGATCACAAACCGCAGACGGTTGTCCGGGAGCATATCCAGGGCATACAGGGTGGTGACCAGGCCGCACAGCACGACCAGGATCAGATTCAGTATGATCTTGGCCTGCAGCTTGCCGATACCTGCCTCGGACAGCTCATAGTACCGCTTTTCAGGGCCTGCCACCAGCTTCCGCTTCAGTTCACGCAGCCGGGTGCGGGGATTGTAGAGAATCCGGGGGGGCTCTTCGGGTGCAGCTTCCCCAGCTTCCGGCGCGATCTCCTCCAGCAGGGCATCCATGCGGAAGGTTTCATCTTCGGAGACAGCGTCAGTGGGTTCGGAAACTTCTTCATCGGAGAGGGGATGGATCAGCGTATCCACCCGGATGGTTTCTTCGTCGGTTACTTCGGGATCAGCCTTATCGGTGTGTTCCACGATCTCTGCGATCAGCTCGTTCAGCCGCAGGGTATCCACGGGAACCGCTTCGGTTTCTGCCGGAGACTCTGCGGCAGAGGCTTCCGGTTCCGCAGGGGCTTCCGGTGCGTCTGTTTCTGCGGTTTCCTTGATGGCAGCAGGTGCTTCGGCAGAAGCTTCTGCATCCGAAAGCTGGGCGATCAGTTCGTTCAGTCGGATGGTATCCATGGGAATCTCATCAGATTCTTCAGCGGTGTCTGCGGCAGGCTCTTCGCCCACCCAACTGCCCAGCAGATCGTCCAGATCACCGGATAGGCCGGGATCCGCATCCTGGGGCAGGTCGTGGAATTCATTTAGAATATCGTCCAGGTCAAAATCCTGGTGCTGATTGTTGTCAGACATGGGTTTTCCTCCTTAGCCGAGGCGCTGGCGGACAGCCTCATACAGCAGAATGGATGCGGCGGCAGATGCATTCAGGGAAGAGATCCTGCCCTTCATGGGGATATGCACCATCACATCGCAGTTTTTCCGGACAAGCTGGCTCATACCGTCGCCCTCGTTGCCGATGACGATGGCAGCAGGGCCGGTGAGGTCAGCCTTGTACATGGGAATGGAGCCTTCTGCAGCGGTGCCGAAGATCCAGACACCTTTTTCCTTCAGCTCGGCAATGGCGTTGTTGATATTTGTGACCCGGGCTACCTTCATGTATTCCACAGCACCGGCAGAAGCCTTGGCCACGGTGGCGGTGAGGCCAACACTGCGGCGCTTGGGGATGATGACACCGTGGGCGCCGGCGCATTCTGCGCTTCGCATAATGGCACCCAGGTTGTGGGGATCAGAAAGCTCATCGCAGATCACCAGCAGGGGTGCTTCCCCACGGGAGGCAGCTTCCTCCAGCAGATCATCGATAGTAAAATAGTCGTGGGCAGCAGCCAGCGCGATGATGCCCTGGTGGGAGCGGGTGGTGGACATCTGGTCCAGCTTCCGGCGGTCAACGGGAACCACCACGGCACCGGCTTCCTTGGCCTGCGCGGCCAGACGCTGCAGCCCCTTGTCCGTATCACCGGCGGCAACAAAGACCTTGTCAATGGTGCGGCCGGCCTTCAGTGCTTCGGTCAACGCATTGCGGCCTTCCAGCTGGCCTTCCACTTCCTCCACAGGAGCGGGGCGCTCAGCAAACCGGTCGGCCCGGCGGGGCATTTCCCGGCGGGAATTATCACGTCCCTGGGGACGGCGTTTTTCGTTCATATATTTCCTCCGTATCTGGTAAAAAGGGCAGTTTCCTGCACATACTTATAAATAATAACATTGTAGCAGATTTGCTGCAATTACACAACAGAAAAATTTTCGCGGCAAAAAAAGTTTACAATTCCCCGGAAATTCACAGAAAGTTTACCCCGGAACAGGAAATCCTGCGTTGCCTAAGTGTAAAAAATGTGATATGATGGGCCAAATGAAAATGCCCAAGGAGGCAGATAAATGGATAACAAGCAAAAAGATCCCAACAATCATAAACCAAACAACGAGGGGGACCGCGGCAAGCAGATCGGTACGGCGGTCATCATTTCCCTGGCGCTGATCCTGCTGTTCAGCTGGGTGTACAACACCATCTCCAACAGCCAGTATACCCAGACCACCTATTCCGATTTTATGGAGGCCAAGGAAACCGGAAATCTGGAAGAGGTGGAGATCCGTCTTGACCGGATCCTCTACATGACCCGGGAAGAGGCGGCAAAGGATCCCGCCCAGCAGCGGGCCTGCTATACCGGCCTGCCGGTTGGAGACTATATGGCCCTGGCCAATGAGCTGGAAGCCATGGGCGTGAAGGTGGACGTGCCCATCGTGGAGGATAACTCCATGATCATCTCCATCCTCTACTACGTCATGATGTTTGCCATCCTGTTCTTCTTCATGCGCTCTTTGACCCGGCGCATGGGCGGCGATGGCATGATGGGCGGCTTCGGCAAGAGTAAGGCCAAGGTCTACATGGAAAAGCAGACCGGCGTGACCTTCAAGGATGTGGCCGGACAGGACGAGGCCAAGGAATCCCTGCAGGAGATCATTGATTTCCTCCACAATCCCCAGAAGTATACCGCCATCGGTGCCAAGCTGCCCAAGGGCGCACTGCTGGTGGGTTCTCCCGGTACCGGTAAGACCCTGCTTGCCAAGGCTGTGGCAGGTGAGGCCGACGTGCCCTTCTTCTCCATTTCCGGTTCCGACTTTGTGGAAATGTTCGTGGGTATGGGCGCAAGCCGTGTCCGCGACCTGTTCCAGCAGGCACAGAAGGTGGCGCCCTGCATCATCTTCATTGATGAAATTGACGCTGTTGGCCGCAGCCGCGACAACCGCTATGGCTCCAACTCCGAGCAGGAGCAGACGCTGAACCAGCTGCTGAACGAGATCGATGGCTTCGAACCCTCCAAGGGTATCGTGTGCCTGGCTGCCACCAACCGTCCCGAAATTCTGGACAAAGCCCTGCTGCGTCCCGGCCGTTTTGACCGCCGGATCATCGTGGACCGTCCCAACCTCCAGGGCCGTCTGGACACACTAAAAGTTCACACCCGGAAGATCAAGCTGTCGGAGGATGTGGATTTGAGGAAGATTGCACAGGCTACTGCCGGTGCCGTTGGTGCAGATCTTGCCAACCTGGTGAACGAAGCAGCCCTTCGGGCCGTCCGCAAGGGCCGCAAGGCAGTCAACCAGGAGGACCTGCTGGTTTCCTTTGAAACCGTTATTGCCGGTACAGAGAAGAAGAATACTGTGCTGACGGATATGGAAAAGCGTCTGGTTGCCTACCACGAAGTGGGCCACGCATTGGTTGCCGCACTGGAGAAGCACTCCCAGCCGGTTTCCAAAATCACCATTGTACCCCATACCTCCGGCGCACTGGGCTACACCATGCAGATGCCCGAGGAAGAGAAGTTCCTCAGTACCGCTGATGAACTGCGCACGGAACTGCGCACCCTGGTGGGCGGCCGTGCGGCGGAAGCTGTGGTGTTCGGCGTGCAGACCACTGGTGCTTCCAATGATATCCAGCGGGCAACCTCCCTTGCCCGGGCCATGGTTTCCCAGTACGGCATGAGTGAGAAGCTGGGCCTTATGTCCACTGCCTCCGTATCCAACCAGTATCTGGACGGCCAGGCCTACATGGACTGCTCCCAGACCACTGCCTACGAAGTTGACCAGGAGGTCAAACAGATCCTGGACAGCGCCTATGCCGATGCCAAGCGGATCCTTACCGAGAACCGCAGTCTGCTGGATGAGATCTCCGAATACCTGCTGGTGAAGGAGACCATCACCGGAGATGAGCTGATGGCTTACGTCAATGCCGACAAGCAGAGGCTGCCGGAAGCAGAAACGGAAGAATAACGGGAAGCGGCATGACCCTGGTCATGCCGCTTTTG
>JAFSAP010000009.1 GCA_017440925.1 Oscillospiraceae bacterium | reverse complement strand
TGCGGAAGATGATGACGAGGAAGCAACTTCCAATGTGATCACCTATGAGCAGTACATCAAGCTGACGGACTATCTGAAGCAGAAAGAGAATCCGGCATTGCTGCCCATCCAAATCGCCTACTACACCGGTCTTCGGATTGGAGAAGCCTGTGCATTGACTTGGCAGGACATCGACCTGGACAATCAGTGTCTGACCGTGCGGCGCAGTATGCGGTATAACGGCAAGCGGCACAAGACGGAGATCGGTACTACCAAGCGGAAGAAAATCCGTACCGTGGACTTCTGCGACACTCTGGCGGCGCTTCTGCGAAAGGCCAAGACGGAACAGAGCAAAAACAGCTTGAAGTACGGCTCCCTATATTCCCTTAACTACTACAAGGAAGTAAGGGAAAAGAACCGGGTCTACTACGAGGTGTACAGCCTGCCGAGAACTGAGGAAGTGCCGGAGGGGTATAAGGAACTGTCCATGGTCTGTGTAAAACCGGACGGAGCCTTTGAATCTCCCGCAACGGTAAGCAGCGTCTGCCGCAGAGCAAGAACAGTAATGCCTGATCTGGGAGAGTTTCATTTCCATCTGCTCAGACATACCTTCACCACCAATCTGCTGACCAACGGCGCAGCACCGAAGGATGTGCAGGAGCTTCTGGGTCACTCCGATGTAGGAACCACCATGAACATCTATGCCCACGCAAACCGGGAAACGAAGCGATCTTCCGCCCGGATGCTCGACCAAGTGGTAAGCTGAGCATAAAAAAGTTTCCCTTGTTTTTCCTCATAAGGGAAGAATCAAGGGAAACTACATAAGGCAAGACGCAAACCAAGCGAAAAACCACCATATACCGCTATTTTTAAGTGGTTTTAGAGGATTTGTTAGATAAATTCCAATTTATCGAACAACTATCCATCCTGCTGCGCACCAGCAAGATTCCCAAGACAGTCAAAATCCCGGCCAGTGGCCGGGATTTTCTTATTCGGTTACATATACCATACCGCAGGCATTGGGGCCCACATGGCTGCCGATGGCAGCGCCCACATTGATGATCTTCTCGTCGGGGATATCATAGCCCATGGCGCGGAACTTTTCTGCCAGGGCAACGCCATTGGAACGGTCACCGGTATACATGGCATAGAAGCTGTGATTGGGGCTGGGCTTCTGGGCTTCCACTTTCTTGCAGAGCATATCCATACCCTTGCGCATGCCCATGGCCTTGGCAGGCACTTCAATGGCACCTTCCTCGGTGACACGGATAATGGGCTTCACCTGGGCCAGGGTTCCCAGCTTGTACACGGTCTGGCTGATGCGGCCGCCCCGGTACAGGTATTCCAGGGTGTCCATGCAGGCATAGAGCACGATTTTATCCTGGATGGCAGCAACACCCTCCATGATCTCCTTTGCGCTCTTACCGGCATCCCGCAGGCAGCAGGCGTGCTCCAGAATCACCCGGAGGCCACCAGTGGCGTTTTTGCTGTCAAACACATAGCAGTCATCGCACTCCACCAGCTCCTTTGTGGCACAGGCCGTCTGGTATGTACCGCTAATGGCACCGGAAATACTGAAATAGATGGCCTCATCCCCTGCCTGCTTGGCATCTTCAAAAAGATCCAGCAGGATCTGGGGGGAGGGCTGGGCAGTTTTGGGGAAGCCACCACCGTACAGAAGTTCGTAAAACTGATCCTTGGACAGGTTCACATTCTCCTGGTACTCTTCATCCCCGAAAAACACCGTCAGGGGGATGCAGGTGATATTCAGCTGTTCATACTCTCTGGGTTCCAGATCCGCAGAAGAGTCGGTAATGATTCTGACCATAATTAACCTCCCTGGGTACAGGCGCGGATCTTCTCACCGATGCGCTCTTTCACCAGCGCGGCAAGCTCCGCAGGCTTCATATTCTGATAGTCTTCATAAGGAATGGGGGGCAGATAGTGCAGCTGCATGGAAACCGGCTTACTGCCCTTTTCGTCCAGCACCTTGAAGCTGTCCACCAGGGCCACCGGAATCACGGTGCACTTGCTCTTGGTGGCACAACGGAAGCTGCCGCCGTGGAATTCCAGCATTTCATTGCCCAGCTTGCTGCGGGTTCCTTCCGGGAAGATCAGATAATTCCGTCCGGCCTTCACTTCCTCCGTCACAGACTGAATGACGGTCAGAGACTGGCGCACATCCTCCCGGTTCATGGAATAGGACTTGGTACACAGCGCCACTTGATGCAGGAAAGGAATGTTATACAGCTCCTTTTTCAGAACGGCACCCATGGGCACCGGGCAGGTAGCCGCAATGGCCAGCACATCGAAGAGTCCCTGATGGTTGGCATACATCATATAGCCGCCCTCTGCAGGGATATTTTCAATACCTGTCACTGTCAGGTCCACATTGCCGCCGGTGATGGCACGGTTGAGGATATACTGAATATGGGCCCAGCGTTCTGCCTCCGGATACTTATCCACATTTTTCGCGTAATTGCAAAGCTTGAACCAAGCAGGTGGGGCCGCAAACAGGTTATGCAAAACCATAGATACGATTCGGTTCATTGCGTTTCATCCATTCTTTCAGATTCTTTACCGGATATTATACCATAGGTTTCTGTGCTTTTCAATCCATATCTGTCAGAAATAGAACTGCAAGCATCAAAAATCCCCTCCTTGCGGAGGGGATTCTCTTGTCTCAATCCCGGCGCAGGGCTTCGATGGGATTTAAGTTTGCCGCCTGGGTGGCAGGCAGCAGGCCGAACACCACACCGATCAGCGTGGAGAACACCACACTGATCAGAATTGCCGTTACATCGATGGCAACGGGGATCTGCATCATGGCGGAGATCAGCTGCGCAAGACCGATGCCGCTGACGACACCGATGATACCGCCCAGACTGGTCAGCACCGCTGCCTCTGTCAAAAACTGCAGCAATATACGCTTTTTCTTGGCACCGATGGCCTTTTTCAGACCGATCTCACCGGTACGCTCAGTGACGGAAACCAACATGATATTCATAACACCGATACCGCCCACCAGCAGGGAGATGCCTGCGATCCAGATCAGCTGCATATTGGTGGATTCCGACATACTCTGCAGCTGCTGAGCCTGTTCCAGCATATCCTGGCTGCGGTAGTCAAAATCACTGCTGTCCGGACTGATGATCTGCTTTTCTGTCAGCCGCTCGGCAGCCTCCTGTCCGGCGCTGGCCATCACATCGGTATTGGCCACCTTGATGGCCACATTCTGCGGTTCATCGAACCGGTAGGCTGTGGGCCACACCGCATCCGGCAGGTAAATGGCACCGGAGGAACGGTCTGCATAGAGCCAGTAATCGTTGATGGAATGGATGGTGGGGGCAAATTCCTCACTCAGTGCCACCACACCCACCACAGTGAACACATCTCCTTTTATCTCCACACACTTCCCCACCGGAGAATCGCCGCCAAAGAGGTTGGTCACGGTGTTCCCATCCACCAGAGCCACCTTCCGGAAATCGGTATAGTCCGCTTCCGTAAAGCCCCGGCCGGATTTTACCTGCAGGCCGTAGACCTCTAGATAATTCTCGTCAATGCCAAAGACCTCGCCATTGAACTGGGTATTGAGATAATATACGGAATCCGCATAATTCCGGGCATGGTACAGCGAAACCTGCTCCACACCATCGATCTGCTCCAATTCCCGCCGGGTATCTTCCGTAATGAGGCGTACCCCCTGGGGAATGCCGTTCCAGGTCATGTCATAGGGATAGCCCCCCTGGTTCAGCTGCACCGTCACCACATTGTTGCCTGCACCAATGAGATTTTCCTTGATCTGTTCATTGGTGCCCTTGATGGTGGAAACAATGGTGATGATGGCGGCGATACCGATGATGATGCCCAGCATGGTCAGCACGGAGCGCAGCTTATGGCCCCAGATACCCTGGAAAGCAAGCCGAATATTTTCAATCATTTGCCTGCCTCCTTATCCATACAGGTTGCTCATATCGCCCTCAATGGCAGCAACGCCGGGTTTAACGTTCTTGCCATAGGGGAACGCAATCAGATCATCCGCTGTCAGATTGCTGAGGATCTGGGTATAGTTGCCCCACAGGGATTTTCCCGTGGTGACAAAGCGCTGCTCCAGCTTTCCGTCCGGGCCCAGCACCAGCACATAGCTTTTTCCCTTTTCCGTCCGCAGGAAAGGATTTTCCAGATAGATGCCGTTTTCACTTTCTGCAGCAGAGTACACCACGCTGACATAGCTGCCCTCCTGCAGGTCGGCATCTTCCTCCACAAACACCTGGAAGGGATAGAAGGAGGCATTGGGGTTGCCGTTGCCGCTGAAATAACCCTCCCGGGTGGGGAAATCACCAACAGACTGGATGGTTCCGGTATAGGTCATGCCGCTGTTCCAGTCATTTATGGTCACTTCCTGGCCGGGCTTCATGTTGTGCTTTTCCAGTTCGCTGACAAAGCCCTCCACATAGAAGCCGCCGCCACCGGACACCTTCAGCACCGGCTGCCGGGTCTTTTTGGCTTCCTCTTCTGTCAGGCAGGAGATCACTTTGCCGTCGATCTGGGCATATACATTGCCGTCGTCCACTTCGGTCTGCATGATCTTGTATTCAGCTTCCGCCATTTTGATCTGGAATTCCAGATCCTTGATCTTTTTCTGCTGGTCAGAACGCATCTGGGCGATCTGGGCAGCCGTATAACCGCTGCCAAAATCGATCTGGGGCGTATCCGCAGACGCCTCCCCACCGCCCATATCCACCAGCATATGGTCGGGGATCACCGCATTTTCAAAGCGGAAGGTAAAGTGGTTTCCGGTGTCTGTGGCTTTCACACCCTGCCAGATTACCTTTTCTCCCAGAGACATATTGCCGGAAGTTACCTTGAACACCACATGGAAGCTGCTGACGATGGGATAGCTGAACTGCGATGCGCTGGACGGTTCTTGTGCTTGCTGGAGGCCCGATTCCGCTGTGGTATCCGTGCCGCCGGTGGGCGCACCATCACCGCCGGTAGTCGTGCCATCTCCACCTGTGGTCGTATCATCGCCATCCGGAGGCACTACCGGTTCCTCCTTGGGCGTATTCAAATACTGGTAATAGGACACTCTGTCCTGGATATCCAGGAAAACGCCATCATCGATCTCCTTATTGCTGTGGATCCAGCAGATAATGGCCTTCTGTGCGCTGCTGCCGTCATAGTCCTTGTTGTCTGAGATCTCATACTCTGCCCGGATCCCACGGCCCAGATAGGCATCTGTCACATTGTCATTCGTATTGCTGGGGATCGACATAGGCTTCATACTGTTGATCCTACGCAGCTCTGCCTGGGCATCCTCCAGCTGCAGCTTCTTTTTTTCCACATCCAGCCGCTTGCGCTCCAGCTGCAAATCGGACAGGGTGGTGTCAAAGGTCATCAGAAGGTCACCTTTTTTTACGGTGTCTCCTTCCTGCACCAGAATATCGATCACTTCCTGGGTATCCGACAGGAAAACCGTCTGGATCTTATCGGTGGTGACAGGGCCGTGGCTTTCCTGGGAATCGCCCCAGTATTCTGTCATGCCGATATACTGGAAAGGATACACGTACACCGGCTCCGAGCTATTGTGGCCCGCATAATACCAGGCGCCGCAGCCCAGCGCCAAGGCTGCCACGATGATGACCGCAAGCAGGATCTGCTTCTTTTTGGTTTTCCAAAGGAGTTTTCCATCAATCTTCTTCATGGGCAGCCTCCTTTCCGGTATCCTCCGTGCGGAGTTCACCGTCCAGAATGTGGTAGATCTTATCGGCACAGGCCGCAATGGCCGGTTCATGGGTAATCATGATGATGGTCATGCCCTCATCGCTCAGCTTCCGGAAAATTTCCATGATCTGATTGCCGGACTTGGTATCCAACGCACCGGTAGGCTCGTCCGCCAGCAGGATATCCGGTTTTCCCACCATGGCCCGGGCGATGGCAATGCGCTGGCACTGTCCACCGGAAAGCTGGTTGGGAAGAAAATCCATCCGGTCTTCCAGGCCGACTGCCTTCAATGCCTCCTCAGCCCGCTCCCGGCGTTCCTTCAGCGGCACATCACCGTAAAGCAAAGGCAGCGCCACATTGTCGCGGGCATCCAGCTTGGGCATCAGGTGAAAGCTCTGGAATACGAACCCGATGTGCTTGTTGCGGATTTCTGCCAGGGCATCATCGCTCAGATCCTTCAGATTCTTTCCATCCAATTCATAGGTGCCGGAGGTGGGAACATCCAGACAGCCGATCAGATTCATAAGGGTGGTTTTTCCGGAACCGGAGGGGCCCATGATCGCCAGATACTCCCCCCGCTCCACGGTCAGATTGATGTTTTTCAGTACCCGGACAGGCTCTCTTCCCTGCTGGTAGTCCTTGCAGATGTCTGTCAGTTTCAGAATTGCCATCAGGCCACCCCGCCTTCTTCCACAACTGCATTTCCTGCCGGTGCTTCTGCCTGGGCAGGGTCAGAATGGGTTGTGGCAGCTCCCTCCCGGCAGACTGCCGGATCCGGGAAGGCAATGTAATCTTCCATGGTAAGGCCTTCCAGGATGGATACCGTTCCCATCATGGGATCTGTTTCTCCCAGGGTGACAGTGCGTTTTTCCAGCCGCCCATGGTTTTCCGCCCAGACGTAAGGGGTTCCGTCCTCCTCGTAGGCAAGGAAAGCCATGCTGAGCGGTACGCCGGACAACTTCCCTTCCTCAGCCGCCAGTTCGATATACACATGCTGGCCCAGGATCAGTCCCTCAGTGGATTCCAGTTCAATATAGAAGGGATATTTGCTGGAGGTGGTCATTTCATCGGTGGCCATGCCGTACATGTTGTTTCCATTTTCCTGGGTGGGGTTTTCATAGTCCACCAGAGAAACGGTGCCGCTCCAGGACTGCGTTTCATCTGTTCTGGAGAGGATCTTCATGGTGCTCCCCTCCGTAATACCGCCCCGCTGCAGTTCTCCCAGCGTTCCCTTCACCCGGTAGGAGCCGGACTGCTGGATAGTGATGTAAGGCAGTGGGTTTCCGTAATTATCTGTTCCATTTTCATTGACCGCCTGGATCCGGCCTGTGACGGGAGACACAACGGTGGCATTGGCCAGGATATCCTCGGACTTGGCAACCTCCGTCTCCTTGGTTTTCTGCTTCAGCTCCGATTCCTTCAGATCCACCTGGGTGGACTGGATCTGGACGGTGTACTGCAGCTTGTCAGAGCCATAGACCCGGTCCCGCTCCCGTTCCAGCTGCGTGATCTGGGATTTGTAGTTTTCAATGGTGGCCTTGAGCTGCTCCAGCTCCAGACGCTGCTTGTCCAGGGTCAGCTGCAGTTCTTCCGTATCGTAAGAAAAAAGGGCATCTCCTTCTTTGACATCATCGCCTTCCTTCACAAGCACCTCTGCAATGGTCTTTTCCCCATCCTTTTCGATCTCTGCCACATGTTCGGACACCACGATGCCTGCAAACCGGTCGCCGGGAGCAATGCCGCCCATGCCGGAAAGGGAGCTGACTGACTGAACATATACTCCCGCACCATCTGCGCCGCAGGCAGACAGGATCACTGTCAGAGCCAATGCTGCCGCCGCAGATGCGTACCTTCTAATTTTCATATCCTCATTCCTCCATGGCAAAATACTCTTTTTCTATTGTGTTCATAATACGGGAGCAGGCTTGAAAAATCAAGCTGACAGCTATTAAAGATTCCTTAAATTTGTCTGAACTATTTTAAAAGCCCACCGGAAGGTTCCGGTGGGCATCCGATTTATATTTCCGTCTTGCCGGAACGGATATCCGGCAGAAAACGCACCACAAGGATCCCAGCCAGAACGCAGATCACTTCAACAATAGCCAGGGTGCGGATCGCACTGACTGCCGCTGCTGCAGCCTCCATCCCCTCCTCGATGCCATCTGTAATACCATTGGTAAACATGGGCACCAACACAGCAACGCCAAAGGGTGCTGCCAGATCCCGGAACAAGCCATAGGTTCCCGTTCCGGCTCCAGCCATTTTTCGGGGAATCCCCGACAGAACCACTTTCATAAAAATGGTGCCGTTTGCTCCCAGACCAAAGCCCAGAATCCCCAGCGACAGCATCAGCAAGCCTGCGGGTGCGCTTTGGGAAAAGAACAACATGATGCCGCAGCCTGCCGCCGTCAGCGCCAGGGATCCGGTCAGCACCAGTTTGGGTTCATATTTGTCCGCCAGCGGCCCCAAAGCCACAGCACCCAGCGCCATACCGATATACATGACGGAGACAGCAAACCCTGACACCACCGTATTTCCCGGCTGGGTATACTCCACAAAGACAATGGTATTGGTCATATTGGCCTGCATCAGTCCCTGGGTCAGAAAAAGTGCCAGTACAGAAAGCAGAAAACGCTTCTGTTTTAAAATATCCAGCGGCAGAATGGGACTAAGTGCTCTCTTCTCCGCTGTCACCAATGCCAACAGCGCAAGGACTGCTGCAACAAAGATGATCCGAAACACCGCAGAATCCCATCCAAGGTTCTGCCCAAAAGACGGGACACACAACGCCAGGCTGAAAAACACAACCACCAGCACTGCGCCCGCCGCATCAAATCCCGCGAGGGCATTTTCTCTGGTTTTGTTCTCCTCCTGCACGAAAATGCAGTAGAGAAGCGCCAGTCCACACAGCGCTGTGCAAAGCCAGATCATTGCGCGCCAGCCCCAGTTGCTGATGATCCAGGAGCCTGCGGTGGGGCCTATGACCACTGCCCCGCTGGAAATCAGCATATACAGGGAAAATCCCTTTGCAATCTTCTCTGGCGGGAATTCCGTCAGAATATAGGCAATGACCACAGGCGCAATGGCAGCGGTTCCCGTGCCCACCACAAGCCTCGCCAGAAGCATAACCATCAGCGATGGTGCCATGGCAGTCAGTGCATTGCCCAGGGTATATACCGCCAGACCCAGCAGCAGCATTCTTCGTCTGCCCACAGCATCCGCCAGTTTTCCCATGATGGGTGCAAAGGCCGCCGTTGTTACCGCCGTTGCCAGAGCTGTCCAGGTGGTATTATTATATGCAAGGCCCAGATCTCTTACAAAGGCAGGCCCCAGAACGGCACTGAATCCACCCACCAGGCCAACCAGCAGCGCCGCTGCTGCATAGGGCAAGAATCCTTTTTGATAGTTTCGCTTTTCCATGAATACTGTCCCCAACTTTCCGTTTCTGGTTTACAGTATTCCCGTCCTTGCAGAATCGATACCCTTTTTCTTGTTTTCCCGAAAATGGTCCTCCCTTTCCACAGAAAAAAGGACCCAGCCAGCCTGCGTCCTTTCCTTTTATGCAAGTTCCAGTTTGTCCGCTGTTTCCGGCAGGAAAAACTTCGTCATGTCGTAGACATTGTAACCGCTGAATTCATCAGCCAGGATCCGGCCTTTTAAGCCATAGCTGCGGATAAAGCGGTGACCGCCGTCCACTGTTGTCCAGTTTTCCAGATCCCAGTGAAGATAATCATCTTCATCTGCTTTTATCTCGTTAAAGTGCAGGTATACCTGACGGTTTTCATTTACCATCAGATCGATGAGCTGTTCTCTGGTCAGATCCTTTTCACATTCTTCAAAACGATCATATGTAATCACGATTACATCCCCCATTAACGACGATACCGTGGGGCAAAGCCCCACGGTACCTTGAAATATTACGTTTAAGCCAGCTCTACAAGCCTTGCCTTTTCAGGCTGGAAGTACTTATCCATGTCGAAGATGTTGTAGCCGCCGAATTCTCTTTCGATTCTGCCGTTATTACCATAGCTGCAGATGAAACGGTGGCCATCGATGCAGCACCAGTTCTCCATATCCCAGTGAATGAAGCCGTGCTCATCGGTCTTGACCTCGTCAAAGTACAGGTAGACCTGCTTGTTGTGATACTGAACCAGGTCGATAATGTATTCCTTCTCGTATTCCCAGTCCATGTTCAACAGCTTGTCGTGAACTTTAATATATGCCATGCCGGATCCATCCTTTCCGAACTTAGCTGATATAGCCAGCTGCCTTCAGCAATTCCTTAGACTTCTCCAGGTTTGCGGGAGCCATCATAACGATGGGGCCAGTGCAGCCCATGCCGGACTCGGCATAGATGCCAGCCTTCCACAGAACCTTAACTGCATCTTCCAGGTCCATGACTTCAACGCCGGGGATGGAAGCGGTGCAGGGCTCAGCGGGGGGTGCCTTGACTTCTTCAGCAGCAGCGGCAGCAGGAGCTGCAGCAGCCTTACGCTCAGCCAGGATCTTGGACAGGCCAGCCTTCTCAGCAGCAGCGTACTCAGCCTTGGCAACCTCGAAGACCTTGCCCTTGACCAGCTGTGCAGCAAACTCCAGAGCATTGGCGATCAGGGGAGCGCCGGAAGCGCGGGAGACGATCAGAACCAGGTTCTCGTAACCCTGGCCGATACCGGGGCCGTAGCCATAGCCGGTGGACTCGAAGGAGCCGCCGGTGGTGAAGGAGGACAGCATCTTGACCATGACGTTGCCGGTCAGGGAGTCCATAACCATGACATCGGGGGTGCCCATCAGCACGTCGTTGCCACGCAGGACAGCGCCGCCGTCAGCACGGGCAGAGGTAGCCCACTTGAAGTCGTAGCCGCCTTCTCTCAGCTTGTTCAGAGCCATTTCGCACTGACGTGCGCCGTCAACATTCAGAATGCCGACAGTGGGCTCAGCAATGCCGCAGGACTTGGCAGTGATGATACCAGCGATGGTGTTCTTGATCATGCCCTCGATGCGGTCGGTGGAAGAGGTGCCGGTGGTGTTAGCCACAAACATCTGCTTGCCCTTGGCAGGAGTGACAACGCGGCCAACGGTGGAAACACCGATGGGGAAGGGATAGTGCATGGTGACACAGCCATCGATCTCGTGCTTTGCCAGCATCTCGTCCATCTTCTTGTGGCCCTCATCCTCGTTCTCAACGTGGATGGTGGTGACACCGGGAGCCTCCAGGGTGCCGATGTAGTAGACATCGACGCCGCGGTCTGCAGCCATCTTGGCAGCGGCGATGGAGTTGACCTCGCCGTGCTCGCTGCCCATACCGGTCAGAGCGATCTTGGGACGGCGGCCGAAAGAACCGGTCTCCAGACCCTGTGCCATCTCCTGGAAGGTAGCAGCAATGATTTTTTCCAGATTCATAGGGAAATCCTCCCTTATTCTTCTGCAGCCAGCAGGGATGCAGCAAACTCGCGCATAGCCTTGGCGATCATCTTCTTGACTTCGTCCTCGGAAACGCCAGCGGGAGCCTCGGGGCCGGAGTTGGGCTGGATGACGAAGGAAGCACCGTCGAACAGGTTGGTCATACGGCCCAGGAACAGGGAGCCCTTACCGATGATCATGCACTTGTTCAGGCGGCCAGCCTTGATCTCGTCAACAAAGTAGCCGATGGAAGGAACGCCGGAGGGAATGTGGCCCTGAGTGGGAGCCCAGCCGGGCAGGCCGTACTTCTCAGCGAAGGAAGCAATGTCGGCACGACCGATTTCGCCGCGCTTAACAGCCAGAGCAGCGATCATCTTGTAGTTAGCCAGAGGCACGTCGCCAGCGCCAGCGGGCTTGGTGCAGTCGGGATTCTGCATCTCGGGAGCGAACTTATCGATGTCGGTGATCTTCAGGCCGTTGCGGTCCAGAGCTTCGGTAACCAGGCTCTGAATAACAGCCTGAGGAGCGGAACCGGTGCCGACAGTGTGACGGCCAACGATCTGCAGGTTGACTTCGGGAGAAACGCCGTCGTCAGCAGTCAGAACAACTGCGAAGCCGCCGATCATATCTTCGGGGATGGGCATGCCCTTCTTGACATGGTCCTTGCCGTTCATACCCAGCTTAGCGGTGCAGCCACCAGCGGTGACAACAACACACTTGAAGGTGCCGGCAGCAACCAGAGAAGCAGCGTCAATCAGAGCGTGAGCGGGACCTGCGCAGAAGCCACGGACGTCGGAGCCGGTAGCATTGACCAGGCCAGCGATCTCAGCAGTAGCCTTAGCGAAGTTGCCGCCGCCGCGCTGGTTCATGTCGCCGCAAGCCTCTTCACAGCAGTCAACAACGTACTCAACGTCTTCCTTAGCAACACCGGCGTTCTTCAGTGCGGACAGCAGAGCCAGAACGGAGGATGCCTTGGAGACCATGTTCTCGTGCATGACATGGCTGGACAGGTTCACGTCGATGTCGTGTGCGCGGTTGACGCAGCCGACCAGAACGTTGTGGTGGTACAGGGGCTCGGAGTGCTCTTCGTTCACCAGGCGAGCGATTTCTTCACCCTCGATGCCGTCCTTAACACGGGCAACGATGGTCTCGTCGATCATCTCGTTGGCAGCAAAAGCAGCCTTATGCTCAGCAACAAAGGACTTTTCCAGCTTGACCAGATCGAAAACGTCGACAGCCTGCATCAGCAGCAGGAACTCTTCCTGGGGCATCATCTGGCCGTACTTGCCGTAACGGGCATTGACGTCACAGGTCTGCTCGAACCAGGGCTGGGGAATGGCAGCCAGTTCATCGGGGGTCTTGTTGCCGATGTAAACCTGGTTGGGCCAGTAAGCCAGAACAGTGTTCCAATCACGCAGGTGGTTGGGCAGCTGCTTCAGATACTCGGAGTCGGGATTGACGATACGCTCGGTGGTCTGGGTGGTACCATTGTGCAGTACCATATCAGGGGTATGAGCCAGGATGTAACCTGCGCCCTTGATTACAGTCTTCATAGGAAATCGTCCTCTCTGATAATAAATTTATTTGAATTTCTGATAGAAACACAAATCGTTATAATAACAAGAAATAAATCCTTGCGGGAATAAAGGAAAACGGGCGGCGGCTAAAGCCGCCGCCCTGCGTGCACAATATTTAAGCTACCCGAAGAAATTACAGGTACTTGCAGAAATCAGCACGGATGGAAGACATTTCGCCTGCGATATCGTCGATATCCATGACCATCTCCATCATACCACACTGCTCGTCGTAAACAGCGGGGTCGACTTCGCTCTTGATTTCTTCTTCGCACACGTGGAACACCGAGAGTCCCAACTGGACTCCTGTCAAGGGACCTGCGAAAGTGGGGTCACCATTGGTGACGGTTTCAGCAGCCAGTCCGGAAGCTTCGCCTTCGGATGCACCGAGCAGAACAACAATGTTCTCTGCACCGTGCTCTTCAGTCAGAGCCAGAACGCGCTTCTGATTTTCCAGGTCCATTGCACCAGCGGCAGTTCACACAAAGCACTCCGTGGAGGAGAACACCACTTCGGCACCTGCGCTCTTTGCGCACTCCTCAATGGCGGGTCCGGGAATGCCGTCACGGTCACCGATGATGATGACCTTCTTGCCAGCTAAAATTGCCATGTCACTTTTTCCTCCTTCCTTCAAGGATAGATATAGAAAGCATAAATGCTAACTAACAAATTAAATTGTGCCCAGCAATTAAGCGTGAGCCTTGATCATCTCTTCGCAAGCCTCGGGAGTTGCCTCTTCCTTGACGCGGGAGTCGATCATAACGCCGTTCTCGTAGATAGCGATAACGGGCAGGCCCAGGATCTTCTGGCTGATGGCCAGACGGCGAGCCTTGGTGGTGTTCATAGCGCAGAACTTAATGGTGGGGTACTTGGGCTCCATAGCGTGGATGTGGGGCATCAGAGCAGCGCAGGGAACGCAGCCATCACCGTAGAAGTCAACCAGGATCTTGCCGGGGGCTTCCAGAACTTCGGGACCAAAAGTATTCTTATCGACTTCGAGCATAGTTGTTAATCTCCTTTAGTTGAAATTAAAAATTATAAACGAGGATTACTCCAGGTTAGCCAGGTAATGCTCTGCCTGCATTGCAGCGATAGCACCGTCAGCAGCAGCGGTAACGACCTGACGCAGGGACTTCACACGGATATCGCCGGCAGCATAAACGCCTTCGATGTTGGTGTGCATGTTCTCGTCGGTCTTGATGTAGCCGCGCTCCATGTCGATGATGCCTTCAAACAGGGTGCTGTTGGGAACCATGCCGATGAAGCCGAACAGACCAAACAGGCCGTCCTCTTCGTCAGCTTCGTAGGTGGTCAGCTCGCCGGTCTTAACGTTCTTCAGAATCATCTTGTTCAGCAGCTCTTCACCCTGGACTTCTTCAACAACGGTATCCCACATGAAGTTCAGCTTGGGATTCTTGAATGCCTTCTCCTGAATGGACTTGGCAGCGCGCAGCTCGTCACGGCGATGGATAATGGTGACCTTGCGTGCGAACTTGGTCAGGTACATAGCCTCTTCAACAGCGGAGTCGCCGCCGCCGACAACGAATACTTCGAAGTCTTCGAAGAAGTTAGCATCGCAGGTAGCGCAGAAGGAAATGCCCTTACCAACGAACTGAGCCTCGTTCTTGCAGCCGATGGGACGGGGGAATGCACCGGTAGCCAGGATGACGACCTTGCCTTCGTACTCGCCCTTAACGCCGATCAGCTTCTTGACCTTGCCTTCCAGCTGGACTTCCTTAATGGTATCAGAAACCCGGTCG
>JAFSAP010000075.1 GCA_017440925.1 Oscillospiraceae bacterium | reverse complement strand
GCGGGAGCTTTCCCGTTGTCATTTGTAATCTGGAAAACGGTGAGAAGATGATCACCGAGAAGGGCTCCATGGCATGGATGAGCCCTAATATGCAGATGGAGACCCACGGCGGTGGTCTTGGCCGAATGTTCTCCAAGGCATTCTCCGGTGAGAGTATGTTCCAGAACCACTATACCGCTCGGGGCGGTGCAGGCATGATTGCCTTTACTTCCAGCTTCCCCGGTGAGATCAAGGTTATCGACATTGCTCCCGGTCAGGAGATGATCGTTCAGAAGAGTGCCTTTCTAGCGGCTGAAGCGGGTGTTAACCTCTCCATCCACTTCCAGAAACGCCTGGGTGCCGGTTTCTTCGGCGGCGAGGGTTTCATCATGCAGAGGCTTTCCGGCCGAGGCACGGCCTTCGTGGAGATCGATGGCGATCTCATGGAGTATAACCTGAAACCCGGTCAGAGCATCATTGTGGACACTGGCAATGTTGCAGGTTTTGAGCCTTCTGTCCAGATGGATATTCAGCAGGTTCATGGAGCAAAGAACATCTTCTTCGGTGGCGAAGGCTTGTTTAATACAGTACTGACCGGCCCCGGTCGTGTCTGGCTGCAGACCATGCCCATCTACAATGTGGCCAATGCCATCCGTCCATATATTCCCACCGGCGGAAACAACTGATGCTATGGACGAGAGAAAAGAGGAGCCGGTATTTTCTATATGGGTAAACTGGGAACGACGTGTAATTTCATTCACGCAAGAAAATGGCTTTGAGGAACTTCAATATCCTACCCACGAAGAGATGTTCCAGTTCGCAATTGAACGAGGAAATGAAGGATTTGGAATACAATGATACTCGCAGTTCACCGCATCTTAATAAAATGTGCCCCGGAGTTATCTCCGGGGCTGTTGCATTATATCAAATGATTAAGGTGTTTTTATGCCGGAATACCAATGTTTCCTTTGCTTTGAAGTAACGGTTTCGATATCTTTTTGTTGAAAAGATCGATTAGCGGTCCCATGCAAAAGGCAGTGAATATCGTACCAATACCAATAAAGGAGGAAATTCCGTTTGCAGGGCCGTCGCTGATCAGATAGGTACTGATTCCCAGCCCGACGCAAGTGATATCTGTGCAGATACGCATGGCCTTGAATTTACCCTGCCTCCACTTATTTGTGAAGATGAGTGCGATTGCATCATAGGTGGAAACACCCAGATCCGAAGACATGTATAAAGACGAACCAAGGCACAGAAACAAAAATCCGAATAGGAAAAATGCCACGCGGACAAAGCATGTGGGTTCTGGAATCAGGGAAATCAACAAACCCAAAGCAAAGTCAGCGACATAGCCCAACAGAAAAAGGTTCATCAGTGTGGCAATGCCGATATAATGTCGATCAAAAAGGAAGGAGAAGAGAATAAGCACAGTGTTTATGATGACATAAAGTGTTCCAAAATCAATGGGGATCAGTGTATCCATACCACTCATAAATGACTGGAACGGATCGACACCAAATTCAGCAAACTTGAATGCGCCGATACTGATCGCTGTAATAACAACGCCTAAAAGGGACATGATGATTCGTTTTGATTTCATAGGTAACCACCAAATAGGACAGGATATGGAAAGAGCGGACCCTTCTGGATCCGCTCTTAAAGTTTTGTGGGAAAATGTAGGCAAGGAGCTTACTTGCGAGCGGCCATCAGATCCTTGTTTGCCTTTTCAACCCGCAGGAAGACCAGCAGGAAGCCAACACCTGCGTTGATCAGGATAGGCATCCACAGGTACAGGAAGTTCAGCATATTGACAGTAGAAGCGGTCTGTACGGCTGCGTTTTCCACGTAGCCGGCAGCATCCAGCAGCCAGCCGCAGATTGCGGTACCCAGAGCACCACCCAGTTTGATGCCCAGAGAGGAGCAGGAATACATCATGCCCTCCAGTCTGTGGCCGGTGGTCAGCGTGGTATATTCGGAGCAGCAAGCGATCAGAGCATTCATGTCACCCTGCAGCGGTGCAATACCGATGGTAGAAACTGCGGTGAAGGCCAGCATCAGGGGCAGGCTGCCCATGTAAGCTGCCACCATGACGCCAACTCTGCTCACAGCGGCCAGCACATAACCCCAGATATTCAGCTTGTACATGCCACCGAGCTTCTTAATGACCATGGGCAGAACGGTGAGGGATACGACCATGGTGATGTTGATGGCCAGGGAGATGGTGCTGAAAATCGTTTCATCGCCCATGATATACTTGGTGTAGTAGGTTCCGATACCAATAACAGAGGCGTAGAGCTGGGTCAGGATATAGCTGAAGCAGATGATCAAGTAGTACTTATTCTTGAGCAGAACCTTGAAGGACTGCAGGAAAGTGAGGTCGTTTTCCTTCTTCTCATTCTTCTCAGCACCCTCGTCTTCCTCGGGCAGTTCCTTGACAGAGAAGACGGACAAGGTGTTCGTAATTACACCAACAATGGCATAGATGATTGCGATGGTTCTCCAGCCAGTAACACCGCCGCCAAGCCATGCCACAGCATAGATGGTAACAGCCTCAATGACGATCTTGGTTGCGAACGCAAAGATGAAACGCAGAGAACCGATCTGGACACGCTCGCTGGTGTTCTTGGTGATCAGTGCGGTCAGAGATGCGTATGCAATGTTGTTAGCGGTGAAGAAGACTGCGTTCAGCAGGGTGTAAGACAGGAAGAAGAAGATGTACTGTGCGGTCTGACCCCAGCTGGTGGGAATGGAGAAGCAGGCAACCAGAGTAACTGCACAGCCGATATAGGGCCACAGCATCCAGGGGCGGGCCTTACCCATCTTGGTGTGGGTCTTATCGATCAGTCTGCCGAAGAAGAAGTCGGATACACCGTCAAAAACCTTGGAAAGTGCGATCAGGGTACTGACAACACCCATGCTCATACCGATGGTGTCGGTCAGATAGATCATCATGAATGCGGTCAGCAATGCGTATACGCAGTTGCCGGCAATATCACCAGCACCGTAGCCGACTTTGTGATACCATTTCAAATACTTCTTTTCGTTCATGTTAATGCTCCTTTTTTGATGTAGGATGGAAGATGGAAGCGATTGATAACCGGATGATCGCATCGCAAAGGAGCCGCATGATAGTGGCCACATTCTCAATC
>JAFSAP010000074.1 GCA_017440925.1 Oscillospiraceae bacterium | reverse complement strand
AGCGCCGGCCTGGCCGGAAACGCCGCCGCCGGCGACGGTGACAACGATGTCAACCTTGCCCAGCATGTCGGTGGTGACCAGGGGCTGACGAACGATCAGCTTCAGGGTCTCCAGACCGAAGTACTCGTCGATGTCGCGGCCATTGATGATGATGGAGCCGGTGCCGTTCTCGTAAACGCGAACGCGGGCCACGGAGGACTTACGACGGCCGGTGCCGTAAAAATACTTCTTCTTGCTCTCGTACATTCTAAGTTACCTCCAATTAGTCCAGGGTCCAGGCTTCGGGCTTCTGGGCAGCGTGGTTGTGCTCAGCGCCCTTGTACAGGTGCAGACGGGTCATAGCGTGCTTACCCAGGGTGTTCTTGGGCAGCATGCCCTTGACGGCCAGCTCCATAGCGTAGTCGGAGCGGGTGTTCATCATGTCGCGGGCCTTGGTTTCCTTCAGGCCACCGATCCAGCCGGATACACGGTAGTACTTCTTCTGCTCCAGCTTCTTGCCGGTCAGAACGGCCTTGTCGGTGTTGATGATGATGACGAAATCACCGCAGTCAACGTTGGGGGTGAAGTCAGCCTTGTGCTTGCCGCGCAGGATGTTGGCAGCGATAACAGCGGTACGGCCCAGGGGCTTGCCGGCTGCATCGATGACGTACCACTTGCGCTCCAGGGTCTCCTTCTTCAGCAGAGTAGTGGACATTATGCGTTCCTCCAATTAGGTAAAATATTTTGACATTCTTCTGTACTTGAAGTACAATATCTTCAAATCGCTAGATTCTTATACCACACCCAAAATCAAATGTCAACAGCAATTTTGAGAAAATTTCTGAAACAGGAGATAAGCTTTTAAATGCTCTTAAATGCTCTTAAATGCTCGCGTTTTCTCACATCTCATTTTTAGAAAAATATGGAGGAAAATCCAACTATGCAAAAGCTTATGGGCCTTGTTCGCCGCTGCGTGGACGATTATCATATGATTTCAGCGGGAGACAAAATCGCCGTTGGTGTCTCTGGAGGAAAGGACTCTCTTGTCTTGCTGGTTCTGCTGGCTGGTCTGAGAGAATATTTCAATCAGCCCTTTGAACTGCATGCCATTACTATTGACATGGGCCTTGGAATGGATTATTCCGGCGTTGCAAGGCTCTGTGAGCAGATCAATGTTCCGTACCATATTATAAAAACAGAAATCGCTCCCATCATTTTTGACCACCGCAAGGAAAAAAATCCCTGCTCCATGTGTGCCAAAATGCGCCGGGGAGCGCTGAACCAGGCGATTCTGGACTTGGGCTTCAATAAGTTGGCTTTGGGGCACCATTACGATGACGCGGTGGAAACTTTTGTGATGAATCTGCTGTTTGAAGGCCGGATCGGCTGCTTTCAGCCTGTGACCAATCTGGACAGAACTGGGATCATTCAGATCCGGCCCATGCTCTACATCCATGAGCGGACAGTGGATAATTTCGCAAACCGGAAAGAGCTTCCTGTGGTGGAGAACCGCTGCCCTGTGGATAAAACCACAAAGCGCACAGAGGTTAAGGAATTGATCTACAATCTCAGCCAGACCTATCCTGATCTGAAGGAGCGGGTATTTGGTGCCATGCAGCGCTATCCTCTTCCGGAATGGGAACCCCAGGGACGCTATAAGCGGCCAAAAGAGCAGGAATAAGCTTCCTTTCTGATGGGCATACTGCCTCTGTAAGGAGGCGGTAAAATATGGTAAAAGGTATTTCCCGGCAGGTCATTGTGGTGGATGCGCCCGAGCCGAAGCTGTTTGATCAGGCCATTTTTATTCTGAAAGAGAATATGGGCGAAGGGATCACGGATGAAGCTCTGCTCAAGGAAGCACGGCAGATCATCCACGGTACGGATAAGACGGAACGAAAGCGGCATCTGTATCTGTATGGCGCATTCTGGGCCACAGGAGGCGCTTTGCTTACCGGCCTTGCCTGGCTGATGACGGTGCTGTTCTGACTTGCGTAACGAAGCAGAATATGATATAATCCACCTGTTTTGAGAGGTGGATTATATTTTATGTATATTGGAAATATAGAAGTAAATAATCCGGTATTCCTGGCGCCTATGGCCGGCGTGACGGACTGGGCGTTCCGCACCATCTGCGCAGAGCTGGGTGCCGGTGTGACGGTGACGGAGATGGTATCCTCCCGGGCGCTGGTGTACCAGGATAAAAAAAGTGCCAAGCTGCTGCGGAAAAATGCAGGCAGCATCTGCGGTGCCCAGATCTTCGGCAATGACCCTGCCATCATGGCAGAGGGCGCCCGGCTTGCGCTGGAGATCTCCGGCTGTGATTTTATCGATATCAATATGGGCTGCCCTATGCCGAAAATTGCCAATTCCGGTGATGGCTGCGGCCTTATGCGCACCCCCGAACTGGCAGGGGAGATATTGTCTGCCGTTGTGAAAGCGGTGGATGTGCCTGTTACTGTCAAGTGCCGCCTGGGCTGGGACAAGGGCAATATCAATGTTCTGGACTTTACCAAGCGGATGGAAGATAATGGTGCGGCCATGGTGGCCGTCCATGGCCGAACCCGGGCTATGCTCTATACCGGTGTGGCGGACTGGGACTATATCCATAAGGTCAAGGATCAGCTTTCCATTCCGGTCATTGCCAACGGAGATATCACCGGTGGAGAGGCCGCTGTAAAGTGTATGAAGCGCACCGGAGCCGATGGCATCATGATCGGGCGCAGCACCTTTGGTGATCCCTGGATTTTTGAGGAAGTGGCATACGCCCTCCGGGGAGAAGCGTATCCCGGCAGACCCGTTCTTGCAGACCGCATCGCCATGGCTGTGAAGCAGTTTCAGCTGTCTGAAGAGGATCACGGTGAGAAGATCGCCTGTCTGGAAGCCCGGAAGCACTTTGCCTGGTATCTTCGGGGCGTTTCCCATGCCAGCTTTTACAAGCGGGAGATCACATCCCTCAATACCATGGCAGATATCTACCGGGTGGCGAAGGACGTTGTTCGGGATCTGAAATAATTTCCACAAATAAAAAATACCGCTGCATGACATCCTAACGCAAAGAGGTGAGAGGATGCTGCGGCGGTTTTTCGTATTATTATTGTGTATTTCAGTACTGGTGATCCCGGTACAGGCCAATACCATAAAATGGGTGGATTTTCGGATCCCCTTTGAATCCCTCCAATATGCTATGGAGCAGGATATTGCCTCCTTTGATGCAGAGAAGCATATTTCCTGGATCGATATTCTTTCTCTGGCAGCTTGCCGGACAGGAGGAAGCTGTGACCTGAAATCCGTGAAAAAGGCAGCAGGGGAATTGAAAAAGGACAAATCTCCGGAAGAACTTCTCGACAACCTGTATCAATACTATGATTATTATCACCGGGCCTATACTGCGGCTCTGGGCGGCCTGTTGGGAAGTTATGCCATCGAAAAGGATGGTCAGTGGAAACCGCAGTACGGACTGAAAGCCTTTTCTCCCATTGCAGCGGGCTATGGGTACAGCCACAGTGATGATTTTGGAGCAGCCCGATCCTTTGGATTCAAGCGCAAGCACCTGGGCCATGATATGATGGGCGCTCTGGGAACACCGGTGGTGGCGGTAGAGGGTGGTGTCGTGGAAGCCATGGGCTGGAACCGGTATGGGGGCTGGCGTGTTGGCATCCGCTCCTTTGACAGCAGACGCTACTACTATTATGCCCATCTGCAGAAGGACAGACCTTATGCGCCGGGCCTTGCTGAGGGGGATATCGTGCAGGCGGGAGATCTCATTGGATTTATGGGCAGGACTGGCTATTCAGACAAGGAAAATGTGAATAATATCGAGACGGTTCACCTGCATTTTGGGCTCCAGCTTGTTTTTGATGAGAGCCAGAAGGAATGCGATTCTGAAATCTGGATCGATGTTTATGACATTGTTCGGCTGCTGGAACAGCACCGCAGCAGTATTCAGTCCGGCGGACGGATCTATCCTTACCGGGATCTGGATGTGGAAGAATACCCCAAGGAAATCCAGCTGCCCTAAGACTGCTGGATTTCCTCCTGTGCAATGAGCTGATCCATCTGCTTGAGCATGGATTCCTTCTGCTTCGGCAGCATGGCGATGATGCTGCATCGTTGCAGAACCGTGGAATCCACATACAGGCAAGGCATGTTCAGCTGGATCCTGCTTACCATTTCCCGTTCCTCCCGGAGGGTTTCCAGCGGTGTCAGAGGCTGAAATTCTCCGTCTGCCACCATTTGTGCCAGGGGGGTATTGGGCCAGACCTTCAGCATAATGCACCAGATACTGAAAGGAACATGGCGGGAGATCAGTGCGGCGGTTTTCACCGCATGCTCCATGCTGAGTTCCCGGCCACCCAGACCCGGAATGGCAGTCAGATGGTAGTGGATACCACATTTTTCCAGAGCGTACAGGGCAGCTTCGATATCTTCGGCAGTTTCTCCTTTTTCATGAAGCGCCAGTACGGCATTGCTGCCGCTTTCCAGACCGATGTGCAGATCGGTGATACCGGCTTGCGCCAGAAGAGTAAGCTCTTCTTCACTTTTTTTCAGCACATCGTCTGCCCGTGCATACATGGAAACCTCCCGAACGCAGGGAAGGCGGTCATGGATCATTCCCAAAATGGAAAGCAGCTGCTGTGTGTGCAGGCAGAAGGGGTTGCAGCCCAGAAGGTGGAGCCGGGGATTGCCGTCAATGACCAGCCGCAGCAATTCGATCTTCCGGGCGATTTCTGACATGGATGCGATGGAGAAACCGTCCCGGGGAAAATCGCAGAATCTGCATTTGCGGTAGCTGCAGCCAATGGTCACTTCCAGCAGGGCGCTTTTGGCTTCCAACGGCGGCGGATATACTTCTTCCGTGCTGTACATCTGTGCGAAGATTTCTTCTCTCGTCATGGACAAACCCCTCCTCCGAATTTATAAACGTATTCTAGCATATTCCTGTTCCGATTACCAGACAGAAAAAGAGATATCCGCCAAAGCGGATATCCCTAAAATGATACCTTGTTTACTTCGATTACCGTCAGAGTGCTATCCTTTACCCGGAAGCGGATATCAAATCCGGCAAAGGTCAGACCATAAATGCGGTCAGCATTTTTCTGATAAGAAGGCCGGGGATCGTGGGACAGCACACCAATGGCAGCGTCCTGCTTATCTGACGGCAGCCTTTTCAGCAGTTCCAGGGGAAAGTCCACTTCCAGCAGGAAATCGCCGGCAGTATCCGTGAATCCGCCGGTAGCATCGCCATGGCAGTCGCTGTATGGAATGTAAGGTTTTACATCAAAAATAGGAGTTCCATCCATTAAGTCCGCACCGCCTACATGGAGCACTGTACCAAACTCTGCTGTGTGCTCCACTCCCAGAAGCTTTACGCTGGAAAGTCCCATATTGTTGGGACGGAAAGGGGAACGGGTGGCAAATACACCCATCCGGGTATTGCCTCCCAGCCGGGGAGGACGGACAGTGGGAGACCAGCCCTGGCGGACAGCCTCAGAAAACTGCCAGATGATCCACAGGTGGGAGAAATCTTCAATGCCACGCAGAGCGTCAGCATTGCGGAATTCTGGTTCAAAGACGATGGTGGAGCGCAGCTGTTCCACCAGTCCGCTCTGGCGGGGGATGCCGAATTTTGTGGCAAAATCGCTGTGCATCCGGGCGATAACCTGCATGGTTACTTCCATTTTAACCCCTCACTTTCCGAAGGCCAAAGGTAACGGCAAAAATTCCTGCCAGAATGAGGCTGATGGCAGCACCGGCAGAACTTCCCAGGTAATAGGATACCGTCAATCCGCCAATTCCGGCAAAGAGGGCAAACAGCACGGAAAGCAAATGATATTCCTTCAGATTCCGGGAAACATTTCTGGCAGAAGCTGCAGGCAGTACCAGAAGGGAGTTGAGGATCAGCAGACCTACGCTGGAAATGCTCAAGGTAACCACCACGGCGATGGCAACGGTGAACAGTGTCTGGGACAGTCCCACGGGAATGCCCCTGGAGGAAGCCAACTGGGGATGAATGGCAGTCAGACTGAGCCGGTTGGAGAACAGTATCCAGAAAATCACCACGCAAATCAATACCAATGCCAGCAAGACGATTTCCTCCGGTGTTACGGAGAGAATATCTCCGATCAGGTACTTATTGTATTTGGTGAAGCTGCCGCCTCCCAGGGTGGCCACAAAAATGCCCAAGGCTACGGCTGTGCTGGAAAACACGCCGATAATGGTATCTGCGGCTTGGTTGGAGCGACTGCGGACATAGGAAAACAGCAGTGCAAACATAACACTGAAGCCTACGGCACCCCAAATGGGAAAAGCCAGTCCAAAGATAGAACCGATGGCAATGCCGGTGAAGGCGGAGTGGCCCAGGGCATCGGAGAAGAAGCTCATCCGCCCGGTGACGATCATAGTGGACATCAGACCAAACAGAGGGGCCATCAGCAGCAGTGCCAGCAGGGCATTTTTCATAAAATCCCAGTGCAGCATGGGAATGGGGAGAATGTCGCAAATTGCGTACCAAATGCTCATGCCCGGCCTCCTTTCATGTGGAATGCCTGGCTGAATTCCGGGGAATTCAGCACAGTCTCGGGCTTTCCGGAGATCAGTACCTGACGGTCAATGAGAACCACCTGGTCGGCATAGCGGTCCAGCATGGAAAAATCATGGGTGGTCATCAGAATGGACAGGTCATAGGTTTTCCGGATCTCATCCAGCATATCCATCAGGTTTTCCATGCCCTCAATATCCACACCGGACAATGGTTCATCCAGAATCAGAATGTTGGGCAGGGGTTCCAGCGCCAGTGCCAGCAGCACCCGCTGCAGTTCGCCGCCGGAAAGGGTGCCCACACGCTTGTCAATTAGATCTTCGCCGTGCACCCGTTCCAGACATTCAGCCACCAGTTCCCGCATGGATCCGGATAGCCCCAGAAAAGCGGGACGGCGGCTCATGCAGCAGGCAAACAGATCAGCGACAGACAGTGGATCGCTGGGATCAAAGGCAGGGCTTTGGGGAACGTAGCCGATCCGGGGCTTTTTGCTTCGTTTACCCGGCTCGGAAAAGGCAATGATGCCGTCATATTCCTGCTGGCCCAGAATGGTCTTCAGAAAGGTGGACTTACCGGCACCGTTTGGGCCGATGAGTGCCACCATTTCACCACAGTGGACGTGGAGGTTGATATTCTGCAGAATTGGATCGCTGCCGATGGTAACGCTGACGTTTTCCACCCGAAGGCAGCAGGAATGGCCGCAGGGTCCTCCGTGTAGGGAAAATCTCATTGCAGAGCCTCCTTTATGGTATCGATATTGTGGTACATGGCATCAAAATAGCTGTCACCGGCCATTGCCATGTCCAGGGCATGGGACGATGCACCGGTTTCCCGGGAAATGATCTGGGCGGCGGAAACACTGCCGCTGATTTCGGTGAAGATGGCGGGAAGCTGGTGATGTTCTACCTCTTCGATCAGATGAATCAGTTCCTTTGCAGAGGCTTCACTGCCGGATTCCTCTTCCACAGCTTCCAGAATGGTCAGGCCAAAGCTATCTGCAAAATAAGAAAAGCCGTCATGGAAGGTGATCAACTCCCGGCAGGACAGGTCTTTCAACTGGCTGTACCCATATGTCTGAAGGTCTGCCAGGTCTTTCTGAAGGGCTTGCAGATTGGCGGAAAACTGCACTGCATATGCCGGGTATTGGACAGTCAGTCCATGGCAGATATTTTCTGCCATAACCATGGCGTTGGCAGGGGAGAGCCAGATGTGGGGATCCTGGTCATGGTGGTGGCCTTCGTGACTGTGTACATCGCTGTGTTCTTCGTGTTCGTGGTCATGGCCGCCATCTTCCGGGCAGATCAGATCAATCCCCTGGGAAGCATCAAGTGTTTTTACGTCGTGGAGAATATCCTCCATGAATTCTTCCAGTCCTGCGCCGGAAATCACGATCAGTTCTGCCGCTTCTGCGGCTTTGACCTGCCGCACATTCAGCGAATAATCGTGGAGGCAGCTGACCTGCTCTGTTACCAGACGGGTCACTGTGACAGGTGTATTTTCGCAAAGTTTTGTAGTGAATTCCCAGACAGGCAAGGTGGTGGCTGCGACCTGAGCAGGTTCCGGTTGGGAACTGCAGGCTGAAAGAAGTACAGCCAGGAGAAGTAAATATATTAATAAGGGGAGTCGTTTCATAAAAACCATCCTGTAAACCATAATTTTCTACATTACATCATACCATATTTGTCAAGAGAATAGAAAAAGAGCCTGCTTTACAGCAGGCTCTTTTATGTATGGGTATTAGTGGTTCTCCATCCAATCCTTGACCTTGGTCTTAGCCAGACGCAGGATATCCTCAGTGGGGTACTGAGAAGCCTCGCCGCCGCCAACATGCAGGAAGTACAGACCCTCGGGAGTCTGGTACAGATCTTCCTCGTAACCAGCGGGATCGCCCAGCTCACCGAAAGAGTAAGCCTTGATCAGAGTTGCGGTTTCGGTATCGTACTCCTTCTTGCAGATGATCTTCTTCATGGAATGAACCTCCTTTCTGATTGAACTCAACATGGATGTTATTATACACCATTTTGTGTGAAAATCAAGTATTAAATCCTGATACTTCCAACATTTTGTGAAAAATTGGTTGATACTCTGGATTTTAATCGGAGGTTAACCGGTTTCGTATGTGCAATCTGCACAATTAAAAACACATAAAATGAAGGAAATGCCCTTGCGGTGCAGCGGGAAGGGTGTTATAATGGCAGGAAAAGGAGGGGTGTTTGTGAAGGATTTTCCGGTTTTTTCAACGGAATCCGGTGTTTCCAGCTTGATTTTACGGGAGGTTCCCTACCGGCAGGAGGCATATATCCATATACAGGATGTGCAGCCGGAAGGCTTTTCGGAACATCTGGCAGAATGTATTTCCTTCTGCCGTGTGGTGGGCGCAGAGCGAATTCTTGCGTCAGGAAGCGAACTGCTGGAAGATTACCCTGTATTTATGCAGCTTTTGGAAATGCGCGGCACTGCCTGGGTGGACACAGAGAAATTATGCAGTCTTTTTCCGGTAACAGAGCAGACGGTTACCCGGTGGCGGCAGATCTATAACAAGGCTATGCGTGGGGTAGACGGTGCCAGAACATTGGAGCAGAAGGATGAAAAACGGCTTTGCGCAGCCCCAGGTGCCTATTTTCTTCATGATGATGGACACCTGCTGGGTATCGGCTGGATGGAGGACACCAAGCTGCTGGCAGTGGCATCGGTGGTGCCGGGCAGCGGTGAGCGGCTAATGCATACACTGATGTCCCTTGTGGAGGGGGAAGATATGATCATCGAAGTGGCTTCCACCAACAAAAAGGCCATTCGGTTGTATGAGAGACTTGGTTTTGTTAGAATCAAAGAAATATGTTCTTGGTACGACGTCTGCATGAGTAGCTTTAACCCGATAGCATCGGAAAGCAATAAAAATAGTTGTCATCTGTAAAGAAAAAATACTTGACATCCCATGTGCTCTATGCTATAATGCGCAAGGTCAAGGAAAATGCCTTGACATAAGGAGGTTTCCCATGGACGCACTGGAGATGGCACTTCTGCTGGATTATTACGGCGGTATGCTGACAGACAAGCAGCGGGACTGTTTCGATATGCGTTATAATCAGGATCTTTCCCTGGGAGAGATCGGGGAAATGCTGGGCGTGAGCCGACAGGCGGTTTGCGATAATCTGTCCCGGACAGAGGCCCTCCTT
>JAFSAP010000073.1 GCA_017440925.1 Oscillospiraceae bacterium | reverse complement strand
CGCATCATTGGTGTAGTAAACGCCGGTCTGGTACTGGGTGCCGATGTCATTGCCCTGACGATTCTGCACTGTGGGGTCGATCACATAGAAGTAGGCCAGAAGCAAAGCATCCAGACTCACCTGTTCCGGATCATATTCCACTCTTACCGTTTCCCGAAAGCCGGTATCTCCGGCGCAAACTGCCGAATAGTTGGCATCGGCTTCCCCGGTGCCGTTGGCATAGCCGCTCTGGGCATCGATGACTCCGGGAATGGACTGCATCAGCTGTTCCAGTCCCCAGAAGCAGCCTCCTGCCAGGTAAATAACATGTTCTGTTTCATGGGAAAAGTCCATGATTTCCACCTCCAATTCGTTCGTTCTTGTTATGTCAGCTTCCGTAGGGTTGGATGTCTGGGGCGAAGTGACACAGCCGCTCAGAGCAACAACCGTTGTAAGCATCAGAAGCAGTAGTCTCGTAATTGGTCTTTTTCTCATATTGCACCTCCGAACTATACAAAAAAGCGATGCGGCGTTTCAGCCACACCGCTTCAGGTGTTTATTCATCAGAAAACTCAAATGACACCCCATTCTTTCCGAGCGTTAGCGACGGAAAGATGGCTGGTGGAATTTGTGTGTGTTTAGAATGTGTACTCCACAATCTTTGCGCCATGTAATTTAGGTGAACAAACCGTATTTCTTAACCCTCCGAAAACTGATCCTTATCGACCATGCACAGGGGGCACTGGAAGTCTTCGGGGACGTCCTCCCATTTAGTACCGGGCGCAATACCACCATCGGGATAGCCCAACGCCTCGTCGTATTCCCATCCACAAACGTCACATACATATTTCATAGTTGGTTCCTCCTTGTTTTTAATTCAGTTCGGTCTTCCACAGACCGTGCAGATTGCAGTAAGCATATACTGCGACAGGCTTTTCTTCGCCCAGCAAGAACTTTACATTCGGTGCTTCACTGGGATTCAACCACTTTCTGTAACTTCCCTTGTCAGTAACCAACTGAATCCATTCGATCCAGTGGACATCCACCATGGGATGATCCACAGAGCCCACATTCACCTCTACAATACCCTCGCAGACCTTGACGACAGGGATATGCTTTTCGCCACTGGCATCCACGGTGTTGGGAATCAGTTCCTCCATTTCCTGACCGCAGCAGAAAGGCTTGACGCCAGCATCATGGACCATTTCAACGATATTGCCGCAGTGAGAGCAAAGATAAAACTTAGTGTTGTTCATATTTTATTCCTCCGTTGTTAAGAAGTATTGTTTATGTTTCTTTATGGCCTTATTCTAACATGTCATGGAGAAGTCTTCTGTAACTTTCTCACCTTCCCACAGAAATACAGGAAGACATTGGCCAGATCAGCTGCATAACCTTTCTCAATGCATACCGTAAGTGAGGGTGCCCGAAGAACATGATCTTTTACAGTGACCGTGGAAACCAATATGCGGCAAAAGCCGTCATGGACATATTAAAGAAAAACGGAATTAACCAGTTATTTCCTTCACCAGGTAATCCGATGGAGAATGCCGCTGCTGAATCTATTTTCGCTACATTCAAGAAGGAAGAGGCCCACCAACACAACTATACATCTGAGCAAAGCATCCTCGACGATGTTGAAAATTACATTGAGTTCTTCAACAACGAACAGCAGCACCAAACACCAAATTATCACACTCCAGCCAAATTTGAAAGAAAGCTTTGGCTGTGTTTTTTCGATATAGTCGTCTCATTTTTGGTTGCCTTCTGCAAAAATTTTTCGTTATTTCTCAAATCATCTTTTCTATACTTTCGTTATAAATCAAGAAAACCCATTGCGCTGCAACGGGTTTTCGTAAATATAAAACCTTGTTTTCAACAAAATTGTCAAAAGCAAGGTTTTTCATATGTTATTAGTGTACACTTTAGATATCGCTTTTTGTTACTGGTACTGGCCAGATTTGTTGCATTATTCTTTTCTACGAAAAGAATAATCATAATGTCGAATCCGTCGAGCCGGATTCGAGCAATAATCCACTGGACTATTGCATTCAGTTCTTCAAATCTGTCAGTCCTGTTTCTCCAAAAAGAAAACGCACACCAGATGGTGTGCGTTTTCTTTTTGGAGGTACCGGCCAGATTTGAACTGGCGAATGAGAGTTTTGCAGACTCTTGCCTTACCACTTGGCCACGGTACCATATGAAATAAGGAACGCGTGGTGACGTTCCTTACTTTTTGGAGCGGGTGACGAGGCTCGAACTCGCTACCTCCACCTTGGCAAGGTGGCGCTCTACCGGATGAGCTACACCCGCATTTTGGTGCCTCCGGTCGGAATCGAACCAACGACACGCGGATTTTCAGTCCGCTGCTCTACCTACTGAGCTACAGAGGCATATGAGGAAGTTGCCTTCCTCAATACGCAAAAATGCGATATGGCGACCCCGAACGGACTCGAACCGTCGACCTCCAGCGTGACAGGCTGGCGTGCTAACCGACTGCACCACAGGGCCAGATTATGGTGGGAACAACAGGGCTCGAACCTGTGACCTCCTGCTTGTAAGGCAGATGCTCTCCCAGCTGAGCTATGCTCCCGAATGTCTTCCGAAGTGTTGCGCACCTCAGCGACGTAGATGATTATATACCACGAACCGCAAAATGTCAAGAACTTTTTTCAAATTTTTTCGCAGAATTTTATAAGCATCTTTTTCGGGCATTTCCACCATTTTCCTGGAATTATCAAATTCTTTCCAGAAGATCCCGAATTTCATCGGGTGTAAATTCATATGTTGTTTCGCAGAAATGGCATTCCACGGGGAAGTTTTCACCCTCTGCCATGATCTCCTCCAGCTCCTTGCGGCCCAGACTGATCAGCACTCTCTCCACCCGGCTCCGTGAACAATAGCACTTATAGGACACCTCGGTGGTTTCCATGAACACAACACCCAAACTGCCGCAAACCTGGGCAAGGATATCCTCCGGGCTAAGGCCGTCTTCCAGCATCTGGGTCACAGAACCGGCACGCTGCATGCCTTCCTCCAATGCATCGATCACTTCATCGGGAGCACCAGGCAAAAGCTGAAGAATATAGCCGCCGGCTACTTCCACAGACATGTCCCCATTCACCAGAACACCCAGGGCGCAGGCAGTCGGCGTCTGCTCGCTCTGCGCAAAATATGCAATGATATCATCGCCGATTTCGCCGGTAACCAGAGGAACCGAGCCGATATAGGGTTCCTTCATCTGCAGATCCCGGATCACCGTCAGTGTGCCGTTGGTACCCACAGTAGCTCCCACATCCAGTTTGCCTGGATACATGCTCTGATGGGGCACTTTGGGTTCTGTTACATAACCACGCACATTTCCCTCAGCATCGGATACCACCGTGATGGTTCCGATGGGGCCGCCGCCGCGGATCTGCAGGGTCATGGAACCGTTTTCCACCTTCTGCATGTTTCCCATCATGGATCCTGCGGTCAGCGCCCGTCCCAGAGCGGCTGTGGCGTTGGGGGTTGTACCATGGATCTGGGCAGCCTGTCTGACAATATCTGTAGAACGGATGGCCACGACCTTCACAAAGCCATCCATGGTCATTCCACGAACCAAATAATCTTTCATTTCCGTTTTCCCTTTCTTGCCTTGAAATAAATTCTCTGTTCCCCCTCCCGGGGTGCTTCAAACCGGCGGTCAGCATAGACTTCAATATGGCTGAATCCTGCCGCGCGTAAATATTCCGTCAGTTGCTGCTGCGAATAGGCGTATTCCCGGTGTTCTTCAAAGGAGCGTTCCCACAGATTGCCCCGGCGCTGGAACAGATCCATGCCATAGGAACAGATATTGGTTTTCTCATCAAATTCGCCCCGCCAAACGCAGTAAACATCGTCATCCTCATCCAGAAACACCTGGCCGTCCATGGCACGGAGCTTTTCTGGTGTATTCACATCAAAAATAAATATTCCGCCGGGATTCAATGCTTTGTATATCCTTCGAATGGCCTCGGCGCAGTCCCTGGGATCGGTGATGTAATCCAGGCTGTCCAGCGCACAAACCGCAAGATCCACGCCCCGGGGCAGCCAAAGCTCCTGAAGCTTCTGGCAGATAAACCTGGGTGGATTCTCCAGTTCCAGGCACTTTTCCCAGGCCACAGTAAGCATATCTTCGCTCATATCCACACCCGTGACATGCAGCCCCTGCTGGGCAAGGAGTTTTGTCACCGAGCCGGTACCGCAGGCCAGGTCTACCGCTGTCCGGGGGTGAAGCCCCTCTCTTTGCAGGATCTCATTATAAAACTGCACAGTGGCTTCATAGTCCACATCGTTGGTCAGCCGGTCATAGCTGAACGCCAGGTTTTCATAGCAGTCCATGATATCACTTCCGTTTTTTCTTCTTTGGTTCCGGCAGTTCCGGATACATGGCATCTATCAGTTCCCGCAAAAAAGCCGGATCATCCATCTGTTCCACCAGCAACATCCCTGCTGCGCCGGGATAGGGCTGCTCCTGCAGTGCTTTCGGCATCATCTGCAATGCCGATGGAACAGGCTTTACCAGGAGCCGGTTATCAAATATGCCGCCGAACAATCGCTCCCTGTAATAGAGCAGGAATTCTCCCATCATGGAACGGTATGTAATTTCTTCCAGATGCGACAGCTGTTCCAGCACATAGGTCAGATATGCCTTATCCGATGCCACTTTTACACCTCATGTGCGCAAAACAATTCAATTTCTTCACCGTTGATACCCTTGACAAAGGCCAGGCGGGCACGAACCGGTTTCTCCAGGGTGAGAACGGCATCCTTCGGTGCCACAAGCGGTGTACCGCCACATTCAATGGCACGCACATAGAGTATATCCACATCATCACAGGCAATGGCAATATGCTTAAAGCAGCCGGTGCCGAGATCTTCACTCTGAAAAATTTCCAGAATATCTCTTCCTATTTTCAGCCAACAGCCACAGGTGGAAGCCTGAAAATAGCCAAGATTTTCCGCTTCAAATACGTTTTTGTAAAATTCAACCGTTTCTTCCAGCCTGGGAACATACAGTGCGCAATGTGCAATTCCGTTTACCATTCTCGGTTCCTCCCTATGTATACAGTAAGAATCCCGGCCCGTTGCGGGCCGGGATACAGGATCAAAACTTAGCGCTTGAAGATGCTGAAGATCTCGTCAATGTCGCTCATGTCAGCGCTCTTGGTGGGCTGCTGGGCAGCGACAACGGGGGTGTCGATATCCTCGGGGACAAAGCTGGGAGCAGCTGCTGCTCTGGGGGCTGCTGCGGCAGCAGCGGCCTTGGGTGCTGCCGTTTCGGGCTTCAGTTCGAAACCGGTTGCAATAACGGTAACACGCATCTCGTCCTGGAAATCCTCGGAGAAGGTCGCACCAAAGATGATATTGGCATCGGGATTTGCAGCCTCCTGCACGATACCGGCAGCGGTCTCCACATCGTCCAGAGTCATTTCCACGGAGCCGGTGACGTTCACCAGAACGCCGGTTGCACCGTTGATGGAAGTCTCCAGCAGGGGGCTGGAAACAGCGGTGGTGGCAGCCTGCTCAGCCTTCTCCCGGCCGGTAGCAGTGCCGACACCCATATGGGCACGGCCAGCGTCCTTCATGACGGCGGAAACGTCAGCAAAGTCCAGGTTGATAATAACATTCTTGGAGAAGCCGACCAGTTCAGAGATGGAGGTAACAGCCTGCTTCAGAACATCGTCTGCAATGCCGAATGCATTGGCAAAGGTGATCTTCTGATCGGTGACATACTTCAGGCGGTCATTGGGAATGATGATCAGAGAGTCGACCTTGCCGCTCAAATCAGCAATGCCCTGCTCTGCCTGGCGCATACGGTTTGCACCCTCGAACTTAAAGGGCTTGGTAACAACGCCGACGGTCAGAATACCAGCCTCGTGGGCCAGGTCAGCCACGATGGGAGCTGCACCGGTACCAGTGCCACCGCCCATACCGGCAGTGATAAAGACCATATCGGTATTCTCCAGAGCCTTTGCCAGGGATGCACGGCTCTCCTCAGCGGACTTACGGCCGATCTCGGGCTTGGAGCCTGCGCCCATACCGCCGGTGAGCTTCTCACCAATCTGGATCTTGTTCTTACATACGGACTTATTCAGATCCTGCTTATCGGTGTTGACGGCAACGAAATCCACGCCGCCCACACCAGCATCGATCATGCGGTTAATAACATTGTTGCCGGCGCCGCCGACACCGATCACCTTGATCTTAACAACGCGATCCTGCATAGTTTCAGACATATTACTCTTCCTCCTATGTATCTGTTCACGGTCACAGCGCTGCTGCTTCCGTCTACTTTTTCTGTTCATGCTCTTCTATTCTATCCCTATTTTTGAATTTGGTCAATAGAAAATGTAAGAATTCGGCAAATTATTTACATAATTCTCACATTTTATTCTAGCCGAAGGGGGTATAACCCACCTTATCGATCCAGTTCGGATTGGTAAAGCTGACATCCAGAATACCGGACTGGTAATCGCTCATCTGCAGGATCGCATCATTCATGCAGGCGATCTTATACTCCATCCGGGTCGTATCGCCCAGAAGAACTTCATACTGGCTGCCATACCACAGTACGATATCCTCCAGCTCACTGACTTCTATGCTGGCCGCTTCGCCCACGATATCGTTGGCTTCCAGTGCCTTCAGAATCTGCAAAGCCGAAGACAGCCGCTGGGCACCTGTCACCGTAATCGGCACCGGTGCCGTGGATTCGGCAGGTTCTCCAGAAGGTGTTGTCTCCCCTCCTGCAGCAGGATCCGTCATGGCAAAGTCTGCTGCCACACCCTGGCTGCCGATCTGAGGATTGTCCAGTGTCACACCAAGTACCTGTGTATAATCTTCGGCCTCGTTTTTGGTGATCTGGTCAACCACGCGGCCATCAGAGTTGATAAGCCACCAGTCTCCCTTGTTCGATAGTATGGCATAGGCCACATCCAATTCCTCTATGTAAATAATAACCGTATCCGGCAATTTTATACCGATCCGGATATTATCCACATAGGCAAGCTTCGCCCGGATCTGGGCACTGGCTCTGGCTTTGCTGAAGGTCAGCAGATTGTCTCCCTCTTGGATTCCGGAGGCATCCTGCACCGCCTTGGTAGAGTAAGTTTCCGCACCGGCAACAGTGACAGTTTTTACCTTAAAGAAAACAGACATGCCCACCACCATGGCAGCAACAATAGCCGTCACCGTCAGCAGCTGCAGCAGCAGACGATCCCGGTTGAAGGTCTGGGGCTGGGTATAAATAATGGCGGGCGTATCATAGCGCTGGGCCATTTTTCGTTTCTTTTCTTCTCTGGCGGCACGCTGCTTCCGGCGCAACTCTGCCCGTGCTGCCGGATCCTTGGGATCCTCCACATCCTTGGTGCCGGAAATGAAATTCTGCAATGCATTTTTCTTCTGGGAAGCCTGGGGATTGCTGCGCTGCTGCTTCCGCAGAGCGGCCGTCTCCTGAGCGCTCATCTTGGGCGCACTTTTCCGGGGGCCTGTTCCCTGAGGGGCCGTGAACCGGATATCTCCTTCCTGGCGGACAGGACGCTGTACCGATGCAGACTGCCGGGGTGCCTGCTCTACCGGACGCTGGCGGCGCGCAGCTGTCTGTTCCGGCTGCTGTACAGGACGTCGTTCCGAGGCCTGCTGCTCTGCACGGCGGCGCACCGGAGCCTGCTGCTCCTTTTGCCGCTGTTCCGGCTGCCTGCTACGGCGCTGTTCCGGCTCCTGCCGGGAAGCATTTGCCGCCGGTTTCTGCTTTCTGTCCCGCTTGGCCGCAGTCCGCTCATCCATTTGCTGCGGACGGGCTTTCCGGCGGGGTGCTTCCTCCGGTTCCGGACGCTGCCGCCGCTCCTGTGGGCGGCGCTGGGCGGCTCTTTCCCGGTTTTTCTCTTTTGTATCCATATTGGTTCCTCCTGGGTAGGGGTTAGCGCTGAATCAATTCCTCCACCATGTCGCAGATCCGCTCTGTGGAGTCCAGCCGCACCATTTCATGCAGGCTGCGGCCCATCTCCTGCCGGCGGTTTTCATCTGCCAGCAGCTGCTTGACGATTTCATAGATCTTTTCCGGTGTGCAGTCCTTTTCCAGAACCACCACCGCACCGCCGCCTGCTTCCAGCACACGGGCATTTTTCTCCTGATGGTTATTGGTCACATTGGGAGAGGGAATCAGAATACAAGGCGTGCCTGCCGCTCCGATCTCATTACAGGTGGCACTGCCGGAACGTCCGATGACCACATCTGCTGCAGCCAGAACGGTGGGCATATTGTAGATATATTCCCGGATATCAAGACGGGGACAATTCTCAAAGTCCACACCGTTTTCCTTCACCCGCTGGGGCATCCATTCCTTGCCGAAGCTGCCGGTGGCATGGATATGATGGAAGGGGAAGCCATCCGCCTGCTCCAGAGGCATCATGTCTGCCATCGTCTCATTCATGACCTTGGCGCCTTGGCTGCCAAAGGCAGAGACTACCACATAGCCTTCCAGACCCAATTCCTTCCGGGCTTCTTCCTTGGTGGTGAAAATAAACTCCTGGCGGACAGGCATGCCCACCACTTCCACTTTTTCAGGATGCTTATAGTGCTGCCGGCTTTCCTCAAAAGCCACCAGGACCCGGTCAGCCTTATTGGCTGCCAGCTTGGTGGTAACACCGGGCAGTGCATTGGCTTCATGCACGCAGGTGGGAATTCCCATGGACTGAGCGGCAAACAGTGCCGGGAAGCTGGCATAGCCGCCGGTACCAATGACAACATCGGGCTTAAATTCCCGGTAAAGCTTTTTGCAGGCTTTCACGGCATCCAGCACACATTTGACTGCATAGAGGTTCTTTTTGATGCCGGCCAGATTCAGTTTCCGGCTGAGGCCGCTGCCGGGGAGGCATTTCAGCTGGAAACCTGCCTGAGGCACCAGCTTTTCTTCCATGTGGCCTGTGGCACCGATAAACAGAATATTGCAGTCAGGATGCCGCTGCTGCATCATATTGGCAACTGCGATGGCCGGATTGATATGTCCGGCAGTTCCGCCGCAGGTAAAAATCAGATTCATAAGGAAACCTCCTGTATTTTTCTCTTGTTCCGCTGCCGGGAGATGCTCAGAACGATCCCCATTTCCCCCAGATTCACCGCCAGTGCTGTGCCGCCATAGGAGAAAAAGGGCAGCGCAATGCCAGTCGAGGGAAGCAGATTGGTCACAACACACAAATTCAGAATGGTCTGCACCGCAATCAGCGTCACAAGACCTGCTGCCAACACTGTGGAGAACCGGTCACGGGCCCGCAAAGCGATCCAATAGCCCCGGAAAATCAGCATAGAGAAAAGCAGGGCAATACCCAACGCTCCCACAAGGCCAAGCTCTTCACAGCAGATGGCAAAAATATAGTCATTATACTGAAACGGCAGATACAGATATTTCTGCCGGGATTTGCCCCAGCCCAGGCCGAACAGACCGCCGGAGCCGATGGCATAGAGGGATTGCAGGATCTGATAGCCGGTATCCCCCGGATCCTGCTCCGGGTGGAGCCATGCTGTGACCCGGTCACCGGCATAACCCATAAAGCTGATATAAACAATAACAAATACCATGGCAGCCCCGGCACCGGCCAAAAGCCATTTCATCCGGGTGCCTGCCACAAACATCATCACTACCGCCACCATGCCCATGAGCATAATGGCCGACAGGTGTTTTTCCAGCGCCAGAGGCACCAGAATGCCCATCAGTGCCATGCCGAAGCCCATGACCCCGTATCGGAAGGTTTCTGCATCGGGTCCGAAATGCCGGGTCAGCCGGGCAAACAGTACGATCTGGGCAAATTTTGCAATTTCCGATGGCTGGAACTGGATCCCAGCGATATTGATCCACCGCCGTGCACCATTCACCTCCTGCCCAACGACCAGAACAGAAAGCAGAAGCAAAATACTGGTTCCATACAGCGGCCAGGCCAGATTATACCAGACAGCTGCCGGAATGCGGCTGAAAAAGTACATTGCCGCCAACCCAATGGCAGCACAGGCCGCCTGCTTGCGCAGATACCGGGCAGAATCGGTATAGCCGGTATCATATTCACTCTGGGCATAGCTTGCGGAGTAGAGCATGATAAGCCCTACTGTCAGAAGCAGCAGCACCAGAAACAGAAACGGATAATCCACACTGTCGTCCCGGGGCCGGGCCACGGGACGGTTCTCTTTGGCAGAAAGGCGGATCGCCTTTGCCATACAGCGCTCCTTTCAGATTTGGAAGAAACAAGTATCCAAAAAAGAGGTTTCCTTATGCAAACAGGCCGGAAATGCCGATCCATGCGAGAATGCACATGGCAGCAGTCACAGCCGTAAAGGAAAGAACGATCTTCTCCTCCTTCCAGCCGCACATTTCAAAATGGTGATGGATGGGAGACATCTTAAACAGGCGTTTACCATGGGTCATCTTGAAGTAGGCCACCTGCAAAATCACAGAGAGAGTCTCCATAATGTACACGATGCCCACCAGGATCAGGATCAGGGGCATTTCCAGGGCAAAGGCCATGGCACAGACCACGCCGCCCAGAAACAGGCTGCCGGTATCGCCCATGAACACCTTGGCAGGATGCCAGTTGTAGAACAGGTAAGCGATCAGACCGCCCACCAGGGTGGCCGGCAGCAGTGCCAGGTCATACTTGCCCAGTGCCACGGAAGCCGCTGCAAAGAATACCATAACGGGAATGGTAACGCTGCCGCAAAGGCCGTCCACACCGTCTGTCAGATTGACAGCATTGACACAGCCCACCATAACGAACATGGAGAAGAAAATATAGACAATGGGATGCAGGGTGAAGCTGAGATCCACAAAGGGGATGTACAGCTCTGTGCTCATGCTGCCGCTGCGGAACATGGCATACAGGAACAGGGCAGATACTGCCGCCTGCAGCGCTGCCTTCTGGATGGATGTCAGGCCAAGATTCCGCTTGTGCTTGATTTTGGTGAAGTCATCCAGGAAACCGATAAAGCCAAAGCACAGCGACAGGATCAGCACATAAAACACAGAATAATCTTCCATAACCACAAGATTGGCCAGAAGCAGCAGCACCGCTGCAAAAATGAACATCAGACCGCCCATCATGGGGGTGCCTGCCTTATTGTTGTGCCAGGTAGGACCGATCTCCCGGATGGACTGGCCTGCTTTCAGTGCCCGCAGCACCGGGAGCAGGAAATAGCCGATCACGCCTGTCAGTCCACAGGAACAAGCTGCCATAAGTAAAATTCTCATCATGATGTATGTTCCTCCGCTTTATTCTTTCTCTTTTTCCAGGAAGGCATTCAGCACTTTTTCCAGCTGCATACCCCGGCTCGCCTTGAACAGCAGGATGTCACCGGGCTTGGCCGCCCATTTCAGTGCCTGTATCAGTTCACTCTGATCGGTAAAGGCGCGTCCCATACTCTCCGGCATGCCGCCAGTGATGGTGCCGCTGATGACCCGGTCAGAAAGCGGGCCGTAGGCAAAGACCATATCTGCCTTCTCTGCAGCGATCCGTCCGATCTTATAATGTTCCGCCCAAGCAGCATCACCCAGTTCCAGCATATCGCCCAGCACCGCGATACGGCGGCCAGGACGGTTGCCCAGCACCGACAGGGCTGCAGCCATGGATTCGGGGCCTGCATTGTAGCAATCCTTAATAATGGTAAATCCATTTTTCTGAAAAATCTCCTGGCGGCCGGACATGGTCTGAAATGCTGCCAGACTGGAGGCGATCTTCTCATGGGGAACCGCCAGCTTCAGTGCCACAGCAACAGCTGCCATGGCATCCGTCACATAATGTTCTCCTTCCAGCCGCATCTGAACCGGGAAGCTGAGCTTACCCGCATTCACCTGGAACCGCAGCATATCGCCATCCTGCCGGACATCCATTGCCTGGACAGGGCATTCTTCCCCTCGTCCGAAGTAAGTAATCCGCTGTACCGGATTGGTATCCAGGTTCCACAGCATGGTATCGTCACCATTTAGCAGCAGCAGACCCTTGGGATCCATGCCTTCCACGATTTCCATCTTCGCCCGCCGGATGCCTTGCTGAGAGCCCAGGAATTCCATATGGGTGGTACCGATATTGACGATCACACCAATATCCGGCTCAGCGATCTTGGAGAGGTAAGCAATTTCCCGGAAGTGATTCATACCCATTTCCAGGACAGCCACCTGGGTATCTTCAGGCATGGACAGAACTGCCATGGGCATGCCGATATCGTTGTTGTGATTGGCCGGGGTCTTGGCTGTCCGGTATACGCTGGACAGGACGCAGGCCACCATTTCCTTGGTGGTGCTCTTTCCCACGCTGCCGGTAATGCCCACCACCTTCATGCCGATGCGGCGGATCTCTTCCCTGGCGATTTCACCCAGGGCAATCCGGGGATCCTCCACATAAATGGCAGGGTAGTCCCCTACCTTGCGGCTGCAAAGCACTGCTGCAGCACCTTTTTCCATGGCTGCCGGAATAAAGTCATGTCCATCCCGGGCACCCTGGAGTACAATGAACAGCTGTCCCGGCTGCAATACCCGGGTATCATTATTGGCACCCAAAAATTCCACGTCCGCATATTTTTCTTCCACACGGCCGCCGCACCACTGGGCAGCCTGACGAAGGGTAAGTTTAGCCATTACGGTTCCTCGATTCCGTTGTTCCGGAAGCATCCGGAATCACATTTGCATTTTTACAGCGGATTAGCCCGGCGAAATGCCAGATGGGCCGCCACTTCCTCCCGTTCATCCAGATGGTACTTCTGCCCTCCGATATCCTGGTAGGTTTCATGGCCCTTTCCCGCCAATACAATTATATCATCTTTTTTCGCAATGTCCATAGCATATCTTATGGCAGCACGGCGGTCTTCCACCACAATATAGTCGCCATGCTCTTTTTTGACGCCCTTGAGAATGTCCTCAATGATGGATGCGGGGTTTTCTGTGCGGGGATTATCGGAGGTAATCACCGCAAAATCCGCCTCTTTTACGCCGATTTCGCCCATGATGGGCCGCTTGATAGGATCCCGGTCACCACCGCAGCCGAACACAGAAATCACTCTGCCCTTACAGAAATCCTTAACAGAGGTGAGTACATTTTCCAGTCCGTCGGGGGTATGAGCATAGTCGATCAGAACCGTGTAATCCGTTCCGGGAGTAGGAACCACCTCGATCCGGCCTTTGACGCCTTCCACTGTTTCCAAAGCATTCGCACAGTTTGCAACAGAAATCCCCAGCTGCCGGGCAATTCCCATGACGGTCAGGGTGTTGTACACCGTAAAACGGCCGGGGATCGGCACATGGACGCCGACCGTCTTGTCGCCGGATCTGACCGCAAAACGGATACCCTCAGAAAGCAGCTCCAGATCTTCTGCCTGCAAATCAGCATTGCCTGACACTGCCGTGGTCAGCACCGGGCAGGCAGCTGCAGCCAGGATCCGGGGTGCATAGCTGTCATCCACATTGATAACAGCCCGGTCACAGCGGCGGAACAATTCCGCCTTAGCATCGCAGTAGGCGTCCATCGTCTTATGGAAATCCAGATGATCTTCCGTCAAATTGGTAAAGGCAGCAATATCAAAATGGACACCGCCGATACGGTCCAGCGTCACTGCATGACTGGAAACCTCCATCACTACATGGGTACATCCTGCATCCCGCATCCGGGCAAAGAGGGCCTGCAGTTCAAAGCTTTCTGGGGTGGTACGCTCGGTGGGGATCACTTCATCCCCCACCATATTGGCCATGGTGCCAATCAGTCCCACCTTTGCTCCCAACGTCTTTTCCAGCACCTGCTTTAACAGCAATGTGGTGGAAGTCTTTCCGTTGGTGCCAGTGACACCGATCATGGTCATGTCCTTGGCCGGATGGTCATAGAAGTTGCAGCCAAGCATCGCCAGTGCCATCCGGTCATTTTCCACCAGAATATAGGGGACATTTCCCTCCGGCTTTTTCGCTGTCACCACCGCCACAGCTCCCTTGGACAGGGCCATGGGAATGAACCGGTTGCCATCTGCGGCAAAACCGGAAATGGCAACAAAGAGGCTGTTTTCCGTTACGCGCCGGGAATCATAGTAAACATTGCCGATTTCTTTTTCTAAATCGGCAGTGCATTCCAGAACCGGAATATCTTTCAGAAGTTCCTTCAGTTTCATATATATGCTCCTTCCTTCAGCTTCAATCCCTCGCTGAGGTATCGGTAAATGTCAATGTAATGGTGGTTCCCCGGGGAACCCGGGTATCCTTTGGTTCACTCTGGCCGGTTGCGGTAACGGCAGGAGAAACCGTCTGGTTGCCGGCTGCCAGAATGTACAGCCCCAGGCTTCCGGCGGCATCTGCCGCTTGCTGCCGGTTCATACCCAGAAAATCCGGAATGGAAACCAGTTCCTGTTCTGTCTGATCCCCCAGGTACAGCAGCACCTGGCTGCCACCGGGAATCTTTTGTCCGGCTGCCGGGATCTGGTCTGTTACCCGTTCTTCCGAACCGGAGTAACGGGCAGAAAGTCCCATCTGCTTCAATGCCGCATTGGCTTCTTCCCGGGTCAGACCAGTCATGTCCTCCATCACCAGAATCTGCCCTGCAGCCGTATCCGCCGGGAACTTCCGCTCCACCCCCAGATAAGGCAATATATCCGCCATCACCGCTCCCACAGTAGGCGCTGCCATCACACCGCCGGAGATATAGATCCCCGTCTCCCGGGAGGGTGTATCCAGCGCTACCAGAACGATGTATTCCGGCTCTTCCATGGGTGCAATGCCCACAAAAGACACGATCTTATCCTGCACACGTTGTCCGTTTTCATCAAATACATCGATCTTTTCGCTGGTGCCGGTTTTTCCGCCGATAGCAAACCCGGCAACCGCCGCATTCTTCGCTGTGCCTTCGGTGACTACGGATTCTATGAGGCTGCGCATGGTATCAGAGGTTTCTTTGGAAATGGTCTGGCGGACAATGGTCGGCTCCTGTTTCAGCACCAAATTCCCATCCGCATCCAAAACCTCTGACACGATATAAGGTTCCAGAAGATATCCTCCATTGACCACCGAAGCAATGGCTCTCACCAGCTGCAGGGGCGTGATCTTAAAGGTCTGGCCAAAGGAGCCGGAGGTCAGCGAGGCCGTTCCCCATTTATCCGTGTTGGTCACAAGGCTCCTGTCAAAAAAGACACCTTTGCTCTCTCCTGCCAGATCGATGCCTGTCTTTTCCAGTATACCAAACTTTTCAACATATTCATAGAACTTTTCGCCCCCAAGCTTCAAAGCAATGTGGGCAAAGGCAATGTTGCAGGAATTCTGCAGGGCCTGGGGCGTCTGCTCTGCCCCATGGCCGGTGGATTTCCAGCAGTGCAGCAGCTGGGAACGGCCAGGGATCTGCTCTGCACCGGAGCAATGGAAGCCGGTATTCAGGTCAATGGCACCACAATCCAGCGCTGCCGCCATGGTCAGAACCTTGAATGTAGAACCCGGCTCATAGCCGTCAGACAGCACCCGGTTGCGCCACTGCTTCAGCCGGGCGGCTGTCAGTGCTTCCGAATAGGCCGTTTTTCCTGCAACATGGGCTGCACTACCTTCCGGCTGCTGTAAATATTGCTGCTGTAGCTGCTCCAGCTGCATAGCCGCCTCCGGATCCGCCAGTTCCAGATAATGGTTGGGGTCATAGGATCCCAGCGTCGCCATTGCCAGAATCTCCCCGGTTTTACAGTTCATCACCAGGCCGAAGGCACCATTTTGCACATCATACCTCGCAATGGCAGCTTCCATCTGCTTTTCCAGGCAGGCCTGTACCGTTGCATCCAGGGTCAGTATCACATCATTTCCCGGAATGGAAGAAATGTAGTTTTCATAAGAAAAGGGCATGTCCATTTCATTGTTGCCCTTGGTAGTAATGACCTTTCCGGCGCTTCCGGAAAGGTATTTGTCATAGGCTGCTTCCACGCCCTCGGAACCATCTCCGCCTGCGTTGGTAAAGCCGATCACCTGGGCTGCCAGGCTGCCATAGGGGTACACCCGTTTGGAAGCCGGCTCCAGATGGATGCCAGAAATGTCATTTTCGTTGATATAAGTACGGATCTTTGCTGCAGTTTCTTCCGGGATCCGGGTGCCGATCTGCTTATAGCGCATTTTGGTGTCCGCTGCCTGTTCTTCGATCCAGGCCGGTTCCTTTTCCAGAATCTCGGCCAAATACAGGGAAAGTGCATGCACATTCTCTTTGGACTGCTTCAGTTCATGGGGATCCAGATACACATTTTCCACCGCCGTATCGGTGGCGAGAATATTCATATTGCGGTCAAGGATATCCCCCCGGTCTGCTGCCACATGGGTGGTCCGCGTCTGATTCCGCAGGGCAAGCTGCGAATAATAGGCATAGTCGTGCACCATCAGCCCATACAGCCGCAGTCCCACCGGCACAAAAGCCAGCATCCCCAGGGCTACCATCACGATCCCGATCCTGCGGTGCTGCCCGCTGTCCATCCGCAGCCGTTCAAACCGTTGTTTTTTTCGGGGCATCCGACCAATCCTCCCATTTTTTAAGATAAGGGCATAAATGGGCAGCAAGGGAAACCCTCGCCGCCCATTGCAGCTGTTCTCTTAATTCTATGGGGGCAGACTGTCTTTATGCGAAAAGTCCTTCCATAAACCACACAAAATCCTCCCACAATGTGGGGCCGGCTTTCGGTTCCGGAATCGTAACGGTCAGCTCCATGGTCTTGGCCTGCGATGCAGGAATCATTCCCATGGCCTCCGCCCTAGTCCGCACTTCCTCCAAATCATAACTGGAGCGGTACTCAGATACCCGCTGCCGGTGGATTGCCTCCAGATTGTAAACGTACCGGTTGACTTCTTCCAGTTCCTCCCAGGCTGTAGGGATCTGCATGGTGCATGCCACCATGCAAACCAGCATTGCAACTGCAAGCACGATGGAGCAGACAGCCAGAGGATCCACATGGATCTTCTGCACATTTTCAAAGCGGTGCAGCGGAAGCTTATATTCAGACTTCTTCTCTACCTCTTTGACCTCTACTGCCTTAGCTTCACTTCCGTGAACATAAAACTGGCCAATATATTGAATTTCCGGTTTTAAAGCCATGATGCTCTTCCCTTCCGGATGATCCTAGATTTTTTCACAGATCCGAAGCTTTGCACTCCGGGCTCTTGGGTTGCGCTCCAGCTCCTCCTCGCCTGATACGATGGGCTTTCGGGTAATGATCTGCACCTGGGGTTTTTTGCCGCAGACACAGACCGGGAAGCTGGGAGGGCAGGTGCAGCCCTTGGCTGCAGCCGCCATTGCATTTTTCACAATGCGGTCTTCCAGAGAATGGAAGGTAATGACCGCCAGACGTCCACCCTTGTTCAGCCGGGGGATGGCATCCTCCATGACCTTGGCTACGGAATTCAGCTCGTCATTCACCGCAATACGGATGGCCTGGAAGCTGCGCTTGGCGGGGTGCTGCTTCTCCCGGAGGGCACTGGCAGGCATAGCGCTTTTGATCACGTCCACCAGCTCCAGGGTAGTTCGGATGGGGGCAGACTCCCTGCGGCTGCAGATGGCAGCTGCAATTTTCGGGGCATACCGTTCCTCACCATAATCATAAAGGATACGCTTGAGCTCTTCATATGACCAGGTGTTTACCACAGTATCGGCGCTCAAGCTGTCCTCATTGTTCATACGCATATCCAAGGGCGCATCCACCATATAGGAAAAGCCCCGGTCGCCATCATCCAGCTGCGGACTGGAAACACCCAGATCCAGCAAAATGCCATCTACACCTGCAATACCCAGGTCATCCAAAACCTTTGCAATCTCGCAGAAGTTGGAATGCACCAGTGTGACCCGGTCAGCATAGGGCGCAAGCCGCTGTCCGGCGGCTTTCAGTGCAATAGGATCCCGGTCAATGCCAATGTGGTGTCCGGTGGTAAGCTTTGCTGCAATGTGACTGGAATGTCCGGCACCGCCCAGGGTACCATCCACATAAATGCCATCGGGTCTGATATTCAAGCCCTCGATGCATTCTTCCAGAAGGACGGAAACATGATGAAATTCACTCATAGTCCGATCGCCTCCAGAGATGCCAGCAGTTTTTCTGGGGTAAGATTCTCAGCTTCAAAGGCAGCAAATTCACTTGCATCCCAAATTTCCGCCTGGCCCGCACGGCCAACGATCATGACCTCCCGGTCAATGCCTGCATACTGCAGCAGGAAGGGGGTCAGCGCAAAACGGAACTGCTTATCAGGACTGCATTCGGCAGCGTTCATAAAGATCAGGCTGGTAGCGCCTGCACGCTGGGAAATGGAAAGGGCATTATAATTGGCGCTTAAAGTCTGCCATTCTTCGGCAGTATAAATGGTGAGGCACCGATGACCGCAGTTGACGCCCAGGGTCACAAAGAAATTGTCTCCCAGTTCGCCTCGCAGTTTGGACGGGACGAATAAACGGTTCTTCTCATCCAGTTTCGCGCTGTATTTGCCGATCATGTGCTCACCTCCATTCCCTTTTGCTCCACTTTGCTACCCTTTTGCTCCAATTACAGACAGTATACAACCACTGAACCGAAAAATCAATCTTTTTTCGTTTATTTTTTCGGATTCACCTAAAAAAACACCTTGATTTTTTAATTTTCGAACATCCGTTCTATCATTTAGGAACAAAAGCTGATTTCTTTTCCTTCACAACGGAGCTTCACACGGGCAGGACGGCGGCTGCTGCGAAGCAGAAAGCTGGCCAAAGGCCCTTCCACCTCTGTCTGTACAAGGCGGCGCAGCTGCCGGGCCCCATCCTTTCCCCGGCACCGTTGTCCCAGAGAGGATGCCAGTTCCTCCGGAATCTGCAGCTGTGTTCCAGCCGCTGCTGTCCGTTCCTGCAGCAGATGCAGATATTTCCAGGCAATGGTTTCCATGGCTGCATCTCCCAGAGCCTCAAAGCAAATGATATTGTCCAGCCGTCCCAGAAATTCGGGCGTGAAGGCCTGCTGCACTGCCTGGTTCACCTCGTTTTCTTTCCCTGCTGCACAGAAGCCCAATCCCTCTCCCCGAAGTTCTCCACCCACATTGGAGGTCATGACCACGATGGCATTTTTGAAGCTGACACGGCGGCCTGTGGAATCCGTCAGGCACCCTTCCTCCATGATCTGGAGCAGGATCCCCAGAACATCCGGATGTGCCTTTTCCAGTTCATCCAGCAGCACCAGACAGTATGGCCGGCGGCGGACTGCCTCCGTCAACTTGCCGCCATCCTCATAGCCCACATAGCCGGGAGGCGCGCCAATGAGCCGGGATACCGACTGTTTTTCCATATACTCTGTCATGTCCAACCGGATCATTGCTTCCCGGCTGCCATAAATTTCTGCTGCCAGAGCCCGGCAGAGTTCCGTTTTGCCCACGCCGGTGGGGCCGGTAAACAGCATGCAGGCAATGGGGCGGGAGCCATCCCGAATGCCGGAAAAGCCCCGGCGGACAGCCTCCGCCACCGCTGATACTGCCTTGGACTGTCCCACGACCTGACTGCTCAGAATACCCTCCAGTCCCAGGAGGCGTTCCCGCTCCGATGCTGTCAGACGCCCTATGGGAATCCCCGTCCGTTCCGCTACCACCTTGGCAACCTCCTGGCCCGTGACACTGCGGCCCCGCTTTCCATCACCTTTTGCCGCCATTTTCTGCATTTTATCCCGAAGTTCCGCCGCCTTTTCAAACCGGCGTTCCCGAACGGCAGCATGGAGTTCCTGTTCCAGTTCTTTCCGGGCTGTCCCGGTTCTTGCGGGATACATCTCCTCCATACGGGCTTTGGCTGCTGCTTCATCCAGTAGGTCGATGGCCTTATCCGGCAGGTACAGATCCGGCAGATACCGCACAGACAACTTTACGGATTCCCGGACTGCCTCTTCTGTGATCTTCAGATGGTGATGCCTCTCCAGGCCCGGCTTCAGCGCCCGCAGGATGGCCATGGCTGTTTCCTGGGCCGGCTCTTCCACAGCAACCGGTCGAAAACGCCGTTCCAGCGCTGCATCCTTTTCGATATACCGCCGGTACTCCTCCCGGGTCGTGGCACCCAGGATCTGCAGTTCTCCCCTGCCCAGGGCCGGTTTGAAAATGTTGGCCGCATCAATCGCCCCTTCGGCAGCACCGGCACCCACAATGGTATGCATTTCATCCACAAATAAGATCACATCGCCGCCCCGCCGGATCTCCGCCAGTACATCCCGGAGCCGTTCTTCAAACTCGCCCCGGTATTTGGTGCCTGCCACCAGGTTGGACATATTGAGACTGACCAGCCGTTTTTCCTTCAGCTGGGGCGGCACATTTCCCACCGCCATTCTCTGGGCCAGTCCTTCGGCAATGGCTGTTTTTCCCACGCCGGGTTCCCCGATGAGCGCAGGGTTGTTCTTATGCTTCCGGCAGAGAATGCTGACCACCATATCGATCTCCCGCTCTCTGCCGATCACCGGTTCCATGGTGCTTACCTTTTGTATCAGATCTTCGCTGAATTGCTCCAACAGTTTCGTGGCAACCGCCTCCCTTTTCACCTTTTCAGAAGATACCGTCTCCCACTGCAGATATTCCACCGTATGGGTAAACAATGTTTCACAGCTGATCCCGTTCAATTCCAGCAATTCCTCTGCCGCAGTCCCCTGCTGCCGGGCCAGTGCCAGCAGCACATGCACCGGCTGGATCTCCCGGCACTGCTGACGCCGGGCCTCCTGGGCCGCCTGCTGCAATATCCGGCGAACTTCCCGGGTGAGTCCCTGAGGCAGAGGCAGTTCCGGCGTTCCCATGCCGTATAGCAGCTGTGCCATGGCCTCCGTCAGTTCCGGATCCAGCCCCATACTGCGCAGAAACTGCCCGGTGCCTCCCGGCAGGAATGACAGTGCTACCAGCAGATGGGCAGTACCCACATAGCTGTGGCCAAAATGACGGGCTTTTTGCCCCGACAGCTGAATCAGTTCTGCAGTTAGCGCATGATAACGCACAAGATCCCTCCCTTTTCCGGAAAAATTTTCGCCAGCAACCGGAATTTTTATTCAACTCAACGAAAAAAGGAATTGCAATTTCCGAAATAAGTGATAGAATGGAAATAACGTTAATACATAACGTATATAAAAACTACTTGGAGGTAATACCATGGCTTACATCATTACTGATGCTTGTGTTTCCTGCGGTGCTTGTGCTGACCAGTGCCCCGTCAGCGCTATTGCTGAAGGCGACGGCAAGTACGAAATCAACCCCGATGTCTGCGTTTCCTGCGGCGCTTGTGCTGACCAGTGCCCCGTCAGCGCTATCGAGGAAGGCTAATTTCAGTTGAATCAAGATGGGCCTGCGCAATCCGCGCAGGCCGATTTTGTATGTGATGGAGGTTTTATGGAATACCTGCCCAACGGATTCGTGTTGGAAACCGTCCCCGGAGCATTCCCTCTGAGTACCGATTCCATGGCACTTGCCCATTTTGCAAATCTGCCCAAAAATGCCCGGGTGTTGGATCTGGGCAGTGGCTGCGGCACCCTGGGTCTGCTGCTCTGTGCCTCTGATCCACTCTGCCATGTGACCGGCATCGAATTGGAGGAAAAGGCGCATCTGGCCGCCATGGAAAACATCCGGCGCAACCAGCTTATGGGCCGTATGGAAAGTATATGCACAGATCTTCGCCGGATACCCCAACTCTATTCTCCCGGAAGCTTTTCCTGCGTGATCTCCAATCCTCCCTATTTTTCCGGCGGTGCGGCCAGTACCGTTCTTCCGGATGCCCGTCAGGAAATTCACTGCACCCTTTCTGATCTTTTCAGCAGCGCTGGCTGGGCGCTGAAATTCGGCGGTGACTTCTTTTTGGTGCACAAGCCTGAGCGCCTCGGAGAGATCATCACCACTGCAGCCAAACATGGCATGGAAGCCAAGCGGCTGCGCCTTCTGCGGCACCGGGAAGATGGGCCTGTCGGTCTGATCCTTATGCAGCTGCGCAAGGGCGCAAAACCCGGACTTATCTGGGAAGAACTTTCGCTGCACGATAAAAACGGCATGCCCACGCCGGCATACCGGGAAATTTACCATATCAAGGAGGCCTGACATGGCTGGAATGTTATATCTCGTCCCCACTCCCATCGGCAATCTGGGTGATATCTCCATCCGTTGTCGCCAGACACTGGAAGAAGCAGACTTTATTGCTGCCGAGGATACCCGGGTCACTCTGAAGCTTCTGAATCACTTGGGAATCAAAAAAAGCCTTGTCAGCTACTACGAGCATAACAAGGCCTTCAAGGGCGATAAAATTGTGGAACGCATTTTAAGCGGCGAAACCTGCGCACTGGTGTCCGATGCAGGCAGTCCTGCCATCTCTGATCCCGGTGAAGATCTGGTAAAGCAGTGTGCTGCTGCCGGCATTCCGGTCTGCGCCATTCCCGGCCCCTGCGCCGCCATCACTGCCCTCAGTATTTCCGGCCAGAGTACCGGCAGGTTTTGCTTTGAAGGTTTCCTGTCCACCTCCAAGAAGAGCCGCCGGGAGCATCTGGAATCCCTGCAGGCAGAACAGCGCACCATGATCTTCTACGAGGCACCCCACAAACTGCTGTCCACACTGGAGGATCTCAGAGATGCCTTTGGTGCTGACCGGGGCATCAGCCTGTGCCGGGAGCTGACCAAGCTCCATGAAGAAGTGGTTCGCACCACGCTGGGGGAAGCTGTTGCCAGATATACAGAGAACCCTCCGAAGGGTGAATTTGTACTCATCGTTGCCGGCACGGAAGCACCTGTGAAAGAAGAGCCTTCTGAAACGGATGCTGCTGTAAGAGTTGCTCAGCTGATGGAAGCGGGCCTCAGCCGCAAGGATGCGGTGAAACAGACAGCCAAAGAGCTGGGACTTCCCAAAAACGTTGTTTATGACATTGCATTAAAAGACCCGGAATGATAAACATTCCGGGTCTGATTTTTTACAGTTCAGCCAGCTTTTTGACACAGTCACGGCAGATATTTCTTTCGTGGAATGTGACCAGCCGCTTTGCAGAAGCGCAGAAAATGCAGGCAGGCTCATACTTTCGCAGTACGACCCGATCATTTTCCATATAGATTTCCAGTTCATCCCGCTCTGCAATATCCAGTGTGCGACGCATTTCGATGGGGAGGACAATTCTTCCCAAATCATCTACCTTGCGGATAATACCTGTTGACTTCATTTCAGCCAACTCCTTCCGTCCGTACATCTGTCGACAAATATCGACTTATTTGTTTTATCATTATACTGATTCCATTTCTTCGTGTCAAATACTTTTTAAATAGAAACAACTTTTTGTCGAAATTATCCAGTCATTTCCTTTTGAAATAGGCATATTGTACACAAAAGGGGGCTTTTCAAAATGGTGATGAGTTGGGTATGGACAGGGTTGGTTCTGATCAGTGTGGTTTTTTCCCTGTTTACGGGCCAGGGACAGGCACTGTCCGCTTCTGTGGTGCAGGGCGCACAGGCCGGTGTTGCTCTGGCAGTTTCCCTGGCCGGTTCCATCTGCCTGTGGACAGGTATTGGCAAACTGATGGAGCATGCAGGGATCACACAGTGGCTTGCCCAGCTGCTTCGGCCATTGCTGCACCGTATTTTTCCCTCCACAAAGCAGGATCCGGCGCTGGCCGGTGATCTCAGCGCCAATATCTGCGCCAATTTTCTGGGGCTTGGCAATGCCGCCACCCCTATGGGGATCTCCGCTGCCCGGCGCATGAAAAAGGACAGCACAGCAACCGACGAACTGTGCCGTCTTATTGTATTGAATACTGCCTCCATCCAGCTGATCCCCGCAAATGTGGCAGCGGTGCGCAGCAATCTTGGCTGTACCGCCCCTTTTGATATTCTGCCGGCTGTCTGGATCACCAGTCTTTGTTCCGCCGGGCTGGGGCTTACCGCTGCCTGGTTTTTGGGAAAGGTTTGGAAGAATGACTGATTATATTGTTCCGCTGATCCTTCTGCTTTCCTCGGCATTGGTTTTGCGAAAAAAAGAAAACAGCTATGATCTGATGCTCCAGGGTGCTGCCGAAGGTCTGAGGCTCCTGGCCTCCATTCTCCCTGCATTGATATTTCTGCTGACTGCAGTATACATGCTCCGGGCCTCCGGTGCCATGGAGATCCTCAGCAGCTTTTTTTCTCCCGTTTTCTCTGTATTCGGCATTCCGCCCCAAACTGCCATGCTGGTGATGATCCGTCCCATCAGCGGCAGTGCAGCACTGGCCGTGGGGGCAGAGCTGATGGCGGAATATGGCGTGGATTCCCTGGTAGGCAGGACTGCCGCCGTGATGCTGGGTTCCACAGAAACCACCTTTTATACCATCAGTGTTTACTTTGGTGCCGCCGGGATCAAGAAAACCCGGTATACCCTCCCTGCTGCCCTATTTTCAGATTTTGTGGGGTTTTTTATGGCATCGCTGACTGTACGGCTTTTATTTTAATAGAAAAGACGCACCATGTTGGTGCGTCCTTTTTCAGTAAAAAAAGAAGTGCTGCAAATTTTGCAGCACTTCTTTTTGTATAAAGAAAACCACTCGTTATACGAGTGGTTCAATAAAGCCTATGGCGATGAACAAGAAAACCCTGCTACGATAACTGAGCGGTCTACTAACTGCACAATTGTACATAACAGGGATTCTTTACAATGGGAATAAATGACACTATAAATTATAACAGACAGTACAATCAAAAAACAAATACAATCTATAGTGGTATGCGATGTGAAATTGTCGGCAATAGACTGTGTAGCGAAACCCTACGCGAGTGACATCGTACTTACGCGTTGACGCGTTACGCGAGGAATAAGGGGTTATACCCCTAAATGACAACCACCGGCTACGCCGGTGGTTGTGTTTTTATTCCTTTTCTGTTTCCTGTTGGGGAGCCACAGAAGCGGATCTTCTGCGGCGACGGCGGCGGGGACGGGCTGTTTCCTCCGGGTCTGCTTTTTCTGCCCGGCGGGCATAGGCCTCTGCTGCCTCGGACGTCGCTTCATAGGTCAGACGGCTGACCCGTACCAGGCCATCCGGCTGCTGAGAAAGCCGCACCCGGATCAGAAACTTGCCATGTTCCGGACAGGATGCCAGATCCATATACCGATGTCCAGGCTGGGCAAACCAGCGGGAGCCCAGCATTCTTCCGCCGCAGATGGGGCAGATGTTTTCTTCCCCGGACATGGCACTCAGTGCGCTGCGCTTGTCCGCATAATCATGGAATACTTTCCGCCCGATGCAGCCGGGAAGCTCCGCACCATGGAATCCATTCTCGTGACTTTTAAGGGCCGCATCATATTCTTCCTGTCCCCGCTTCAGATCCAACCGGGCACAGATCAGTGCCGTATGGTAGGCATCGCCCAGGGCATCATGGGCCGGACGGGTGGCTTCGATCCCGAAGATCTCCATAGCGGTCTTCAGCGCCTTCTGGGCTGTGGAACCATCTGTCTGGGCATTGAAGATCATCTGGGCATTGTACCACTTATCCGTCCAATCTGTTTCCAGGCCAAACAGCTGCAGATTCTCCCGCAGAATACCGATATCATCAAAGCCCCAGGTCAGAAATACGATATCCTCGCCGCACCAGCTGCGGAATTGCTCCATTGCTTCCGGGAAAGGCACGCCCTCTTCCCGGAGCTGTGTCTCCTTGATACCGGTGAGTTTGCTGACCCGGCGGTTTAAGTGCCGGTAATATTTGGGTTTTATAAGAATTTGAAATTCATCCGTCACCTGCTCATCCTCTGTGACCCGGACGGCACCGATCTGAATGATCTCGCCACGGATGGCAACAGGAAGCACCTTTTTACTGGAGGGGGAACCCGGCCAGGGCTGATTCCACTCCATATCCAAAACAATATAGTTCATGGCCATAACCTCTGTTATATAATCCTATATGATATCATATCACACCGGATGGGGTTCTGTAAACAGGAAGTTCAAAAAAGAAACGGCTGAAGCATTCCGCTCCAGCCGTTTGCAGGGATTCAATATTACAGCAGATCCTTTACCAGGGACAGTGCATCCTCGTCAGCAACCAGAGTGAAATCGGGGTGCAGCTGCAGGATGGAGCCGGGAGCCTGGGGCTTGATGGGGCCAAAGAAGCAGTCCTTGACAGCCTGTGCCTTGCCAACGCCATTGCAGACCAGCAGGACGCGCTTTGCCTTCATGATGGAGCCGATGCCCATGGTGTAAGCATGGGTGGGAACATCCTCACGCTTCTCGAAGAAACGCTGGTTGGCATCGATGGTGGAGGCAGTCAGCTCGACCTTATTGGTGCCATTAACGAACTCATCGCAGGGCTCGTTGAAGCCGATGTGGCCGTTGGGGCCCAGGCCCAGCAGCTGCAGGTCAGCGCCGCCGAAAGCTTCGATAACAGCATCGTAACGTGCGCACTCGCCTGCTGCGTCGGGATTCATACCATTGGGGATGTTGCAGTTAGCCTGGTCGATGTTCACATGGTCGAACAGGTTGGAACGCATGAAGTAAGCATAGCTCTGATCGTGATCCTTGGTCAGGCCCACATACTCATCCAGGTTGATGGTCTTGACCTGGGAGAAATCCAGCTCACCGGATTCGTACTTAGCGATCAGTTCCTTGTAGGTACCCACAGGGCTGGAGCCGGTGGCCAGACCCAGAACGCAGTCGGGCTTCAGGTGCACCTGTGCAGCAATGATGTTGGCAGCCTTGCGGCTGACGTCAGCGTAATCCTTGGCGCGAATCAGTCTCATGATAATTATCCCCTTTCGGTATTTTGGAAAATTTTCTTGTTTTTTCACTCCACATTATTGTATCACTTTTCCCAATATCTGTATAGTCTTTTTTTCCTTGAATTCTTACACTTTTCACTTTTCTTTTATCTGGCATTATTTTATATAACATTTTTGGCACTATATTTATAGCCAGTTTTGCGTATAATGGGCACAAAGACAAGGAGGGATTTTCCATGACACACAAATCCACTGCATCCACCAAACGGATCGTTTTCACTGCACTGATGGCCGCACTGACGGTAGCAGGTTCTGCCCTGCGGATCACCATCCCCGTGGACATTGCCGGTACCACATCCTTTCACCTGGGCAATATTATGTGCGCGCTCAGCGGCATTCTTCTTGGGCCCTGGTACGGCGCCCTGGCTGCCGGTCTGGGTTCCGCCATCTACGATATGCTGAACCCCCTGTACATTTCTGAAGCCTGGATCACTTTTCTGACCAAGGGAGCCTACGGTCTGGCTGCAGGCATCATCTGCCGTAAGGCCGGCTGGAATTACGCAAGAGCTACCATTGCCACCGTTGTCGGTGCCCTTACCTATGCAGCCCTGTATCTTGCCAAAACCTATTTTTACAGCGGCATGCTTCTGAAGGGCCTTACCGCCGAAGCCGCTGCACTGACAGTTGTCACAAAACTGCCTGCCACCACCTTCAATGCCGTTGTTGCCATCGTATTTGCTCCCATTCTGGCGATCTCCATCCGAACAGCACTGGAGAAAAACCGGCTGACATTAGACTGAATTTCCTACAGTAACAGCCGCCTCAATGAGGCGGCTGGTTTTTGTTTATGGGAGTTCCAGATAGGTATACATTGCCCGGAGGTTTTCTTTATTCCGGTAGAAATCATAGGCATTTTGTACCCGCTGCCGTATCTGGTCATCACAGTATACATCTGTACGTGTGGAAAGAAAATAGTCCAGATAAACATCCAAATCAGTATAGATCAGTTCTGTGGCATCATAGATGGCATAGTGTCCATCCTCCAGAACTTTGCAGCTCTCCAGTTCGGCAAAGGAACGGATCTTTCCATAGAGAAATGCATGGTTCTCCGGCCGGGCCTGTTCTGCATCATAGACAAACAGGAAAATCAGCGGCAGTCCTACCCCACCATCGGTTTGTCCCTGGTGCTGGGGCAGTGTTACCGTCTGCACCCAGGCTTTTTCGTCTGCCGTAGCCACCATTCTGCCATAAGCATCTGTATAGCTCCACTCTGCACCCGTCAGCAAATACTGCTGTTCCCCGGGAATAGATTCATCAAAGATCGTTCCCTCCGGTGGTTTTCCCATGATAGGCTCCGGATCCAGAAACTCTGACGGCCCGCCAACCATAAGCACAGGCCCCAGGGCCGGTACCACCGTTCCGTCAAACCGAGCAAGAATCTCTTCAACTTTCTGCTGATACTGGAAATTGGCTCCGTTAAACGCCAAAAGAACATCGCCATAGGCTTTTTCAAAATAAAACGCCAGTTCTTCTTCCACATTTCGAACAGCTTCCGGCAGCACGGAAACCGCTGTTTTCTCCTGTTCTCGTTCCGTCTCCTTCTGTCCAAAATGGACACTGCACATCCAGTCCTGTCCAAAAAGGAAATTGTGATTGGTCAGCAGCAGATAAAACCATTCTTCCCGGTTATAATTCTCCGCAATGGCCTGCATGTCATAAGCTGCCGACAGGTCGATGGTCATAATCCCCTCAGAATGGGGTGCAAATTCCGTATTTTCAAAAACCGGCTTCCCATCCAGCCGGGGGATCTCCTCCGATGTGACCCAGCGCATCAGTTTTGTTTGGTGCTGGAATTTCAGTTCTTTATCCGAGCGGTTTTCCACCCGAATATGCACGATGCCATTTCCGGCATAGGAACCAGACAGGCTCAGTTCATCCCCGTCCAGGGACGAGAACATGGGATAAGCAAAGGCCGCCAGAGCAAGACAGGTAACCATAGCCGCCGCCAGGATCCAGATTTTTCTCACCGGAAAAGCGGGTTCCCGCTGAATAGCAGATAAGTCCGTGCCGGTTTTCTCTTCAAAAATGTGACGGATGTTCTGCAGATTCTTTTTGCTCATACCTTTCATCTTATCCCTCCTTTCTCTCCCAGAGCCGCCCGAAGCTGCCGCTTGGAACGGTACAGGGAATTATCCACCTGCTTTACCGTCAATCCCAATGCCAGAGCGATTTCCCGGGGCTTCTGGTCATGGTAGTACCGCCGCACCAGGATCTCCCGGTTTGGTTCCTCCAGCGCTCTCACCGCTGCCAGCAATTCCCGCCTTGTTTCCTCCTGCAGCAATTTTTCCTGCAGTCCTATGCCGGAGGACAGTACCGCTTCTTCCAGCGGAGAAGTGCTTTTGCGCATAAGTTCCCGGTAACGGTCAATGGCCCGGGAACGGGCCAGAATACACAGCAGGGTTTTCAGACTGCCACGCCTGGGATCAAACCTTTCCGGATGCTCCCATAGGTAAATAAAGGCATCTGCCACGCATTCCTCCACATCCTGCTGGCTACCCACCGTATGCAACACTGCTGATACAATGGGCCACAGCAGCCGGGAGTACTGGTCGATGATGCGGCCTATAGCAGCTTCATCACGATTTGCCACAGCTGCAATCAGAACTTCATCCCGCAAGAAACTCACCTCTTTTTTGTGTAATCTGCCTATAGTACGAATGCAGGATAGAAAATACTTTCCCATTACCGCACAAAAAGACCTGCCCGGAAGGGCAGGTCTTTTTCATGGTTGGAATTACACGCCGGAGTATGCAGCGAAGCCGCCGTCGATGGGCAGGACAACACCGGTAACTGCGGAGGAAAACTTGTCATCGGTCAGGAACAGCAGACCGCCCAGCAGCTCTGCGGAATCCACGAAGCGGCCCATGGGAGTACCGGCCAGGATCTTGGCAGAACGGGCAGTGGGAGTGCCGTCAGCATTGAACAGCAGGGCACGGTTCTGGTTGGAAACCAGGAAACCGGGAGCGATGGCATTGCAGCGGATGCCGGTGCCTGCAAAGTAGGTTGCCAGCCACTGGGTGAAGTTGGAGATGGCAGCCTTTGCTCCGGAGTAGGCAGGGATCTTGGTCAGAGGAATGTAAGCATTCATGGAAGAGATGTTCAAAATGTTGCCGGACTTCTTTTCCACCATGTCCTTGGCAAAGACCTGAGTGGGCAGCAGGGTGCCCTGGAAGTTCAGCTTGAACAGGAAATCAACACCGCCTTGATCCAGATCGAAGAAGGTCTTGCAGCCTTCCCATGCTTCGTGGTGATATTCGCAGTCGCAGGTTGCACGGGGGTTGTTGCCGCCGGCACCGTTGATCAGAATATCGCAGGGGCCCAGGTCGGCCAGAACCTGCTGATGGACAGCCTCCAGAGCTTCCAGCTCCAGAACGTTAGCCTTGTAACCCTTCATGATGAAGCCTTCTGCGCAAACTTCTTCAGCCAGCTTCAGAACAGCTTCTTCGTTCAGGTCCAGAGCAGCAACCTTAGCACCAGCCTGTGCATATGCACGGGCCATATCGCCGCACAGAACACCGCCTGCACCGGTAACAACAACGACCTTACCGGTGAAATCAAAAGTCAGGGGCAGATTAAGCATAATGAATTACCTCCAAAAATATTATCAAATCCGGGGCCGGCCAGCCGGCCCCGTTGCAGTTTTTAGGCGTTGGCGACGGTCACCTTGCCGTCCAGCTTGTCCAGCATATCCCAAACACCCAGCATGTACATAATACCCAGGGCACGGTCATACAGGCCGTAGCCGGGACGGACATTGCCGGGGCCTTCATTCCACAGGTGACGGCCGTGGTCGGGACGGATGTAGCCTTCGTAGCCGCAGTCATGGTAAGCCTTCAGGATCTCCAGGATACCGGTCTCACCGTCACAGTCGCGGTGGGAAGCCTCGGAGAAGTCGCCGTTGTCAAAGTGCTTGACATTGCGGATATGGGCAAAGGCAATGCGGTCGCAGTGCTTGCGGACGATGGAAGCAACATCGTTGTTGGGGTCGGCATTCAGAGAACCGGAGCACAGGGTCAGGCAGTTGTAGGGATGGTCGACCATGGAGAGGAAGCGGTCAATGTTCTCAGCATTGATCAGCAGGCGGGGCAGGCCGAAGATATCCCATGGGGGATCGTCCATGTGGATAGCCATCTTGATGTCGCACTCCTCACAGGTGGGCATAATGGCTTCCAGGAAATACTTCAGGTTGGCCCACAGCTTCTCGTGGTCAACATCGGCATAGTCCTTGAACAGCTGATCCAGCTTGGCCATACGCTCAGGCTCCCAGCCAGGGAAGGACATGTTGTACTTCTCGGTGAAGTCCAGAATGTACTTTGCCATGGCGTTATAGTCGTCCTGGATCATACCCTTTTCATAGAACAGGGCAGTGGAGCCGTCGCCCACTTCATGGAACAGGTTGGAACGGGTCCAGTCAAAGATAGGCATGAAGTTATAGCAGATGACCTTGACACCAAACTTGCTGAGGTTACGGATGCACTGCTTATAGTTCTCAATGAGGGCATCCCGGGTGGGCTTGCCGATCTTGATGTCGTCATGGACATTGACGGACTCAACAACATCACCGTTGAAGCCGTACTTGTGGAGCTGGTCCATAACCTCGGCGATTTCATGTTCCTCCCAGATCTCACCGGGCATCTTGTTGTGCAGAGCCCAAACGATGCTGGTGACGCCGGGGATCTGCTTGATATCGGAAAGCTTGATCTTATCGTTGCCTTCACCATACCAACGGAAACCCATGTGCATAGGCATAGTAAATTCCTCCAATTTTGTAAAAATATGTCCCCCAAACATGCGGGTCATTTTTGGCTAAAATGATTATAACACAAAATCACACGTTCTGACAGGGTAAGCTTTCGAAAATATTAAACAAAAATCATCCGAAAAATTTATGAAAGAACACGATAGAAACCTGCAGCTCTTGTACTTTTTTACCGGATACACTATAATTATTAAAAAATACCATATTCAGGAGGTTTCCATGAAAAAACGTTTATCCATGCTGGCCGCCGTGATTCTGGTGGTTCTGGTGTCCCTGTTCGGCGCGCCCGGCGGCGAAGAAACTGCCGCAATACCCACCGAAAGCATTCAATCCGCCCAGGTAATGGAGGATAGTTCCACACTGATCTATGCCGATGGCGTCTATACCACCAAAGAAGACGTTTCCCTGTACATCCATACCTATGGCTGTCTGCCGGAAAACTTTATGACCAAAGCGGAGGCCCGAAAGCTAGGCTGGGAAGGCGGCGGGCTGGAGGATTACGCCCCTGGTATGTGCATCGGTGGCGACCATTTCGGCAATTATGAAGGGCTCCTTCCCGATGACCGGGATTACACGGAGTGCGACATCGATACCCTGGGAAAAGACAGCCGGGGTGCCAAACGGATCGTTTTTTCCGATGACGGTCTGATCTACTACACGGAAGACCACTACGAAAGCTTTGAGCTGCTGTATGGAGAGCCCTGATATGAAAGACATCACCATTGACTGCCGCGGCTTTGTTCCCCGGTCTGACCTGCACAAAGCCTTTGCCGATGCCCTTTCCTTTCCGGATCACTACGGCAACAATCTGGATGCCCTCCACGATTGTCTGACAGACATCTCAGAGCAGACCCGGATCCGGCTGCTGCACTGGAAGGCAGCCGAAGAAACGCTGGGAAATTATGCCCGCAGCGCCAAACGGGCCATTCTGGATGCGGCCACAAAAAATCCAAATCTGGCCGTTCTTTTTGACTGATCGAGAAAGCCTGCACCTTTTGGTGCAGGCTTTCTCCGTGTATTGAAAAACAATATCAGGATCTCAAGTAGCTGCATTCCAACCGGATGCAGCCATTCTTCTTTAGAAAATTGTGAGCCAGAGCCAATAAATTAACCCATATACTACACTTGCCGATACGCCATAAACGATCACCGGCCCCGATATCGTAAACATCTTTGCACCGACACCGAGGATGAAGCCCTCTGTCTTGAACTCTATTGCAGGGGCAGCAATGGCATTGGCAAACCCAGTGATGGGAACCAGAGTTCCTGCCCCTGCGTGTTTGGCAATGTTGTCATAGAGGCTTAAGCCTGTCAACAGTGCCGACAGTGCCACCAGTGTCATGGAGGCTGCCGTACCCGCCATCTGCTGATCCAGTCCCATATTTGTATACCAATTTACAAAAACCTGTCCAATGGTGCAGATCACTCCTCCGATCCAGAACGCATGAAAGCAGTCCTTCACAATGGGCGACTTTGGGCTCATTTCCTGCACCAGGCGGCTGTATTCCTTTTCTGTCATACTGTATCCCTCCGGTAACAGTATGCCCGCAAAATAGCGTTTCTTGCACCACTTGACATATTTAACGCTGTTCTCTCCGGCTTCTTGACAATCCGCCAGCACAGGAGTATAACAGTTACAGAAAAGATTTATGGAAAAACAAATACCACTTGCTTTTCCTTTTGCTCAAAAGGAAGTGAACCATATGCACACAAACCAGTTGACCCTGACGGAGGGTTCCATCTGGAAAGGCATGCTGCTGTTTGCCCTGCCGGTCTTTTTCGGAAATCTGTTTCAGCAGCTATATAACGCTTTTGACGCCTGGGTCGTGGGCCGTTTTCTGGGAGACACCGCGCTGGCTGCCGTCAGTTCCTCCGGCAGTCTGATCTTTATGATGGTGGGCTTTTTCAATGGCGTAGCCATGGGTGCCGGTGCTGTTATTTCCCGGTACTATGGTGCCCGGGATTATGATATGCTGAAAAAGGCCATCCACACCGTCACCGCCTTGGGCTTTATCGCCGGCATCGCACTGTCGGCTGTGGGTGTCGTCTTTACCCCCACCATTCTGCGGTGGATGCGCACCCCGGAAGATGTACTTCCCCAATCCATCACCTATTTCCGCTATTATTCCTACGGTGCGGTTTTTGTGGTGCTTTACAATGTCTTTGTGGGTATCCTCCACGCCGTGGGAGACAGCCGGCATCCGCTGTATTATCTGATCGCCTCCACGCTGATCAATGTGGTGCTGGATCTGGTGTTCGTCGGCGTGTTCCGCTGGGGTGTGGGGTCTGCCGCCATGGCCACTACTGTTTCCCAGGGTATCAGCGCCCTGCTGTGCTGCATCCATCTGCTGCGTTCCCAGGAAGTTTACCGGCTGGAATGGAAGCAGCTGCGCATCCACCGTTCCAGCGCCTGGGATATCCTCCGGGTGGGTTTCCCCTCCGGTGTCCAGAATTCTGTGATCTCCATTGCCAATGTATTTGTCCAGAGCAGCATCAACACCTTCGGCGCTGCCGCCATGGCTGGATGCGGTGCCAACTCCAAGCTGGAAGGATTTGTTTTCCTGCCTGTCACCTGCTTTACCCAGGCTCTGGCTACCTTTGTGGGGCAAAATCTGGGTGCTCACCGGTATGACCGGGTCAAAAAAGGGGTCCGCTTTGGTCTGATCTGCTGCATGCTGCTGGCAGAAACCATCGGTGTGATCTCCTACATTCTTGCCCCCTATCTGATCGGCTTTTTCAACAACACACCGGAGGTGGTGGACTATGGTGTGCGGCATATGCGAACCATGTGCCTGTTCTACTGTTTCCTGGCATTTTCCCACTGCATTGCTGCCATCATGCGGGGAGCAGGCCGGGCTTCCGTACCCATGTACACCATGCTGCTGTGCTGGTGCCTGATCCGTGTTTCCTATATCTCCCTGGCATTGAAGGTGGTCAACCAGCTGGAAACCGTTTCCTGGGCTTATCCCATCACCTGGACCTGCAGCAGTATCATCTTCCTGATCTACTTTTTGAAGGTAGACTGGATGCACAGTTATGACCATCCAAAGTCCGCAAAAGCATAAGAAAACGCTGCTTACAAGCAGCGTTTTCTTTTATTCTCCGATATATTGGAATCTGGGGCCGTGATAATCTTCCCGGTCTACCCATTCCGTCCACATGGCCGCGGGCCGTACCCACAATCCACATTCTCCATACAACGCCCGGTAGACCACCATATGCTCCAGCGTCTCCGAATGGGAGGCCACACCCAGCACGTCATATTCCATACCTTTAAAATGACGGTATTTTCCCGGCTTGATCTCCATAATGATTCCTCCAAAAAATATGCGCCGGAGTTTCCGGCGCATATCTGTTTTCATTAACCCACAGGCACATTGCCGCGGACTGCCAGATCCAGAACAACATTGGGATCAAACAGGGCGGTATCCGTGAACATGGAAGCCTTGGCCACCATGTTTTCGCCAGTGACCATCAGACGGCTCTGACGGACGAAGGCATTGTTGACTTCGGTATAGGGATCCTCAGCGCTCTTGATCATAAAGCGGAAGCCATTGTTATACAACACATCAAACTTACCGCCGGTATAGTCGCCGATATCACCGCCGCGGGCAAAGACGATGGTGTCCAGCTCGCCGATGACAGGTGCGATCTGGGACTGCCACTTCTGGATGTCTTCCTGCACCTGGGCTGCACTGATGCCCTTGTAGTCCTTGTTATCGAAGCTGTAGCAGGCCAGTCGGTATCCCTTTGCCTTCAGTGCTTCCACAACCTTAGTAGCACCCACGACCTGTTCATTATAGTAATCCTGGCCCTTGTTTGCCATGGATTCGGACTGGATACGGTAACCAAAGATACCCTGGCTGCCGCTGACGGCCAGTGTTGCACGGGCACCCTTGTAGCAGAAGTCGGGATGCTGAGCAATGAAGTCCTCCAGAATGGGAACCAGATCATAGTTGCCCACCTGGGTCACATTGTTTTCGTCCACATACTCTGCCTTGATATTGCCGCTGGCGTCCACCACCAGCTTGCTTGCAAAGCCGTCACCGCCGGAGTCGGCAATGCCGTCGTTGTTTCCATCGATCATATACTCAAAGTAGTTGACCATGGTTTCGGTAATCATAACAGGCTTCTTGCCCTCGGGCAGCCAGATGGAATCGGCAAACAGGCTGGAAGAAGTGCCGTCCACAGAGTTGCTGGAAACAAAGCTGTCAAAATCCACCAGAACATAGTTATTCAGATACAGCTGCTCCAAAATCTTGGAGAATTCTGCGGTGGTAACAAAGTTGCGGTTATACTGGCCGCCCAGCTCCTGGTCTGCCTTGGCCCGGTTCATATCATGGATCAGAACATGGAAGGACAGGTTGGGGATCAGCGTGGGATCCTGGTGCTCCACCAGTGTGCTCTTGGCATTGATATACTCTGCACGCTTGGCAACCATCTCCTGGGTCATTTCGCCCTGGTAGGTATCCAGCAGGTCAGCAGCCTCCTGGTAATTATAGCCCTTTGCCAGGATTTCTGCACGCTCCATCAGCTGCATTCCTTCTGTGGCCAGCTGTTCTGCTGCCAGGGATTCCTGCAGTGCCTGCTGCTCCTTCTGCTCCTTTTCTGCCTTGGCCCGGTCAATGGTATTGGACAGAGAACCGATCACAAAAGAAAGCATCAGTACAATGGCAAGACCCGCAATCACGCCAGGCAAATAGAACTCCTTGAAAATCTGGCGCTTGGAGGGCCGTCTTCTGCGGCGGCCGTCTGCGGATTCCAGCCGGGCATTGATATCCTCCTGGGTGGGGATATACAGCCGGATCAGCTTACCGAAAACAGGAGGCATGGTCAGCTTGATGGGCTTACGTTCCTTCTTTGCAGGCTCCCGGCGGCGGCGCTTTGGCACATCCTGGGGCTCCTCATGCTCTTCCTGCTCTTCCGGAATATAGGGAGTCTCCTCTTCCCCGTCTTCCCGGACAGGAACATCATACTCCGGTTCCTGCCCTGCGGCAGAGCGGTACTCCGGTACTTCATCCGCAGCATCCTCTGCTGCAAAGAAGCTGGCCCGGCGGGAAAAATCCATATCTGCAGTAAGGTCTGCATCATCCGGATACAGATCCTCATCCTCATCAAAGTCCAGACCATTCACGCCCATTTCCAGGCCGTCCTCGGGCTCCAGATCAAACAGGTCTTCCTCTTCTTCTGCATAAGAAGATGCGGCATGCTGCTGGGGCACATCCAGGTTGTAGTCATCAAAATCAACATCTGCATGCTGATCCATGTCCAGTGCGCTGTCGTCAAATTCGGACAGGTCCAGATCCTCATCTGTATAATCAGAATCTAAAATGGCATTCGGATCGAAGCCATATTCTTTTTCAAAATCGAAATCGATGTCGAAATCGTTCTTCGCCATAGCATATCCCTGCCTTTACGGTATAGTCAATAGTATTCTAGCATTATTCGATAAAAAATGCAAGCCGAATCGGAAGAATTCATAAAAATACAACAATTCCCCAAAAAGCTGCAAGGATTTACATAAAACTTTGATTCTGTGTTCCAAAAATTGTATTTTTGACAGTTTTCTGCAGTTGTCCTTAAAGAAACCTTAAAAGAAGCCTTGCATTTGGTTTTTCTTGCAATGGCGGATGCGCTGTGATATGATGGGCAGAAAGGAGGCTGGTTATATGGAACTTCGGATCCGGCAGCGGATCTTCTCCTGGACAGACAGCTATGATGTCTATGATATGTCAGGTTGCGCAAGATATGAAGTCAAGGCAGAATTTTTCTCCCTAACCCATGCCATTCATGTTTTTGAAAAACATTCCGGCCGGGAAGTTGGTGCCATCCGGCAGAAGCTGTTTTCCCTGCTCCCTACTTTTGAAATCGAAATGGATGGCCGTATCCTTGGCACCATTCGAAAAAAGTTTACGCTGCTGCGGCAGAATTATGAGGTGGATTACCTGGGCTGGGATGTGGAAGGCAACTTTCTAGGCTGGGATTACCGGGTGATGCAGGGAAATCTTGAGATCATGTCCATAACCAAGGAACTTTGGAATTTTTCAGACACCTACACCCTGCATTATGCCAATCCTGCCAACGAAATGCCCGGCCTGCTGCTGGTGCTGGCCATCGATGCCGCCAACTGCAGCCATGACGATTAGGAGACTTAATATGGAAAAAATTACAAGCTTTACCATTGACCACATCAAACTGCAGCCTGGCCTGTATGTTTCCCGGAAGGACAAAATCGGTGCCGAGACCGTCACTACCTTTGACTTGCGGCTCACCAAACCCAACGACGAGCCGGTGATGAACACCGCGGAAATCCATACCATAGAGCATCTGGCCGCCACTTTCCTGCGCAACGAACCGAAATGGAAGGATAAGGTCATATATTTCGGGCCCATGGGCTGCCGTACCGGTTTCTATCTGCTGATGGCAGGCGACCTTGCCTCCCGGGATGTGCTGACTCTGGTGACAGACTGCTTCCGGTTTATCCGGGATTTCCGTGGAGATGTTCCCGGTGCCAGCGCCAAGGACTGTGGAAATTACCTGGATATGAATCTGCCCATGGCAAATTACTGGGGCAGAAAATACACCGCACTGCTGGAGGATATTGATGACAGTCGGCTTGTCTATCCCGAATGATCTCATAATTTACGTCGGAGATTGCCACGCCATCCTGCGGGATGGCTCGCAATGACACATAAACTCGAAATGTGGAGGAACAACATGACAAAACTCGGTATTATCGGCGCCATGCAGGAGGAAGTGGAAACCCTGCTGGCACTTATGGAAAATAAAAAGGAGCTGCACAAGGCTGGCTCCACATTCTATGAAGGTATCCTGGAAGGACTGCCTGCTGTTATCGTCCAGTGCGGTGTCGGCAAGGTCAATGCCGCCATGTGCGCCCAGGTTCTTTGTGACCTGTACAGCGTGACCCATCTGGTAAACACAGGTATTGCAGGCTCATTATGTGCTGAGCTGGATATCGGTGACCTGGTGGTGAGCCGTGACGCCATGTACCACGATGTGGACGCAGTGCATTTCGGTTATCCCTTCGGCAAAGTCCCCGGCATGGATGTGATTGCTTTCCCTGCCGATGATACGTTGGTCAATTTCGCTTTTGAAGCCGCAGAAACTGTCAATCCCGGTCATACCAAAATCGGCCGTGTCGCTTCCGGCGACCAGTTCGTTGCCGTGAAGGAAGTCAAAGAACGGATCATCGCCAACACCCAGGGGCTGTGCACCGAAATGGAGGGTGCCGCCATTGCCCAGACAGCGTACCGCAACAGCATTCCCTTTGTGATCCTGCGGGCTATTTCCGATAAGGCTGATGACAGTGCAGAAATGGATTACCCCACCTTTGAACGCATTGCTGCCCACCGCTGTGCCGAAGTCACCCGGCATCTGGCCCGGCAGCTGAAAGCATCGGAATAAAACAAACAAGGCCCCGCCGGTTGGCGGGGCCTCTTGCTTTGAAAAGGGTTACAGAACAAAGAATGCGCAGGAACCGGCAGCCAGTTCCACAGTACCGGAAACGCTGACGGAGGTCAGTTCAGGCAGTTCGTCATTTTCACCCAGCAGGAGTTCCTTACCATTTAAAAGCATGGTGCGGGAGCGCATCTTGCCGTTGCCGGTAAGGATGTAGGCATCTGCCTGCTTGGGCAGTTCCACAGTGGTGGTCTCAGCAGAATTGTTGATGACCAGGTAAACATAGCCGTCCTTACCATCCTTGCGGGAATGGGCATAGACATGGGCACCCTCACGGATGGGTTCGCCGGAAGTATAGACAGCAGGGCCCATCAGACGGTTCCACAGCAGGACTGCAAAATAATTGGGACGGGGCTCGAAGGTTCCATGCTTCAGGAAGCCATAGTCAGAAGAAGCCAGGGTATTGTGGAAGATTACGCCGTCAGTCACGGTGGAGAAATCGCCCAGCTCATTCAGTGTACGTGGAACATCCACATAGGTGGAAGCCCAGGTATTGCCGCCGCAGCCGGCATCGCCGGATTCCGTGACCCACATCTGGCCGCCGGGAACATACTTGTCGCGGCGGGCGATATACTGACGGGCGCAGTTGCCTGCAACTTCCAGGTATTGCTCGGTCAACGCTGCCTCATAGGGCCAGTGACCACCCATAGCTGCGCCGCGCTCAGAAACACCATTATAATAATGATAGCTGAACACATCCAGCTTGGACTTATACTCACCCAGCAGGGCTTCGGTGGTGACGATCTCATAACCGGCAGCCATACCACCGCCAGCGCCTTCCAGAGCACCAAACAGGTTGATATCGCCAACAGTACAGGGGCCTACAAACAGGCACTCGGGATAGTTCTCCTTCAGCCAGGCACCAAATAGGTCATTGTCACGGGCATGGTCAGCAGCCGTGTAGCCCTGGGGCAAGCCACTGAGGGCGATCAGATTGGGTTCATTGGTGAACTCTGCAGCGGAGATCGGCACACCATATTCCTTGGAGGTTCTGAACAGCAGGTCTGCCTGCTCGAAAGGCATGGGTTCATCGGCGGCATGGATACCGGGGCAGTTTGCGATGGAAACCAGCAGCTTTCCGTCAATGGCCTTGACAAAGTCCAGCAGGCTCAGCCACTGATCCTTGGTCAGCAGGTTCTGGAAGCCCTCGGGCACCTTGCCGTTGCAATGGCCGTCAAAGTCATAATAGGTCTTGTTGGCCCAGGTTCCGGAAACACGGACCCAGGCAGTGCCCAGTTCCTTGGCCAGCTTGATAAGCCGGGGATTCTTGGTATCAATGGGATCGTACCACTGCTGCAGGTTGCCCATATTCTGCCAGTCGGAGATCACGGGGAATTCTTCGGTGCCGTCCACCTGTGCATCGGTATAAGCCTTCCAGAAGGTACCGCCGGTAACTTCTGTCATTTCCACATTATAAGAAACAAGACGCTCGTCCATTTCACGGAGCTTTTCCAGACCGGATGCCTGGAGCTTTACAAATTGAGCCATTGGAATCAACTCTCCTTAAATTACCAAGAATTTCAGGTTGTAAATATCCTGATAGATTTATTATAATAAACACACAAATCTGTGGAAAGGGCCAAACTGCCTCAGTTGTGACAGGGAAGAACAAAAAAACATCCCCGGCTTTGCGTATAATCCACAAAGCCAGGGAACCATATTACAGCAAATTTTTCAATGCCGGAAACAGAGGCTGTGTCACCAGGCGAACTGCCACCTGTGCCATCTCCAGCGTACTTTCCCGGTAGCCCTCATGATGCCAGTTCACCATCATGATCATTAGGCCGCAGGTGCAGAACCGGGCAATATGATCCCGGGTTTTGGGATCCTCCTCCGGCAGAAGCTGGGTCAGAAGGGCATTTCGGGTAACATAGCTGATGGCCCGCTCCATCAGAATACCGCTGAGGCCGCTGTGCGCCAAACCATCCAGCAGGGTCTTCTGTTCCTTCCAGAAAATAAAAAATCCTTCCAGATCCCGCAGCAGGGAACGGCGTTCTCCGGGTGAATAAGGCACCTCATACACTTCATATTCCTGCAGGGTATGATCCAGCAGCGCATACAGCGCCCCGTCCTTGCTGGAAAAATAGCGGTAAAAGGCTTTCCGGGGGATGCCCGCATGGACGCAGAAATCGCTGACCGTGATTTCTTCATACCGGCAGGTATTCATCAGTGCGCTCAGGCTCTGCTCCAGCTCCCGTTGACGGGCTGCAGACTGTTCGGTTTTGCATAGTTTGTACACAAAGCATCCCCCTAGTGCATTTATTACAGGTTATTTATAATTATAAAGGGTTTCCAAAAAAAATCAACTGTTTTGTTAAAAACACACAAATATCAGCATATATAAATTATTAGCCTGTGACACAAAAATCGCCTTTTGACCCTTTTTAATAATTTGTTCATCATTTATAATTGGTATATTGAAGCGAATATCACTCGATGATGCTTCGTGAAATTCAAGGAGGAAGAATTATGGCAAAAACTGTCCAACTGGACGAGCGCGGCTACCGTAAGTTTGGTATGCGCGACAATCTGGCTTATGCTGCAGGCGACCTGGGCTGTAACATGAGCTTTGCTCTGAAGAACACTGTTCAGATTTTCTGGACCCAGTACATGGGTGTTTCCATGGCTGCTATGGGCATCCTGATGCTCATCGTGCAGGTCTGGGACGCAATCAATGACCCCGTCATCGGCTCCATGGTCGACGCTGACAAGAAGACCTACAAGCGCAACAAGTTCCTGCAGTACATCTGGGTTGGTTCCATCGGTCTGCTGGTGGCCGGCGCTGCTATGTTCCTGCCCTTCCCCAATGCTCCCATGGTCATGAAGTATGTCCTGTTCGTCGTGGGCTACATTCTGTGGGATGCTTTCTACACCATCGCAAACGTTCCCTATGGCTCCCTGCTGTCCCTGATCACCACCGACGCCGGTGACCGCGCTATGCTGTCCAGCTTCCGTTCCGTCGGTTCCATGGTGGGCAACATGCTGCCTATGGCTATCCTGCCCTTCCTGATCTATGACTCCAACAACAACCTGAAGGGCAATGCCGTGTTCTGGGCTGCTCTGGTCATGGGCGGTATCGGCTTCATCTGCTTCCAGTACATGATCAAGAACACTGTCATCCGTGTTGAAGCTGATGTCAAGTGCAATGAAGAAGAGGCTCCCAAGTTCAACGTCTTCAAGGCTTTCGGTTCCTTCATGAAGAACCGCGCTGCCGTCGGTGCTACTCTGGCTCCTGTCGGTATGTTCATCGGTATGTACGGCTCCTCCTACGCTACCACCGCAATGTTCCAGTCCTACTTCCACAATGCTCAGATCTCCGGCATTATGCAGATCATCCAGATGCTGCCCATGTTCGCTTTCATGCCCTTTATCCGTAAGATCGTTGACAAGTTCGGCAAGAAGGAAGCTGTCACTGTTGGCACCATCGTTGCTCTGGTGGGCTACGTTGCTCTGCTGATCCTGCCCATCAGCCCCGACAACAAGGGTATGTTCATGTGGGTCGGCGGTCAGCTGATTGCCGGTATCGGCGGCGGTATCTATCAGTGCGTGTCTTGGTCTCTGATGGCAGACGCCATGGACTACGGCGAGTGGAAGTTCGGCGTCCGCGAGGAAGGCACCACCTATGCTCTGCACTCCTTCTTCCGTAAGCTGGCACAGGGCGTTGGCCCCTCCCTCGGCCTGTTCGTCGCTGCTGCTCTGGGCTTCGTTGAGGCCAACGGCGGCAACCAGACCTTCGAGATCGCTCTGCGTATGCGTTACCAGGCTGCTGCATTCTATGTTGTTGCTGGTCTCATTCAGTTTGTCGGCCTGGCTCTGGTTTACAACCTGGACAAGAAGACTCTGGCAAAGGTTCAGGAAGACCTGGCTGCTCGCAAGGCCTAATCTCCCTGCCTTACCGAATCTGATCTGATTCACAGTATCCCCTCCGGTTTATCCGGAGGGGATTTTTTCTGGCTTTTTCTATTTGCATATCTGGCAGAATGTGTTATAATACCAATAATTCATTACATAAGGCAGGTTACATTCCCATGAAATTCCGCGATTATTTTTCCATCAAGCATATTCTTTTTGCCATTGGTCTTGTGGCACTGATGCTGGTTTTCGCATTCTGGCAGTCCGGCAATGTGGTAAAAGTCACCTTTTACGAGGAGTCCGTATTTGTCAAAGCCCGGCGCTATGCCATGGATATCCATTATGAGGATATCCAGTCTGCTGAGCTGACCGCCATGGAAGAAAGCGGCGAAGAAGTATCGGACAGCTTTGATGACGACACCGTCCGCACCGGTGTCTGGAAAAACGAGGCCTGGGGCGAATACACCACCTGTATCGACCCCGATACCGATAACTGCATCCTGCTGAAAATTGAAGACGGACGCACTTTGGTATTCAGCCGCAAGGATGATGAAACCACCGAAGCACTTTTTGAAACACTCCAGACATATCTTGCAAAGTAAATACTATGGGCCTCCGGATTTCTCCGGAGGCCCTGTTTTTATTTCAGTCCATTGCCACGCAGTTCGATGATCTGATCTCTCAGCACCGCTGCATACTCGTATTCCATCATACGGGCTGCCTCCTTCATCTGCTTTTCCAGACGGGCAATTTCCTTTTCCTTTTCTGCCTTTGTCATCTTTACGCCGGTTCTGCCCTTTCGTTCAGCCGTGGGAGAAGATATTTCAATCAGGTCGCGGACAGACTTGATAACCGTTTTGGGTACGATACCGTGGGCCTTATTGTAGGCATCCTGGATCTCCCGGCGGCGTTCAGTTTCATCCAGCGCCGCACGCATGGAAGGCGTTACCACATCGGCATACATAATGACCCGTCCGTCTGCGTTTCTTGCCGCACGGCCGATGGTCTGGATCAGACTGGTTTCACTGCGCAGGAAACCTTCCTTGTCTGCATCCAGAATAGCCACCAGACTGACTTCCGGCAAGTCAAGACCCTCACGAAGCAGGTTGATTCCCACCAGAACATCAAATTTTGCCATGCGCAAATCACGGATGATTTCCATACGTTCCATGGCACCGATATCCGAGTGCATATAGCGCACCTTGATCCCGGCTTTCTGCAGATAGACCGTCAAGTCCTCTGCCATTTTTTTGGTCAGTGTTGTCACCAGTGTCCGCTCATTCCGGGCCGTCCGTGCATTGATCTCGCCGATCAGATCATCGATCTGTCCTTCTATAGGACGGACTTCCACGATTGGATCCAGCAAACCTGTGGGACGGATCACCTGTTCTACGGTCTGCCCGGAGCGGGTGCGCTCATACTCTGCAGGTGTTGCAGAAACATAGATCACCTGGTTGATCTTGCTGTCGAATTCCGTGAAGTTCAGGGGCCGGTTATCGTAAGCCGAGGGCAGGCGGAAACCGTAATTCACCAAAGCGTCTTTGCGGCTCCGGTCTCCGGCATACATAGCACGGCACTGAGGCAGCGTCACATGGCTTTCGTCAATGAACATAAGAAAATCTTCCGGGAAGTAGTCCAGCAATGTGGTGGGCGGCGTGCCTGGGGCGCGGCCCTGGATCACCCGGGAATAGTTTTCAATACCGTTGCAGAACCCGATCTCTGTCAGCATCTCCAGATCATAGGCTGTTCTCTGGGCAATCCTCTGAGCCTCGATCAGCTTCTCCTTTGCCCGAAAAAAAGCCACCTGCTCATCGCATTCCCGCTGAATTTCCAGCATGGCACGGTGGAGTTTTTCTTTGGAAGCAACATAGTGGCTGGCAGGATAAATTGCCACATGATCCACATAGCGTTCCGCCATGCCGGACACTGCATTGATCTCGCTGATACGATCCACTTCATCTCCAAAAAACTCCACCCGGATGGCTCTTCCCGACCAGTAAGCCGGATAAATCTCCAGCGTATCTCCCCGGAGACGGAATTTATTACGGGAGAAATCCAGGTCATTGCGCTCATACCGGATCTCCGCCAACTTCCGCAGTACATCATCCAGCGGATACTCCTGCCCCACCCGCAAGGAAATCACCATACTCTTATAGTCGATGGGGTCACCCAAGCCATAGAGGCAACTGACAGAACTGACAACGATCACATCCCGCCGCTCAAAGAGGGCAGAGGTCGCACTATGCCGCAAGCGGTCGATTTCCTCATTGATGGAGGCATCCTTTTCGATATAGGTATCCGTGTGGGCAATATAGGCTTCCGGCTGGTAATAATCGTAATAGGAGATAAAATATTCCACAGCATTGTTCGGAAAAAATTCCCGGAACTCGGTGCAAAGCTGGGCAGCCAAAGTCTTGTTATGGGCCAGCACCAAGGTGGGGCGGTTCAGTTTTTCAATGACGGAAGCCATGGTAAAGGTCTTACCGGAACCAGTAACACCCAGAAGGGTCTGTTCCCGCAGGCCCCAGTTTACACCATTGACCAGACCTGCAATGGCCTCCGGCTGGTCGCCGGAGGGTTTATATTCCGATACCAGTTTAAAATGATCCATATTACCCTCCTTATACCATCAGTGCTTCCCGGAACCGTCCACCGGACTGTGCCATAGAAATGTAATCATCATCTGCCACAATAATATGGTCTGCCAGCTGTATATCCACACACTGCAGTGCTGCAGCGATCCGCTGGGTGGTCTGGATATCCTCCCCGGAGGGAATGGCCACGCCGCTGGGATGGTTATGGGCCAGCACCACCGTAGTGGCATTGACACCCAAAGCTGTCTCCACGATTTTCCGGGTGGAAATTCCGGCAGAATTCACACTCCCCTCCCCCACTTCCTTGCAACAGAGCACTTTGCATTTGGCATCCAGGCACAACAGAAACACCGTTTCTACCCGGCGGCCAAAAAAGTAGGGCAGCAAATATTGGGCACACTTATCCAGCGTAGCAAGAATATTCACCTGTGTGCTGCGGTTGATCTGATAATACCGTCCCACTTCCGTAATGAGATGCAGGAAGGTGGCCGCATTTTCTCCAATACCAGATACCTTTGTCAACTCCTCCACCGGTGCCTCCAGCACCTGGGAAAGGCTTCCGAAATGTGTCAGCAGCCGGTGCGCCAGGGGATTGGTATCCTGCCGGGGTACACAATAAAAAAGCAGCAGTTCCAGCACCTGGATATCCGAAAAATGATCCAGGCCCTCCTGGAGAAAGCGATCTTTCATTCGCTGCCGGTGTCCTTTGTGAATGGAATCTGACATATTTTCACCTCTTTGCGGTTTTGCCTTGCTATTTTTGGGGGAATGCGGTAGAATAAGTGTGTCGAATTTTGTCGAAACCTGCCGGGAAAGTTTTCCCGCTTTTTGCACATGCTATCAAGGTCAGGAGGGACAGTATGGAAGAACAAATGAATATTCAAAACTTCCTGGAACTTGTTCCCCAACCCGGATTCTGCGTCAGAGATGGGAAGATCCTCTACACAAACCAGGCTGCCCAGGCCCTTATGCTGAAACCTGGCCAGGAAATCGGGCCACTTCTCCAAACCGGAAACGACGAATACCGGGATCTGCAAGATGGGCAGTTGTATCTGTCCCTGGGCATTGCCGGAATGACCCACAACGCTGTTGTTACCCGGACGGAGGATGTGGATCTGTTCCTGCTGGAACCGGATGCTGATGTGGAGGAATTCCGTTCCATGGGACTGATCTCCATGGAACTGCGCAAGCCGCTTATGCATGTGATCAGCAATTCCCAGCAGCTTCTGGAACAGACGGAATCTGCGGATTTGGATGCTGCTTCCAGAATGAACCAGGGTTTATCCCAGCTTCTGCGGCTGGTATGCAATCTTTCTGACGTAAGCCGCTACCGGGAAATTTCTCACGGAGAAACCCGGGATATCTGCTCTTTTCTGGAAGAACTCCTGGAAAAGGCCAAAACCATGATTTCCGACAATGGAATGCATCTATCCTGGGAACTGCCCCGGGAGGCCATTCCCTGCATCATTGATTCGGAACAGATCGAACGAGCCCTCTGGAATCTGATCTCCAATGCCCTCAAATTTCTGCCCAAGAATGGAAGCATTCATGTCAGACTGATCCGACGCGGTCAGCGGCTGCATCTGACCGTTGCAGACAGCGGCAGCGGTATTGCTGAACAGGTGAAACAATCAGTTTTTCAGCGCTATCTGCGGCAGCCTGGCATTGAGGACAGCCGTTTTGGTCTGGGATTGGGTATGGTCATCGTGCGCACCGTTGCAGCCAATCACGGTGGAACCGTCCTCATTGACAGCAATGGTAACGCCGGAACCCGTGTTACCATGACCCTTTCTATCCGGCAAAACACAGAAAGCAAACTGCAGTCCCCAGTCTTTCGCCCGGATTATACTGGCGGCTGGGATCATGCTCTTTTGGAGCTTTCCGACTGCCTCCCTCCAACAAAATACCGGGAACTATAAGGTTTCCTCAGCGCACCGCTTTCGCGGTGCGCTTTTTGATTACAGATACTTCTTCAAATACTGGCCGGTATAGCTGCCCTCCACGGCTGCAACCGCCTCGGGTGTGCCAGAGGCAACCACATAGCCGCCGCCATCACCGCCTTCGGGGCCCAGGTCAATGATATGGTCCGCAGTTTTGATCACATCCAGATTGTGCTCAATGACCAACACCGTATTGCCTGCATCCACCAGACGCTGCAGTACTTCAATCAGTTTGTGAACGTCTGCTGCATGGAGGCCGGTGGTAGGTTCATCCAAAATATAGATGGTCTTTCCGGTGGATACCCTTGCCAATTCTGTGGCCAGCTTGACGCGCTGGGCTTCACCGCCGGAGAGGGTGGTGCTGGATTGCCCCAGCTTCACGTATCCCAGCCCCACTTCCACCAATGTCTGCACTTTGCGGTGGATCTTGGGCAGATTTTCAAAGAATTCCATGGCCTCTTCCGCAGTCATATCCAGCACCTGGGCAATATTTTTGCCTTTGTACTGGACTTCCAGGGTTTCCCGGTTATACCGCTGGCCCTTACAGACTTCACAGGGCACATATACATCCGCCAGGAAGTGCATTTCGATCTTCACCAGGCCATCGCCACAGCAGGCTTCGCACCGGCCGCCCTTTACATTGAAGCTGAAGCGTCCGGGGCCATAGCCACGGATCTTGGCATCATTGGTAGAGGCGAACAGATCCCGGATATCGTTGAACAGGCCGGTATAGGTGGCCGGATTTGACCGGGGGGTTCTTCCGATGGGGCTCTGGTCAATATCAATGACCTTATCCAGATACTCCATGCCCTCCACACAGCGGCAGACGCCTGGGCGGGTACGGGCATGGTTCAGCTTGCCCAGCAGCGTCTTGTTCAGAACCTCATTAACTAAGCTGGACTTTCCGGAACCAGACACACCGGTAACACAGGTCAGTGTTCCCAGAGGGATCTCCACATCCACATCCTTCAGATTGTTTTCCTTTGCACCCCGGACAGCCAGGATCTTTCCCTGGCCCAACCTTCGGGCAGAAGGAACCGGAATTTTCTTAAAACCAGACAGATATTGTCCCGTCACAGACCGGGGACACGCTTCGATCTCCTCCAAGGTTCCAGCCGCCACAATTTCGCCGCCGCGGCTGCCGGCACCAGGGCCCACATCTACAATAAAATCCGCAGCCCGCATGGTATCCTCGTCGTGTTCCACCACGATCAGGGTATTGCCCAGATCCCGCAGATGCCGCAAAGTGCCCAGCAGCTTGTCATTATCCCGCTGGTGCAGACCGATGGAAGGCTCGTCCAGAATATACAGCACACCCATAAGGGAAGAGCCGATCTGAGTCGCCAGCCGGATCCGCTGGCTTTCACCACCGGACAGCGTTCCGGCAGCCCGGGAAAGGGTCAGATAGCTGAGGCCCACATCCGTCAGAAACTGCAGCCGGGATTTGATTTCTTTCACGATTTGCTCGGCAACCATGGCCATATTCCCCTCCAGATGGAGGTTTTCCATGAAATTCAGCTCGTCCCGGATACTCATGCGACAGAAATCCATGATGCCGATGCCGCCTACCGTAACAGCCCGGGCAATATCCGACAGGCGGTCTCCACCGCACTGGGGGCAGGGAGCCGAAGTCATGCACTCTTCCAGCTCTTTCCGGGCTGCATCAGACTGTGTCTCCCGGTAACGGCGGGAAATGTTGTTCAGAATGCCCTCAAAGGGCTGCTCCAGCACACCCATTCCGTTGCCCCGGTTGTAGCTCATGCGAAGCTTTTCTCCCTTTGTACCATAGAGGATCACATCCATGGCTTCCTCCGACAGTTCCTTCACAGGTGCTGTCAGCGAAAAATGGTACTTCTGCGCCAACGCTTCAAAATACATACGGAAAATGGAATCCGTCCGGGCGCTCTGCCAACCGGACGCCTGGATTGCACCTTCAAAAATGGATTTGTTTTTGTCGGGGATCACCAGATCCGCATCGGCAACCAGCCGGAATCCCAAACCGGTACAGCTGGGGCAGGCCCCGGATGGATTGTTGAAGGAAAACATTCTGGGTTCCAGTTCTGTCAGACTGATGCCACAATCCTCACAGGCATAGTTCTGGGAAAAGCTCAATTCTTCCTTGGTGGAGGGCAGTTCGATGGTCACAAGTCCGCTTGAATGGGCACAGGCTGTTTCGATGGAGTCTGTCAGACGGCGGCGCAGCCCCTCCTTCAGCACCAGGCGATCCACCACAAGATCAATATGGTGCTTTTTGTTCTTTTCCAGCTTGATCTCTTCCGTCAGATCGTAAAGGATGCCATCTACCCGGACACGGGCGAAGCCCTGTTTCCGAGCATCTTCAAACACCTTCTGATGCTCGCCTTTCTTTCCCCGGATCACAGGAGAAAGCACGATAAAACGGGTTCCCTCTCCCAATGCCTCCACCCTGTCCACGATCTGGTCAATGGTCTGGCGGTTGATCTCCTTACCGCATTTCGGGCAATGGGGCACACCAACTCTTGCCCACAGAAGGCGCAGATAATCATAGATTTCCGTTACGGTGCCCACTGTAGAGCGGGGATTCTTGGACGTTGTCTTCTGGTCAATGGAAATGGCGGGTGACAGGCCGTCAATGGAATCCACATCTGGTTTGTCCATCTGCCCCAGGAACTGCCGGGCATAGGAACTTAAACTCTCCACATACCGCCGCTGGCCTTCTGCATAAATGGTATCAAAGGCAAGGCTGGATTTTCCGGAACCGGAAAGCCCCGTAAATACCACCAGCTTGTCTCTGGGAATGGTCAGATCCATATTTTTCAGATTGTTCTCTCTTGCGCCCTGGATCCTGATTTTATCGTTCATAAAATCCTCCTGGTCAAAAATTCTTTATAGAATATTATACCACAGTTTTCTGTCTGCCACAAGAGTTTTTTCAAACATAATTTCGCTAATCTTTCTTTCCAGGCTATGGATGTTTTGTCGCAAAGTATCCCATTTTACAGGCGTTTTTTCGGCGTTATTTCATCCCCCGGGATATTGTTTTCTACTGTATCCGGTGCTATAATGAGGTTATAAAATTGCCCGACTATGGGTAATTGGAAAAACGATGAGACAAAAGAACTATAGAAATTAAAGTGAGGTATTTGTTCGATGATTGCATACAGCGAAAATATCAAGGTTTTCACCGGCAATTCCAATCCCGAATTTGCAAAGACTATCTGCAAGGAGCTCGGCATTGAGCTGGGTCATGCTGATGTCAAGCATTTTGCTGACGGCGAGGCTTCCGTCTCTCTGACTGAAACTGTCCGTGGTGCTGACGTTTTCCTGGTTCAGTCCACCTGCAAGCCTGTCAATGACAATCTGATGGAACTGCTGGTTATGATCGACGCCTGCCGCCGTGCTTCCGCAGGCCGTATCACCGCTGTTATCCCCTACTTTGGCTATGCCCGTCAGGACCGCAAGGCCAAGTCCCGCGATCCCATCTCCTCCAAGCTGGTGGCCAACATGCTGACCTCCGCCGGTGCCGACCGGATCCTGACCATGGATCTGCACGCTGACCAGATCCAGGGCTTCTTTGACATTCCTCTGGATCATCTGCGCGGCGCACCCTCCTTTGTGGAATACTACATGAACAAGTTCCCCGAGGCTGTTTTCGACCATGAGAATGACTTTGTGGTCGTTTCCCCCGACGTGGGTTCTGTTGCCCGTGCCCGTAATTTTGCACAGAAGGTTCACATGAACCTGGCCATCGTCGACAAGCGCCGTCCCAAGGCCAATGTGTCCGAGGTCATGAACATCATCGGTGATGTCAGAGGCAAGACCTGCATTCTGTATGATGACATGGTGGATACTGCCGGTTCTCTGTGCAACGCAGCAAAGGCCCTGGTAGAAGTGGGCGGTGCCAAGGAAGTTTATGCCTGCGCTACTCATGGTGTTCTCTCCGGTCCTGCTTATGACCGTCTGGAGAACAGTGTTCTGAAGGAAATGCTGTTCCTGAATACCATCCCCGAAGTTGGCAACACTCCCAGCCATAAGATCAAGTTCCTGGATGTCGCTCCCGTGTTTGCCCGTGCCATCGAGCACATCCACGGTGCTACCTCCATCGCTGACCTGTTCTAAGCCGTGTTCGGAAAAACAGGCGAAAGCTGGCTGATCGTCGGTCTGGGCAATCCCGGCAAAGAATATGAACGCACCCGCCACAACTGTGGTTTCCGGGCTGTAGATCTCTTGGCCTCCAAGTTGGGCTGCAAGATCGACAAATCCAAGTTTCAGGGGCTGTACGGTCAGGTGAACTATGGTGGGCGGAAGCTGATGCTTCTCAAACCTATGACCTATATGAACCTCAGCGGCCGCAGTGTTCTGCAGCTGAGCGCCTACTTCAACATCCCACCCCAGCGGATCATTGTCATGTTTGACGATATTTCTCTGGAGCCAGGTAGATTGCGTATCCGTGCTGACGGTTCTGCCGGCGGACACAACGGCATCAAGTCCATCATCCAGGAGGTAGGAAGCCAGGCATTTCCCCGGGTCAAGATCGGTGTGGGCGCAAAGCCCAATCCCGAATTTGATTTGGCAGACTGGGTGCTGAGCACCTTCTCCGCCAAGGAAGAAAAGGCTCTGGCCGTGGCTCTGGAAAATGCGGCGGATGCAGCTCTGGCCATCATCGACCATGGCGTGCCGGAAGCTGCCAACCGTTTCAACGGCAGCCATCCGTAAAATCAAATATTGTCACTTTCTCACGGAAAGGGGGGCTATATCCCCCTTTCCGCTTTGCCACGTTCCGGCAAAGTTTAACCCTTTCTTTCCAAACGGAGGTATCCCATGGAACAACTGTTAGCTCTGCTGAAAACCATTCCCGAATACACCGCCATGGTGCAGTCCCTTTCCGACGGCAAAAATACTGCCGTCACTGGCATCGGTCAGATCAACCGGAGCCACCTGATTGCCGGTCTGTACCGGGACTGCAAATCACCTGTGGTGATCCTCTGTCAGGATGATCTGGCTGCCCGCCGCATGCAGGAAGAGCTGAAAGGGTTCCTTGGGGAAACCGCACCCATTCTTCCCGGACGGGATCTGACCATGTACGATGCTGCCGTGGTTTCCAGAAGCTGGGAGCAGAAGCGGCTGCGTCAGCTCTACGATCTGGCATCCGGGAAAACCCAGATACAGATCATGAGTTGGGAATCCATGAGCCAGCGCACTATGCCCCCTGCTGTGCTGATGAAAGCTGCCTTCACTTTGGAAGTCGGGCAGGAGTATCCCATCGATGCATTGATCGGCCAGCTCACTGCCGCCGGATACAGCCGTTGCGGAATGGTAGAAGGCCCTGGACAGTTTGCTGTTCGCGGTGGTATCATCGACATTTATTCTCCCGGTGAAGATCTGCCCATCCGTGCGGAATTCTTTGGCGATGAGCTGGACACCATGGGCTATTTCGATACGTCTACCCAGCGCCGCAGTGAAAATACGGAAAACTTTCTGATTCTGCCTGTGGGCGAAACACAGCCTTCTCTTCATCCCAGCGGAATTACCGGACTGTGCAACGATATTACAGCCCTGATTGCCCGTCAGAAACGGCGGAAAAATGTCAACGAAGCTCTGGTTGGCACATTGACCCGCGATCTGGAAAAATACGAAAACAGCCTCAGCAATCCTGCCTCTGACCGTTATATGGCGCTGATTTACCCGGAAATGGCCACAGCTGCAGAGTATATTCCCTCTGATGCCATTGTGATCCTTTGCGACCACAGCAGTCTGCAGCGCAGTGCCGGACACCGCAGTGAAGAGATGGGCATGCAGCTGGACAGCCTGCTCCAGGCTGGTCTGGTTGCCGGAGAACTCTGCGATTATGTATGCCAGTGGGAAGATTTCTGCGCCGGGCTGCAGGGACGCAGAATATTATATTTTGATGCCTTCGGTGGCTCTTCTTACCCGGAGGATTGTCCGCCCAAGGTGCTGCTGCCTATGACCGCCAAACAGCTCCCCGGCTACGGCGGCAATCTGGACACAGCAGCCAGTGACCTTGCCCATTACCAGAAAGTGGAGTTTGGTTCCCTGGTTCTCTGCGGCTCCCGCAGAAGAGCAGAACTGCTGCAGCAAATGCTGCGGGAAAAGGGATTGTCTGCATTCCTGTGTATCCCCCTGACCACCCTGCCCAAACCGGGGCAGATCCTGCTGACAGAAGGCACCTTGCCTTTCGGTATGGAATATCCCTTGCGCAAGCTTGCCATTCTGACTGAAGGGCAGCTGCTATCCCGGGGAGAACCAAAACGGAAAGCAGCCAAAAAGACCGGTTCCACCAACCGCCAGAAGCTGAATGCCTTTACTGACCTGACCCCCGGCGATCTGGTGGTTCATGAAAACTACGGTATTGGCCGCTTTGTTGCCATGGAACAGATCAAAGTGGACAACGCTGTCAAGGATTACATCAAAATTGCCTATCAGGGCAGCGACACCCTTTTTGTCCCTGCCACCCAGCTGGATATGGTCAGCAAATATATTGGCGGCGGCAGCGAAGATAAGCCCGTAAAACTGAACAAAATCGGCTCCGATGCCTGGCAGAAAACCAAAACCAAAGCACGGAAAGCTGCCAAGGATATGGCCGGAGAACTGATCCAGCTCTATGCCGCCCGAAAGCGGCAGATGGGTTACGCATTCTCCGCCGATGCCCCCTGGCAAAAGGAATTTGAAGATAACTTCCCTTACCCGGAAACCGATGACCAGCTTCGCTGCATAGCAGATATCAAGCACGATATGGAATCCCCCATTCCCATGGACCGGCTGCTTTGCGGTGATGTTGGCTTTGGCAAAACAGAGGTTGCCCTCCGGGCGGTGATGAAAGCCGTCATGGATGGCAAGCAGGTGGCCATTTTGGTTCCCACCACAGTCCTTGCTCAGCAGCATTACCAGACTGCCATCAGCCGTTTCCGGGGATTCCCGGTAAATATCGATGTGCTGAGCCGGTTCCGCAGCCCTAAGCTGCAGCAGCAAACCCTGCAGAATGTCCGGGCAGGCTCCGTTGACCTCATCATCGGCACCCATAAACTGCTGCAGAAAAGTGTGCAGTTCAAGGATCTGGGACTGCTGATCATCGATGAAGAGCAGCGGTTCGGTGTCAGCCACAAGGAACGTCTGAAGGAAATGTCTAAGGGTGTAGATGTACTGACCCTGTCCGCCACGCCTATCCCCCGCACACTGAATATGGCGCTCTCCGGTATCCGGGACATGTCTACCATTGAAGAGCCCCCTTCTGACCGTTACCCTGTTCAGACCTTTGTCATGGAGCATAACAATGCCATCATTGACGATGCGATCCGTCGGGAGGTGGAACGGGGCGGCCAGGTCTACTATCTGCACAACCGCACCGAAACCATCGACCAGTGCGCCAGTGCGCTGAAAAAGCGGATCCCTGGTCTGAATGTGGCTGTCGCCCACGGTCAGATGGGAGAAGAAGCGCTGGGCGACGTGATGCAGGCTATGACGGAAGGGGAGATCCAGGTGCTGGTATGCACCACCATTATTGAGACTGGTCTGGATATCCCCAATGCCAACACACTGATTATCGAAAATGCAGACCGGTTTGGTCTTTCCCAGCTGCATCAGCTGAGAGGCCGTGTAGGCCGCTCCACCCGCCATGCCTATGCCTATTTCACCTACCGTCCCGACAAGAATCTGACGGAAATCGCGGAAAAACGGTTGTCTGCCATCCGGGATTTTGCGGAATTTGGCTCCGGTTTCAAAATCGCCATGCGGGATCTGGAGATCCGGGGTGCCGGCAATCTGCTGGGCAGTGAACAATCCGGCCACATGATGAGCGTTGGCTATGACATGTATCTGAAGCTGCTGGATGAAGCAGTTTTGGAGGAAAAGGGCGAAGCACCCAAGGCCCCGGACTGCACTGCGGATCTGAATGTTACTGCCAACGTAGACAAGCAGTTTGTCACCCGTGGTGAAGAACGGATGGATCTGTACCGCCGCATGGCTGCCATTCGCAGCAGCGAGGATGCTGAAGATCTTCTGGATGAGATCGTCGACCGGTATGGAGAGCCTCCCAAGGGTGTACTGAACCTGATCGACATTGCCCTGCTTCGTGCCCGGGCCCGGGAAGCCGGTATCAAAGATATCAAGCAGAAAGCAGGCGATGTGCTGTTTACCCTGCATAATCTGAATTTTGACGCTGTGGGTGCTCTGTGTTCTGATCCGGAGTACAAAACCCGGGTCACTTTCCTTGCCAATGCCAAGGAGCCAACCCTGCGGCTGAAGCTGGCTGCCGGCGTGGACTCCCTGAAACAGAGCAAGGTATTCGTGGAACGCTACCGCAGCTTTGCCCTCAGATAACCCTTTTCATTTGTCACCCGATATGTTATACTTTTCAAAAGGAGGTGCCATTTATGGAGTATAAACTGCGAAAATTCTTGCGGAAAGTGATCCCTGTATTTTGCAAAGGGGTCCTGTTTGCGCTGATGGCACTTCTGACCACAGGTACCCTCTATGTGGGACTGGAACCCAACGACTGCAAAATCCTGCCTGGTGTCCAGGTCGGTGGCATGGATGTAGGCGGAATGTCCCCGGAAAAAGCCTACAAGGTGCTGGAAGCGGCTTCCGATGCCGTGCTGGAAAACATGGTTCTTGCTGTAAACCTACCGGAAGAAACCATTCACCTTTCCCCTGCCGATACCAGGCTGAAGCTCCAGACCTGGCGTGCTGTAACCGCAGCATACAGCATCGGACGCATTGGCAGCCATAACCCCTCCATCGGCCTTACGCCCTATTTAAAGCTGGAGGAAACCTATATTCGGGATGCGTTGGCTGCCTATGCCGCAAAGTACGATACAGATGTATCAGCCAGCCATTATGTGCTGACCGGTACCATGCCGGATCTGGAAATTGAAAACCAGTCAGAAGAAAATCAGCCGCAAACGCTGGAACTGACCATGGGACTTCCCACTGCCCGGCTTGACCAGGAAGATGCTTTGGAAAAAATCCTCGCCGTATATGATTCTGCTTTCGAAGGGGGAAATTACACTGTAGCGGATTCTTTCCGTGTGGATATTCTGGAACAGCCGGAAGAACCCGATCTGCAGGCGATTTATGACGAGTTATATATCGCCCCTGTGGATGATTCTCTGGATATGGAAAAGCATGAAGTGATTCCCGGCACTTTCGGCTATCATTTCGATCTGGACGCGGCCAAGAAGCAGGTTTCCAACGCAGAATTCGGAGAAACACTCTGTATTCCCATGGAGTTTCAGGAACCGGAGATCTACGGCGACGAGGTTTACTTCCGGGATGTACTCGGCTACTGTGAAACCCCTCATACCAAAGACGAAAACCGGAACAACAATCTGCGCCGGGCCTGCGAATCCATGAACGGCCTGGTGCTTCAGCCAGGAGAGGTCTTCTCCTACAACGATACCTTAGGCCCCAGAACAAAGGAAAACGGATATCTGCGGGCCGGCGCCTACTCCGGCTGGAATCTGGTGCAATCCTACGGCGGCGGTATTTGCCAGGGTTCCTCCACCATTTACTGCGCTGCCCTGTACGCCGATCTGGAGATCGTATTCCGACGCAATCACGGCTATGCGGTAAGCTATATCGATTACGGCCTGGATGCCACTGTCAACTGGGGCGGGCCGGACTTTCAGTTCCGAAATTCCACCAATTTCCCCATCAAAATTGCCGCCGAGGTATCTGACGGTTATGTAAAAGTCACCATTCTGGGTACCGAGGAACGGGATTATTACATTGAAATGGAATCGGAAGCCGGTTGGGGCGGCAGCTACATCTATGCCCGCAGCTACAAATGCAAATACGACCGGCAAACCGATGAACTGATCAGCCGTGAACTGGAAGCCAGATCAAATTATATGCGATAAGCAAAAGGACGCACATAAGTGCGTCCTTTTATTCTATGCTGATATTCCACGAAAGCCTTCCAGCCAAAGGGTTAAGGGTTTTCATGGAAACAAAGTATTACTTTGCCCGGATATCCAGGTGATAATCAATCACACCGGCTGAGGTATTCTCAATATCAATATGATAGGTCAGATCGATGGTGCCACCGTCTTCCACAATGTCGAAGAATACGAAAGTGGCTTTCACAGTCATCATCATTGCGCCAAAAGGCATCTGATACAGGGAATCATGGGCAACTCCCTCCTGAAACACCATCTCTGACTGGAGTTTTCCCGTGCGGCGCAGGATGATTTTTCCCGGTTCTACCCGGAATGTGGTGGTAACACCCTCCAATCCGGTCAGAGCACTTTCCTGGTAGCTGATATCCCAGCCGCCGCTGCGGTAGGCCATGGTACCGTCTGTGACCAGCTCAATTACTTCCGGCTCTGCGTCAGCATAGGTCTGACGGCCCCGGATGGACAAAACCACATCCCGTTTCATTCCTTCGCCTCCTGTGCCAGCTGAAGCAGCAGGTCAATAAGCTGGCTGTAACGGATACCGCTGGCTGCAAAGAGCTTGGGGTACATAGAAATGGAAGTAAAGCCAGGAAGTGTGTTGATCTCGTTGAATACCACACGGTTATCTTCGTAGGTAACAAAGAAGTCTACGCGGCTCAGGCCCTGGCAGCCAATGGCAGAATAAACTTTGATGGCGTATTCCCGTACAACCTCCTGCACATCCTCAGGGATCCGGGCAGGAATGTAGGCCCGGGAGGTATCGGTGACATACTTGGCCTCATAGTCATAGAAATCCGCACCGGAATCGATCTCACCGCAGATGGATGCAACCGGATTGTCATTGCCCATCACAGCAACCTCGATCTCCCGGCCATGGATGAACTCCTCTACCAGGATCTTTTCATCATATTTGGCTGCGTTCATCAGTGCACGGTCCAGGGCATCCCGGTCAGCAGCCTTGGAAACACCAACAGAGGAACCAGTGCCCGCAGGCTTTACAAACATGGGATACTGGAACTTCTTTTCCAGCACATCCAGAATATTGTTCATATGGTTGCTCAGTTCACTACGGTGCACCAGATGCCATGCTGCCTGGGGAACCCCAGCATGATCCACCACCAGTTTGGTCAGGGTCTTATCCATGGCAACTGCGGAAGCTGCCACATGGGGGCCTACGTAAGGGATGCCGGCCAGCTTCAGCAACCCCTGCATGGCGCCATCCTCGCCGTTTTCGCCATGGAGAACCGGGAACACCACATCGATCCATTCCCGCACCACGCAGTCGCCCTCAAAGCTCAGCAGCCCCTGCCCCCGGACAGGAGAAATGGCTGCCCGGCGGTTCTTGGGATACTTCTCCCACTCACCGGTGGGCAGCATGGAATAATCCTTGCCGCCAAAGAGGATCCAGTCACCATCCTTGGCAATGCCCACAGGGAACACATTATACTTATTATGATCGATGTTGTTCAGAACAGCCTCTGCAGAGCGCAGGGAAACCTCATGCTCCGGGCTCATGCCGCCGAAGAGAACACATACACTGAGTTTTTTCACATTGATCGCCTCTTTTAACGAAAATAAATCACATATTCCATCTGGAAATCTGAAAGTTTTCTGATATACTATATTGCAGTAAGCCTACAGGAGGTTCCCCATGCAGATCGAACTGACACCAAAAGAATTCCGCCGGCTGCTGGACATGGTATACATCGGCAACTGGGTTTTAAATTCCACCCGCGGTGATGACCGCTTTGCTGATTACGACAATCTGGAAAGCAAACTGTTTGCCCTGTCTCCTGCCCTGTCCGAGGTATGGAACGGAGAGATTGTTCCCTCCCGGGCCTTTTCCGAGGGCGGGATCCATGAAGCCATTGCCTATTATGAGGACAATGTCTTTTATGAGATCCTGGCAGAAGAGCTCTCCCGCCGGGATATGGACTATCCGGAAATCAACGAAGAAAATTATGATGAGATCGTTGGAAGAATGGACCGGTATATGTCCGAATTCGAAGCTTCCGGCGTCCAGCACTTGGTATTGGAAGAATAATTTAGGAAAACGTGCCGTTTTACCGGCACGTTTTTTATGGTTAAAGCTCCAGCAGGGCTTCACCTGCGCGGAAAATATCACCGGCGCCCATGGTAATTACCACGTCGTCCTCCCGGATGATCTGCTGCAGGTAAGCAGTCACATCGGGCAATGTCTCGCAATAGACCGCGCCGGGGATCTGCTCTGCCACATGAGCGGAAGAAATGCCAATGGTGTTCCGCTCCCGGGCAGCATAGATCTCTGCCAGAACCAGCACATCTGCCTTTTTCAGTTCCCGGACAAAATCATCAAACAGAGAATGGGTACGGCTGTATGTATGGGGCTGGAAAGCCAGCACCAGACGGCGGCCAGGGAAAGAGGTCCGGACGGAATCGATGGTGGCTGCCAGTTCATCGGGATGGTGGGCATAGTCATCGTACACATCTGCGCCACGCCACTTGCCTTTGAACTCCATACGGCGGCCTGCGCCATGGAAGGATTCCAGGCCATGGGCAACCGTCTCTCCGGGAATGCCCATCATCCAGGCGGATGCGGCAGCGGCCAAGGCATTCAGCGCATTATGGCGGCCCAGAACACCCATATCCAGATGGCAGTAGAATTCATTGTCGCAGATGACGTCAAAATGCCGCCAGTCAGCACACATATTGGCCGCATGGATCCGGTTGGATTCCTGCAGGCCAAAGGAAACATAGTCGATGCCTTCCATAGCCTGGATGGTATGCTCGTCATCACCGTTGGCAATGACACCAAAGGTGGCCAGTTCGGCAAATTTATGGAAGGATTTCTGAATATCCGCCAGATCCTTAAAGTAGTCCAAGTGATCTGCTTCCACATTCAGCACCACCGCCAGGGTGGGGAAGAAATTCAGGAAGGAGTCGCAGTATTCGCAGCTTTCCATAACAATGGTATCGCCATGTCCTACCCGGTGGGTTGCATGGAGCAGCGGCAAATAACCGCCGATCATAACCGTGGGATCCAGGTCAGCCTCCATGAGAATGTGGGTCATCATGGAAGTGGTGGTGGTTTTACCGTGGGTACCGGAAATGCAGACCGCATTTTTATAGGACTTCATGATCTCACCCCAGGCCTGGGCCCGTTCAAAAACGGGAATGCCTGCAGCACGGGCAGCGGCGATCTCGGGGTTGTCATTGTGGGCTGCGGCGGTTCGGATGATGCAGTCCGCACCTTCAATATTCTCAGCATTATGGCCAATATGAACAGGGATGCCCTGCTTTTCCAGTTCCTCGGTGCTGGAAGATGCACTCATATCCGAGCCGGTGACATGCATACCCATGCCCTTGAGAACCAGTCCCAGAGGACGCATGGATACACCGCCAATACCAACCAGATGCACATGGTTTCCCGGAGCAAGGTATTTGGCAATTTTTTTGCTTCTAAACATATGTCATACTCCCGCATAATAAACATTACAGTAACTTAAGGCATTATACACCATTCTTAAGAAATTTACAACCACAAAAAATGTCAATTCCCTGTTTCTTGTTGTAACTTCTGTAATAATTTCAACAAAAAGTTACCTGTTTCGTCTGTTTCTTAAGATTTCCCCCTGCACAAAAACAGGACAGGCACCCATAAGGGCCTGTCCTGTTTCTCTTGTTTAATTATTACGGAAGCGGGCCAGGAAATCCCGGGTCTCCTGCTTCTGGGGATTGCCAAAGACCTCTGCGGGCGTGCCTTCTTCACAGATGACACCCTGGTTCATGTAGACCACCCGGTTGCTGACATCCCGGGCAAAGGCCATCTCATGGGTGACCACCAACATAGTGATGCCTTCCTGGGCCAGGCTCTGCATGACAGTGAGAACTTCGCCCACCATTTCGGGATCCAGTGCAGAGGTAGGCTCGTCAAAGAGCAGAACCTCGGGATCCATGGCCAGGGCCCGGGCGATAGCCACACGCTGCTTCTGACCACCGGAGATCTGCCTGGGTTTTGCGTTGATATAGGGTGCCATGCCGACCTTTTCCAGATAGTACATGGCATGCTGCCGCGCTTCCTCCCGGTTCTTTTTCAGCACCTTCACCTGGCCAACGATGCAGTTTTCCAGCACAGTCATGTTGTTGAACAGATTAAAGGACTGGAACACCATGCCCACCCGGGCACGGTAAGCGGCAGCATTGAAGCCACGGCGCACCACATTCTCACCATGGTAAAGGATCTCACCGGAGGTGGGATTCTCCAGCAGGTTGATGCAGCGAAGCAGTGTGGATTTGCCGGAGCCGGATGCGCCGATGATGGAGGTCACATCGCCCTTGCTGACAGAAAAGTCGATATCCTTCAGAACTTCATGGGTGCCAAAGGACTTGGACAGGTGGTTGACCTGCAGAATCACGTTATCCATATCAGCGGTCTCCTTTCGGTCTGCCAAATTTCAGCGCCTGGCGGGTACGTTCCCGCTTTTCCTTTTCCAGCTGGGCCTTGGCGCTGAATTCCTTGCTGTTCTCATCGAAGGGGGTCTTGCGGCTGGGATGGGAATAGGTGCCGGCGCTCATGGCCAGAGAATCCTCACTGACCAGTTCATAGTTGTCGTCGCCGTCCAGCCACTTCTCCAGCCACCGCAGGCCGAAGGAGGCCAGCAAGGTCAGTGTCAGATAGCCTACCATCTCGATAACGGCAGAGGGGAAATACAACAGATTGACACCAACGATATTCCGGTGGGTGGCGAAGAATTCCACAAAACCGATGACGAACATGACGGAAGTATCCTTGATGTTGATAATGAAGTTGTTGCCGATCTGGGGAATGATGTTACGCAGGGCCTGGGGCATGATGACATTCACCATGGTCTGAACATGGGTCATGCCAATGGCTTTGGCACCCTCGGTCTGGCCGGGATCAATGGAGATGATACCGCCGCGGACAGATTCTGCCATATAAGCACCGGTGTTGATAGAAACAACGATCAGCGCTGCCGTCCAGATACCAGCCATGCCCTTAAAGGCAACAGCGCCATCCGTGAAATACGGCAGGCCGTAGAAAATGAACACAGCCTGCAGAACCATGGGGGTACCGCGGAACACTTCCACATAAATCCGGATCAGCACCCGCAGCAGCTTCAGAAAGAACCGCTTTACGGGATGGTCATTCTTTGTATAGGGAATGGTGTTGAGAACACCGCACAGAAGGCCAATGAGGCAGCCGGCCAGCGTAGCCGCCACCGCCAGAATCAGCGTATTCTGAATACCGGTAAAATATGCGCCGGAGTAATTCGCCCAGAGCTTTCCGATATCCGTTACGAGCTTTGCAAGCTTATCCATGAATCGGTTTCCTTCCTGTCAAGAAATTGGTTTCACACAGTCTGACCGGGCTGCCGCAAATGGCAGTCCGGTCAGATATTTTATGGTTGTTTTTGTGCTTAGACCTCGGGCTGTACGCCGATGGCTTCGTTCATGATGTTGTTGAAATCCTCAACAGTCATCTCGCCCAGAACCTTGTTCATGGCATCCAGCAGGTAGGTGTTGCCCTTGACGACGGAGATACCGATGTTGATCTCGCCCTCGTCCACTTCGAAGTTGTCATCGCTGCCGGTGAAGTCCAGGATGGTCAGGTTGTCATAGGTTGCGCAGGCACCCATGGCAGTGGGCATGTCGGTGCAGATGTAGTCAACGGTGCCGGAGGTGACAGCCATGATCATGGCGGGAGCGGTCTCGGAAGCGGGCATCAGCTCAGCGCCTTCGATCTGGGGCAGGCAGGAATCGTACCAGATGGTACCGGTCTGAGCGGTGCAGGCGCCGGACAGCTGGGAGATACCGGTGGCAGATGCCAGGGCATTGTCGGACTGGGTGACGCAGACGATGGAGGCGTAGAAGTAGGGGCCTGCCATGTCAACTTCCTGCATACGGGTCTCGGTCATGGACTGGCCGGCGATAACGGCATCCAGCTGGCCGGCATTCAGAGCGGGAACCAGGCCGTCCCAGCCGATGGCCATAACTTCCAGTTCCCAACCGTTGGCTTCGCAGATCTTCTTGGCGATCATAACGTCGTAGCCGTTGGCATAGGCACCGGGATTGTTGGCAATGGGAACAGCACCATTGCTGTCGTCCATCTGGGTCCAGTTGTAGGGAGCGTAGGCGCATTCCATACCGACGGTCAGAACACCATCTTCCACGCCGGTGATAGCAGCGGGAGCCTCAGCAGCAGGGGCTTCGGTTGCAGCGGGTTCATTGGAGCTGCCGCAGGCAGCCAGGGTCAGCAGCATGGTCAGTGCAAGCATCAGGGACAGAAACTTCTTCATAATTCTTACCTCTTTGTGTGTATTCCGGAAAATCCTTCCGGTGGGGATAAAAAATGGACCGCCTGCAAAGCGGTCCATGGAAATACGGAAAAACAAAACACACCGAATGACCATTGATAGCGCTTCACAAGAATTTGTGACAGTCCGGCGGATATTCTCCGACGACCCAGCAGACACATCCGGTAAGAAGTGCCAACTTCGGCGGCGTACCCTTTCTGCGTGCCGGAATTACCGTTCCATCCTGGCCGTCATACTCTTGCAAACCGCGCCTCTATCGATTCATTTCTTAAGTTGATAGCCAAAGTATAGCATCGGAAAGTATGGTTGTCAACTGAATTTTCGCGGAATTGGTGCACATTTCTGCATTTTGGTATATTTGATACACGGACATTTGTATTTCTGGATGCAATTTGGACAATGTAGACAGACGAAATTGGCTGTGGAAATTTCCGGTTCTGCATGATAGAATGGTCAAAAACGGAAAGGATGTGTCCATTATGAAGCGAAGCCTCCCCACCCGGATCCGGGAACTGTGCAACACATACCGCCCCAACGAATATATGCTGAAGCCCTACCTGCTGAAGGACGGCAAACCCCATCCCGTTGCCATTCTCTGTCCCGGCGGCGGCTACCGGCGGGTCTGCGATTTTATCGAGGGACATCCCTATGCCAAAAAGCTGAACCAAATGGGATATCATGCCATTGTGGTGTTTTACCGGGTGCGGAATCTGGCGGTCTACCCCAATCCTCAGGACGACCTGGCCCGGGCTGTCCGGGATGTTTTCAGCCATGCAGAGGACTGGAAGCTGGATATGGAAGGCTACTCCATCTGGGGTAGCTCCGCCGGTGGCCATCTGGCGGGAAGCTTCGGTACGGAAGCCATGGGCTATATCAAGTACGGTCTTCCCAAACCCGGTGCGCTGGTTCTGGTCTACCCCGTTGTTACCATGGGCGAAAAGACCCATCCAGGCAGCCGGAATTACCACATCGGTGCTTATGCCGCCCAGGAGTACATCGATCTGGCCAGCATCGAAAAGCAGGTGACAGCAAACTATCCTCCCACCTTCCTCTGGTGGGGTGACTGCGACGGCACCGTGGATCCCGACAACAGCCGGATGCTTCAAAAGGCGTTGGAAGAACACCATATCCCCTGCCTCTGCCGGGAATATCAGGGTGTGGACCACGGCATCGGCATTGGCAAGGGTCTGCCCTGTGAAGGGTGGTTTGAGGATGCGGTGGCATTCTGGGAAAGCCAACGAAAAAAGTAACGGTTCCAAAACTATCTTCTATTGAGGAAGCTATAAAGCGCTGCCGCGCCGGTACAGAAAACGCCCCCTGGCGATACCAGGGGGCGTTTTTATGGTTTTTCAAAGTTTCCTGCCGCTTTTTAATTCAGAAGTTCCGAAATAGGCTGCATACCCTGATCAATGCGGGGATATTTGGCGAGAATGGCTTTGGCTTCGTCTTCTGTCATAGGAACTTCACCATACCAGTCTCCCTGCCAGCTGGCTGTTGCCTTGTTGTAAGCAGCAAAAGCAAAGCGATCCTCTTCGAATCCGTTGATCCGCATAAACCAGTGGCCGTTGATTTCCACACCTGGGCTTGTATCGTACTTGTCTACGACTTTCTCCAGCACACCTTCTTCGCAGAGATAGAAGTCCGAAGCAATTCTTGTGATCGTTCCATACCGATAGGTCAGTGCCGCCCAATAGAAATCCGTATTACCGCCCAACGCACTATCTTCGCCTTTCAGAAGCAGGTCGTCCACGCCGTCACCATTGATGTCGAGAATCCGATAGTGGGAATAGTGCATACTACCATTCAATCTGTCCCGATAGATTTGGTGCAGTTCTTCATCCGATACCCGAACATCTTTATCACTTAGATAATCTCCAAAGGTATATCCATTTTCATCCAGAGGGAATTCCATCAGAGGCCGCCAATCCAGCTTCCGTCTCGGATATTGGGCGATGATCGCTTCAACCTCCGTCTGTGTGATTGGACTTCTGTTCACAGGCGTATCCTTTTCTCCCTGTGTCCATTGATTTCCTTCCCGCTTCAGATTAATAATTGTTTTCCGTTCGTGATCCAGATCATCTATAGCAGTTTCACTTATTGGTGCATAATAATGTCGGGTTTCGTAGTGTCCAAAATAGGGATCATCATAATACCATTCCACGGCACCGCCTTCACAAAGATACATCGTGCCGGAATTTTGTGCCAAAGTCTGTCCATCCCGATGGGTAATCCAGGTATCATAGTAGCCGTTTTGACCAATCAGTAGCTCCGGTTCTCCATCACCTGTCATGTCAAAGAATAAATACTGCAAGTCGTCATCGTAAATAAAGTAATTGGACTTGATATAATCGGCAAAGCTGCCGAAAGTCTCCGGTACGTAGGCATGTTCTGCTTCATAGGCTTTGTTGGATTCTTCCAGACGCTGTTCCACCGGGGTACGATTCAGAATCTGAGGCTGGATGGAATAGTCAAAAACTGCAGCCGCTGCTTCCAGTTCCTCACGGGTCATGATTTCCTCCTCCGTCGGATAAGCACTGCTGGAATAATTTCCGTCTACGGAGAGGATCATCATAGCGTTGTCCAGTTCTGCGATCACATAGCCACGGCCCTTATTGTTAAGCGCCAGCAGAAGTGCCGTTCCATCAGGGGCAGTGTAATCCCACTGCTCATAAAGGCTCAAATCTGTCCCGCCGGGGTAGTCCCTGGGGAAATAATCCTTCCGGGCATAAAGTACCGTAATCCAAAGATCATTTTCCAGAGAATCTGCCGACAGTTCAATATCCACATCAAAATTGTAGGGTGGATAGAACATGCCGGAGAGGCGGGTCACTTCCGCGGCGCTATCAGGCCGCACAAGAGAATGGATCCCGGATTCCTCCAGGAAGATATCACTCTGCCATGCCTGGAAGGGCAGCCATTCTTCCAGAAGCTTCAGATTATATTTTGCAGCAATTTCATCCACCTTTGCCGCCATTTCGGGGGTGTAGCAGCCATAGGTATATTCATATTGGTTGGGGATTTCTGCATGATCTGGGTTATTGTCCACCAGTTCACCATCCGGGTCATAGGTTTCCAGAAATGCAAACCACTCAGCCGTCGCTTTCTGAACATTATCCCCGCTGTGGCCAAACAAGGATAGAACATCCCGGGTTTTCTCAACAGGTTCCTCCAGGTATTTTCCATCATCGTCAAAGATTTGGGTATAGGTTTCTGTTCCGATGGACATATCCTGCAGCCGCAGAACATAGACCACGGCACAGCCTACCAGCATCAGCAGGAGCGCAACGATGGCCGCCACCAGCAGGGGCCGTCGGATGGATCTGCGTGCACGGGACTCTGCAAGGGTGCCATTTTCCGCTTCCTCATAATACTTATGGCTGATATTGCCAATTCCGATCAGAAGGTCTTTTCCGTTCATACCGTGATCCCCTCCTCTGCCAGAACGTTACGAAGCTTCATCCTTGTCCGGTGGAGCTGGGTTTTTACCTTGCTCTCGCTGATACCGTACCGGGCTGCAATTTCCGCCACCGTATCCACATAGAGATAGCGTCGCAGAAAGATCAGCCTGTTTTCTCTGGACAGGCTTTCCAGAAAGCTTTCCAGAATACGGCGCAGTTCTTTTCTTTCCATATCTGTGTGCTGTCGGCTGTCCGGAATGCAGTTCTCCATCTCCTGGGTCAGCGCCACCACCTCCGCATTCCGCTTTGCCGCCAGTCGCCAATCCAGACGGTTAAAAGACATATTCCGGCAAATGGCAGCCAAAAATGCATAAAAATATCTGGGATACTTTGGGGGAATCGATCTCCAGGTTTCCATATAGGTATCACTGACGCTTTCCTCTGCATCCTCCCGGTTGTTCAGAATGTTGTTGGACAGCACATAGAGCTTCCGGCCATAAGCAGTGTCCGTCTCTTTGACTGCCTGCTCGTTGCGCTCCAAAAACAAAGCGATGATCTGTGCATCTTCCACGTAAGGCAACTCCTTTCTTTTTGTTTCCTCACCCTAGTAGTAAGATTCTGATATGGAAAGGTTACACCTATCATAGCATTTTTTCAAAAAAGTTCCAGATAAAAAAGAGACCGCCGCAGCGGTCTCTTTTGCTTTAGTATTTCAGTCCGAAAACGGCGTAAGCCTCCGGCATTTCCGCGTCTGTCAGTTCTTTCACAAAAACTTCACCGTTTTTGAATTCCTTGTAGATGTGGCCGTCCAGGGTCTTGCGGCCCTCAGCCGTCTTTACCGCGAACATCTCAACCTTGTTGAAGGGAGAATCGGGATGCTTTTCGCAGTAGAAGTTGGGAGCTATGTAATCCACCTGGAGCTGAACCTCTTCGGTAAAGGAGTAGAATTTCCGCCAGGCGCCCTTATGGAAGTCCCACAGCACCCAACCGAGACCCTCTTCCTTTTCCAGCTTATAGGTTTCCCCATACTGGTGCTGAGGGAATCCCTCCACCATGGCAATGGGTTCCCGCTGTGCAAGCTCACCAATGCCCACATCGCAAAGCCAGACACCGTCTGTGGCTTCTACTCTCATGACCCGATGGCGGCGCATGGGAATGGTGGCTTCGCCCCGGAGATACCGGGCAGCATAATCTGTCACCTTATAGCCCAAAGCCTTCAGCAGGAAGCCAAAGCTGCCGTTCAGTTCGAAGCACAGACCACCCTTCCCCTCTTCAACGATTTTTTGGAAAAGGGCTTCCTCCTCCAATGAGGTGGGGATCCCCCGGATCATATCCAGGTTTTCATAGGGAACTGCGCAGCAGTGGGCAAAATGAAGCTTCTTCAGAAGGGCGGAATCGGGAACGATGGGATCCGGCATGGCAAGACCAATGCGGTCAAAATATTTCTTTACGTCCATTTGCTGACCTCCTCGATGATCTCCATAACGGTAAGAAGCTGCTCCCGGGTCACATGGGGGGTGGGCTTACCTTCCCGGATACACTGGGCAAAATGCTTCAGTTCATTGTAATACCAGCCACAGGGAGGCACATTGATGCCGGTAGAGATCTCTACCTCGTCTTTGGTGTCGAACACTCTGGGCGGGGCATCGAAGCTGTATGCGGTCATGGTAGTGCCGTCATTGATGACCAGTGCATTTTCAAAATATACCCGTCACCGGGCCGTCCAGGGGCTGTCCGCATTAAACCAGGCAGCTTCACCGTTGACATGCTTGTCGCCGTAGTTATAGTCGATCCGCAGATGCTCGGCGTAAGATTTATCCCGGCCCTTACAGCTGTTGACGGTAAAGCTTTGAGGCTTGCCGAAGAGGGATACGATCACATCCAGATCATGGATATGCAGGTCAAAGGGCAGCAGGCCGGATTTGCTCTTATCAAAAAGCCAGCCGCCTACAGCCCACCGGGGAGCAGCAGAGAGACGCTCAAAGCTGGCATCCAGCACCTTGCCGTATTCTTCCGTTTCCACCAGCTTATGGAGGGCCTGGATCTCCTTGGTAAACTGCAGCACCTGGGCAATGTAAAGATGGCATCCCTTGGCATCTGCAGTATCCAGCATTTCCTTAGCATCCTTGTAGCTGAGGGCAATGGGTTTTTCACAAATGGTATCGATGCCCAGATTCAGGCTTTCCATAACCATATCATGATGCAGGAAGGTGGGGGTGCAGATGTCCACCACATCGGGGCCGGACTGCTGCACCATCTCGGTGATGGAGGAATACAGGGGCACACCCCATTCTTCTGCCGTGGCAGGGGCATTGGGGGCATTGTCGCAGAGGGCAACGATCTCAATATCTTCAATGGCTTTCCAGTTGGCGTAGTGGACCTTGCCCATGCCACCGCCGCCAACGATGCCGATCTTCAGTGTTTTCATAATGACCTCCCGTTATGCAAGCGCAGGGTGAGGCGTAGGCCCCGCCCTGCGTGCGTTGCGTTATTAGAAGTTGAATCCCTGTGCTCGCAGATAGTCTGCGCTGTCCTGCACAGCCTGGTTGATTTCTGCCAGGTCCTTGGGACCTGCTGCAGTGAATTCGATCTCAATAGAGAAGGGGCTGGCGTTGCCTTCCTTTTCCAGCATGGCAAAGACTTCGGGGAACGGCACATAGCCCTTGCCCAGAGCGGGGAAATCCCACTCCTGGCGGCCGGCTGCCTTCTCCTTCAGATGGATGTAGCCTACCTTGTCCATGCAGTCGCCAAAGTCCTTCACCACATCCACATCGCCATAGAAAATGGCATTGGCAGTGTCGTAATTCACCAGAACTCTGGGAGAACCAACCAGATTGGCGATCTCTTTTAAAATGACACCGGTGCCATGGTCGCCGTGCACTTCCAGGACCAGGATCATGTCATACTTCTCCAGATAAGGCAGGAAACCCTTGATATGCTCAGCAACTACTTCGTTGGAGGCAACCGCATTGTCCTTCAGATGGGCTTCACCAATGGAAGAAACAATATACTTGGCACCGAAGAAATGGGCCAGCCGGATATTCTTCACAAAATCGGGAATCCGCTCGGTATCCATCAGATTGGTGTGGCCACTCATGGCAAAGGGAATCAGACCGGCTTCTTCCAGCAAGTCTTTCACTTCCAGTAGGCGCTCAAAACTCTGATTGGGGAACACATGCTCTGTCCAGCCCTTGGTGGCTGTCAGCTCGATGTACTTGAAACCGGCAGCCTTGATGCCGGCAATGGCATCCTCGATAGAATAACCATGGTAGCAGTTGGAATTTACCGCAATGATACGATCCATCATAGGGATTACCTCCTTAGATGATGAAGTTGTCCAGGTAACGCTTGGAAAGACGGATGGAATTCAGAATATCCTCCCGGCAGCTTTCAAAAGCCTTATCCTCCACTTCGATAACAGCACAGCCGTTGAAGCGGATATCGTTCAGTGCAGAGACAAAAGCACCCCAGTTCACATCACCCAGACCGGGAATCTTGGGAGACATGTAGTCCAGCGGATAGGCCAGCACGCCGCACTCTGCCAACTTTTCAGGATACAGCTTGATATCCTTGAAGTGGATGTGGAAGATGCGGTCTTTAAAGTCATAGACGGTCTTCAGGTAATCCAGGCCCTGCCAGACATAGTGGCTGGGGTCAAAGTTCAGACCGAAGTTGGGAGAAGGAATGATCTCAAACAGCTTGCGGTAGATGGCAGGGGTGCACATCAGATTCTGACCGCCGGGCCACTGGTCAGCGCCAAACAGCATGGGGCAGTTCTCAATGGCAACCTTAACGCCATTGTCTTCCGCCAGCTTGATGAGGCCGGGCCAGATTTCCTGGAACAGTGCAATATTCTCTTCCAGGGTCTTATACTGATCCTTGCCGATGAATGTGGTGACCATGCCGACACCCAGCTTGGCAGATGCCAGAATAACCGCCTTCAGATGGCTGATCGCAGCTTCCCGCTTCTCCAGATTGGGATCCATGGTGTTGGGATAGAATGCCAGGGAGGAGATTTCCAGGCCCTTGGAGTCCACCAGTTCCTTCACATAGGCAGCATAGGCATCATCTTCACAGACACGCTCGCAGTCGATATGGCTGACACCAGCATAGCGGCGCTCTGCCTTGCCAGCAGGCCAGCAGGCAACTTCCAGGCACTTGAAGCCCATTTCGGAAGCAATATCCACAACTTCTTCAAAGGTCCAGCCATCCAGGATGGCGGTCAGCAGACCAAATTTCATCATATCAGTTTCCTCCTTATCTGTTTTCAGGGATCTCCACAGCCATGCCGGTCTCGGAGGACTGGATGGATGCGAACACAGCACGCATGGCGGCCAGAGCGCTTTCGCCGGAGATCTCGGGAGCCTTGTCATTCACCAAGGAGTCCATCCACAGGTCGATGACACCGGACTTGGTCTGATTGTCATTGGTCTGGATGGCTTCCACATCATAGCTGATCTTGCTGCCGTCTGCCAGGATCACCTTGATGGAGATGGCAGGATCGTCATAGATCCGCATGATACCCTTGGTGCCGTAAAGAACGGTGGAGTTATCTTCCGCACCATAATAGGTCCAGCTGGCAGTCATAGTGCCGAAAGCACCACCGGACAGCTCGTAAATACAAACCGCATTGTCATCCACACTGATGAGGTTGCCGGAGGCATCCCGCTTGTCCAGGGTGGTGACCCGGGCAGTGGTACGAACCACCTGCTGGCCAGTGAGGTAGTGGATCAGATCGGTCTTGTGGATGCCCAGGTCAGCCATAGCACCCATGGCAGCACGGGTCTTGTCAAAGAACCAGGTATTCAGACCGGGGTCTACGGACCAAGTTTCGGGGCCGCCGTGACCAAAGGTGGTACGGAAGGTAACGATATCACCGATGAGGCCGTCCACGATCAGCTTTCTGGCGGTGCTATGGGCCTTGGCCAGGCGCTGGTTGTGACCGATCATCAGATACTTTCCGTTTTTCTTTGCAGCTTCCACCATGGCTTCACACTCTGCCAGCGTGATTGCCATAGGCTTTTCACACAGAACATGTTTTCCGGCATTCAGTGCTGCAATGGTCAGCTCTGCATGGGCAAAGTTGGCTGCACAGATGGAAACTGCATGAATTTCGGGATTGGCCAGCAGTTCCTCCACAGTTGCATAGGCGGTGCCGCCGTACTGCTTTGCCAGACCTGCTGCACGCTCCAGATTGATATCATAGAAGCCAAGAAGCTTTGCATCCTTATGCTCTGCATATTCGGGGATATGGCGAACCTGGGCAATCTTGCCGCAGCCGATAATACCAATTCCAAACATGGTAATTTCCTCCCTTATTTTAGGTATTGTCCTTCTTCTGCATCATAACAGCGAAGATAATGATGGCGCCCTTGATAGCATCGCACAGGAAAGTGGGCACACCGACGGAGTTCAGAATGTTGTTCATGACACCCATGATCAGCATACCGACGAATGCGCCGATGAGGCTGCCGCGGCCGCCGGACATGGCAGTGCCGCCTACGATGACAGCCGCAATGGCATCCATTTCATAACCGGAGCCTGCGTTTGCAAAGTCCATGGAACCGATACGGGCCAGATAGATGATAGAAGCACAGGCAACCATAATACCGGTAAGTGCATAAATCTTCAGCTTGACCTTGGTAACATTGATGCCGGAGAGCTTTGCAGCCCGCTCGTTGGAGCCGATGGCAATGGTATGGCGGCCAAGAACCGTTTTCTTGAAGATGATATGCATGAGAATAACGATAGCCACCCAGTAGATAATGGGCAGGATAACCTGTCCGGCGATCTTTGTGGATGCGATCAGCTTGAAACCTGCGGGAACTTTGGGGTTGAAAGTTTTGGTCAGCTGCTGGGTCACAGAGCGGAAAATCTTCATGGTACCCAAAGTAGCGATGAAGGGGGGCAGCTTGCCATAGGCAATCAATGCACCGTTCATAAGACCCATGATAGTACCGGCAATCAGAATCAGCACGATTGCAATAGCATAGGCCGGTGCACCGGTGATACCCATGGCAGCCAGAGGACCGGCACCCTCATCCAGCAGGTACATCAGCATGGCGCCCAGGGCACAAAGCATGGAGCCAACAGACAGATCAATACCACCGGAGATGATGATAAAGCACATACCCAGAGCGATGATACCTGCGTAAGTATTATTTCTCAAAATGTTCAGCCAGGCCATACCCAGCTTGCCCCACATGCCGCCAAAAGAACCGGCCAGGTTTGTCATGACCACACTCTGCACAAGCACCATAACCAGCAGCGCCAGCAAAGTGGAGAACATGGGATTATGTGCCCATTTATCCTTGAACCATCCGATCAGATCGGTCTTGACGAGTTTTTTATTTTCCATAATCAGTTCCTCACACTTTCATTCTGATTGCCGCCAGTGGCAAGATACATAATGCTGTGTTCTGTCATTTCGTCGCCCTTCAGTTCACCGACCTGCCGGCCATGGAACAACACCAGGGTTCTGTCACAGACACGGATGACTTCCTGTGCTTCCGAGGAGAGAACCACAATGGCCACGCCCTCTTCTGCCAGTCTGTGGATAATATTATAGATTTCTTCCTTTGCACCCACGTCAACACCCTGGGTGGGATTGTCCAGAATCAGCAGCTTCGGGTTGCTCATGAGCCACTTGGCAAGAACAACCTTCTGCTGGTTACCGCCGGAAAGACTGGTGATCAGATCCAGCCGGTCACCCATCTTGATCCGCAGCTCTTCCACCTGCTTGGCAAACAGAGCCTCCTGCTTATTGAAATCAATAAACAGTTTATTCTTTGTCAGCTTGGGCAGCTCCACGATGGAACCGTTGTCCAGAATGGACATATCCTTAATGATGGCATTTTCCTTACGGTTCCGGGGCAGATAGGCAACGCCTGCTTCCAATGCCTGGTGTGTAGAAGAAAACTTTACTTCTTTACCCATCAGCTTTACAGAACCTATGTATTTTTTTCCCATGGCACCAAATACCGTCTGGAACAGTTCACTTCTGCCGTCACCCAGCAGGCCCGTAACGCCCAGAATCTCACCGGCATGAACATTCAGACAGATGTCATAAAAATGCTTTCCGTCGGAAAGATTATCCAGGCAGAGGATCTCTTCTCCCAACTGTACTGTCCGGGACAAAATATCCGTATTCACTTCACGGCCTACCATGTGGGCTGCAAGCTGTCTGGTATCTGTCTCGCTGACAAAACCGCTGGCAACCATATGGCCATCCCGAAGAACGGTGTACTTGTCACAAACTTCCATAACCTCGCCCAGCTTGTGGGAAATAAAGATAATACCCACGCCCTGCTGTTTCAGAGTCCGCATCATGGCAAACACGCGCTTGATCTCCGGCTCTGTGAGGGAGGTAGTAGGTTCATCCATGATAATGATGGAAGCTTCCTGCATCAGTGCACGACCGATTTCAATGATCTGCTTGTAAGAAGCGTCCAGATCCCGAACCATGGTGCTGGGATCCAGGTCAATCTTCATTCTCTCAAATAGCTCAGTAGTCTTTTTCTTCATATATGCTGCATCCAGGAAGGCTCCCTTCTTCGGCATATGCGTAATAAACATGTTTTCATAGATGGTAAGGTCATTGATCAGGTTCAGTTCCTGATGAATAAAACCGATTCCGGCATCCAACGAATCCACAGGAGAGGCAAATGACACTGCCTGTCCGTTCAGAAGAATGGTACCGCTGTCAGCAGGAAGAACACCACCCAGAATATTCATCAGTGTAGATTTTCCCGCACCGTTTTCGCCCAAAAGCGCACAAATCTCCCCGGCTTCTAACCGAAAGCTGACATCTGTCAGAACATTGTTGGCGCCGAAGGATTTGTTGATCTTTTCCATTGAAAGAGTCAAATAATCACATCCGTTTCATATGGTCTAGGATACTGCTTCTGTACTGTGCAAAAGACCACACAGAGCCATGGCACTCTTTCGCACAGCCAGCAGAAGAAAAAACAAGGGCTATGGCTATTCAGCCATAGCCCTTGAGCTTAGGTATCAATTATGATCCGTTTGTTTACAACGAATGATTAGTAAACGTTGTTGGAGGGATCCAGGTGATCGGCAACGTTGTCAGCATTGACGATGGTGGTGGGGATGACGATAACAGGCTCAGCTTCCTCGCCGTTCATCAGCTTGATAGCGACCTTGATAGCGTCCTGAATCATTGCGGGGGAGTACAGAGCGGAAGCAGCGCCGATGGCCTTGCCTTCGTCAGAAGCAATGATGTTGAAGTATTCCTGGCAGCCGCCGCCACCGGTGATGGCCTTGATCTCAGTACGGCCAGCATCGTTCATAGCCTGGATGGTGCCGATGGAGGTCTCGTCGTCCATGGAGTAGAAAGCGTCGACCTGGGGCATCTTCTCCAGAATGTCAGCAGCGTTCTTCAGGCCGTCATCACGGGCGAAGGACTCCAGCTGGAACTCCTGGATGTTGGACTGGTCGTAGCCGATCTCGTTCAGGTAGTCATAGAAGCCCTGCTTACGCAGCTCGCAGACGGAGCCAGAGGAGGGAACGTCCAGAACAGCGATATGAGCAGCTTCGCCAGCCTTCTCAACGATGTACTTAGCGGACTGGTAGCCCATGTCATAGTTGTCGCCGGTGACCTTGTAGATGCCTTCGCAAGCTACGTCAACGTCGAAGTTAACAACGGGGATACCCATGTCGATGATTTCCTGCATTGCGGTCTCCATGCCGGCCCACTGGGGGAAGGAGACGATAACAGTTGCGCCCCATGCGACCAGATCCTGCAGACCAGCCTGCATTTCGGCAGCATCAGCGGAAGTGTGAACCTTGTACTCCAGGCCATTGTCCTTGCAGTACTTCTCAGCGTAGTAAGCAACACCGGCGACCCAGCCGTGGGTGACGTCGGGAGCAGCGATACCGACTTTGATTTCGGGAGCTGCAGGTGCCTCAGCAGCGGGTGCATCAGCAGCAGGAGCTTCGGTGGCAGCGGGCTCGGAAGCGCCACAAGCAGCCAGGGACAGAACCATAGCCAGAGCCAGCAGCAGAGCGATGAGCTTTTTCATTTTCAATTCCTCCATTTTTTGTTTTATTCACGGGCATAAAGCTGTGTGAATACGATTTATAAGTTGTGCTATTTATGCAATTCGCACAACTCATAGCATTTATATACCATATTTTAACCGCATTGTCAACAATGCTCTGTAAATTTTGCACAATGCACAAAAACGATATTATAATATTGGAAGCTATAAACAAGCAAAAAAATACGATAAATGTATGTTTGTATATTTTAAAATCTCCGGCACTTTCCCCGGCAGTCAAAACCCCCGGCTAAGCCGGGGGCTTGATTAAGCCCTATAAGGGCATTTTACAAGCATTTGCCCCTAAAGGGGCCCCGAATGATTTGCCGACCGCGTTTCATTCACGAGCTGCCCCTTAAGGGGCTTTCTTTATGCCTTCTGATTCTCGCGACCCGTAAACGGGTCAACGAATTCTTTGAGACTCATCTGGTCGGCTATCTGGTCTGATGTTAATTGGTTACGGATGTACTCTTGAATTTGCTTTTTGTTCTTTCCTACCGTGTCTACGAAATACCCTCTGGCCCAGAAATGCCTGTTGCCGTATTTGTATTTGAGATTTGCGTGACGGTCGAATATCATTAGGCTACTTTTACCTTTGAGATATCCCATTATCTGTGATACACTGTACTTCCGTGGAATGCTGACGAGCATACGGATATGATCCCTGCATAATTCTGCTTCTATAATCTCGATGCCCTTCTGCTGACATAACTGCCGCAGTATCTTTCCGATATCTACCTTGATCTGTCCGTATATCTCCACTCTGCGATACTTTGGTGCGAACACGATATGGTATTGACATCTCCACCATGTATGGTCTAAACTATTAACGTCTTTATTTTTCACGATGAAGACCTCCTCATTATGGTAGTTGTGTGGTCGGCAAACCACTTCTACTATAATGGGGAGCTTTTTTCTTGTCTACTTTACTCCTCGCTAGAAGCTATTTTTTGTCCCCCGGCCAAGCCGGGGGTTGCCTTTGGTACAACCAAGGCAAAACAGGGCGGGAAATTCCCACCCTGTTGTTTTATGGATTTCAGTAGGAAAGCCGGGCATTGCCGCTGACAGCTTCGCCATCCACGTTCACATCTTTGCACTCATAGAAATACAAGGCATCACCGCCCAGATCCCGGAAGGAACAGTTTTCGATTTTGATACCGCTGGTATTTCCCATGCTGATACCGCCGTAGCTGCACTCGTAGATTTCGCAGCCTGTAACGGCAATAGCGCTGCACAGTTCTGCCCGGACGCCCAGAATACCGCAGCCGTAGAGACCACAATTGTTTATCAGAACATTGTCACAATCTTCATAATACAGCACGCCGCCGGTACAGTAACCGGGCTCCACGGTATGGCCCGCGGTAAAGCCGGAGACAGTGACGTTGGTGCAGGATTTGAATTTCAATACATCCGCATATCTGGGAACCGCAGAGATGGTGCACTTTTTTACATCACCGCTTTCGCTGCGAATTACCAGATTATCGACCCCGTAAATCGTCAGGGCTGGGCCGTCGAACTCTTCGGACCAGTAGTGAACATCATTCCAGCTCGTGCCGTAGCCCTCGGCAGTGCTTAAATCATAGGTTCCATCTTTCAGAACGATCTCCACATCGGATGCAATGGCTGCAATCAGCTCGTCCACGGTGCTGACCACCACTTCTGTCCGTTCCCCGGCATTCAGAGGTTCGGCCGGAACATGATACCAGGCATCCAGCATATCTTCTGTCCAGGTTTTTCCGATGCCGTCCAGAATCGTACCGTTTTCAGAATCAAACCAGTTCCGAATTATGTTATCCTCAAAGGTGCAGCCTTCCATCACCATACCGCCGCCGTTGATGGCAAATACAGAGGATTGGATCCGGTTCCGTTCAAAGGCGCATTGGCGCAGTTCAATGCCTGCTGCAGGCTGGCAGTTCATGATCTGCAGCACCTGATTGTCAAACACAGAGCAATTCTGAATATTCACATCTGTACACTGACGGAGCCAGAAAATCTGTCCTGCTGCAAATTGATTTTCTCCGATGTCATGGATCTCACAATTTGTGACCAGCAGCCTGTCTGTCTGATTGGCTTCGATTCCGTTGGATGAACAGCCATAAATCTCACTGGAACTGACGGTAACATTCTTGCAGCTATCCAGCCGGACACCGGTGGTGCCGCAGCCATAAAGGCGCAGGTTGTTCAGTTCTATCTGCTGGCATTTCTGAAAATGGATCACACCGCCGGCACATTCTCCCCCATCGGTGTGACCTGCCATGAAATCCTCCAATCTGATATTGGAGCTGTCCAGAAAGTACATTACGTTTGCATACCTGGGACCCGTGACAATCATGGCATCCCCATTTGCTCGGATGGTCAGCATATCCACATCCCGAATGTCCAGCTGATAGCCGTCACCCACATCTGTCCACATATAATAAGGATTATCGGTTTCCATGCCGTAATCGGATGCAGTCGTAAGATCATAGTATCCGGCTCCCAGCGTGATCTCCGTATAATGGCCAATGGCCTCCAAAAATTCATCCACGCTGTTTACCGTCACCGTCTCAGGACCGGGAGAAATGGTGGCCACAGTGGCAGGCTCCGATTCGGCGCAGCCTGCCAGCAGCAGGGCAAGAAGCATCATCAGCAGCAAGCAAAAACGTTTCATGAAGCATCCTTCTTTCCTGATTATTTCTGCTTTTATTTTACAGTAGAATGTTTATGGATGCAATAAAGAACCCTTTAGGATTTTCTTAAAGAATCCTTAAGACAAAAAGGTATACCTTTCCGTTATAAAGAAACAAAGCCCACGCTTTTCAGCGTGGGCTTCAAAATCAACGGACGGATTTTGCGTATTCTGTGGGGGTAATACCGAATTTCTCCTTAAACTGCCGGGAGAAATGGTGGACAGTGGAATACTGCAGTTCCGCGGCAATCTCGGTAAAGTTCAGGTTGTTTTCCCGGATCATCTGTTTGCTCTCCTGGAGCTTGATGCGGCGGATATATTCGCCGGGAGAGATCTGCAGGTTTTTGTGGAACAAAGCCGTCAAATAGCTGGGGCTCACATCCACCTGCCGGGCAACCAACGGCACAGACAGCTTCTCCCGGATGTGGGAGGAAATGTACTGCTGGGCCTGACGGATGATCTCATTCTCGGAATGGATGGCATTGGAGGTCTGGAGCTTGCCACCTCTGGGAGAGGCCGTTTCCCGCAGCAGAAACAGCAGCAGCAGATTCAGCTGGGACAGAATGATCTCATTGGAGAAGGGATCCATCCGCTCCTGCTCCCGAAGCATATTCTGCAGCAGGGTCACCACGTTCTGCGGAGCCGTGAACTTCCGGTTCATCAGCGGTGCCAACTCCATACCCTGGAACTCAAAGGAAATGGTCACAAACCGGGGTGCCACACCAATGTCCGCATACTGCATGTGCCACTGACCGGGACCGTAGATCACCAGATCTCCCTGCTTCAGAAGCATGTCCTGGCCATCTGCCACAGAATGCAGAGCGCCCTGATCCACATAGGTCAGCTCTGCCATGGGATGGGCTTCTCCGGGGAACAGGAAGCCCTGTTCCTTCTCCTGGTACCAGAAGGTATAGATGCTCTCCACACGGAACTGCCGCTCCACCCGGAGGCTGTCGGAACTGCGCTGCCCCATCTGCTCCGGTGCTTCCTTGGAATACAGGAAAGCAGTGGCTTCGCCCATGAAAGGACTTATCGCAAACCGGACGCCGACTTTGACACACACAGGCTTATCCAGATAAAAATGCTGGTATTCTTCTCCATCATGGCTCACAGACAGGACACTGATGCCGCTGTCAAAAGTCACCCAGGTATCTGCCTTGGCACAGTAAATTACAGTCTCCTCCTGGGACAGGGTGAGGGAAACAGCATCATTTTTTTCAAACAATTTGGCGCTCTGGGTCCGTTCCGGCGGCACATTGCCGAAGCCCTGGAAGCTTACCTGATTCAAATTCCGGATCATGGGGCGCATCTCCTCAAAATAAAAATAACAGGAACATTTCGCATGCTCCTGTTATTATATAAGATAAAGTCGAAAATGGCAAATACTTTCTTTAAAAAAACAAAACTTTTTCAGCGCTGGTATTCAAACTCAATGTCATAGATATCCACGGTATCGCCGTCCTGGATTCCCATTTCCTCCAGGCGGGTAAAGAGGCCCACCTTCCTCAGCTGCATGTCGAAATGGTTCCGGGATTCGTAGTCATCGAAGTTGATATTCTGAACCAGACGCTCCAGCCAGCGACCGGTAACCAGCCAGGTGCTGCCGTAGTGCTCGATGTCGAATTCGGAGGGATCCACAGGAGCCTCCACGATCTCCACATATTCAGGCTCGTAGATGGTGACAGG
>JAFSAP010000072.1 GCA_017440925.1 Oscillospiraceae bacterium | reverse complement strand
GGCCGACGTGGCAATCTCCCGGTAGCATCTACCGCTCTGCATTGCAGAATGATTCGGTGTACCAGGAGATTGCCACGTCGCATCGGATAACGATGCTCCTCGCAATGACAGTCGTTATCGTGTTCTGGTTGCATATTCTGGTAAGCATGATATCAATCAGCTTATTTTCTTCAGCTTTTCGAGCACGTCCTCGAAATATTGGGGCAGGGGAGCAAAGACCATCACAGGCCGTCCTGTCCGGGGATGGGTGAAGCACAGGGCGCCTGCATGGAGGCACTGGCTGCTTAAGCCCAGTTCCGGCTTCTTGCGGCCGTAGACCGTGTCGCCCAGAATGGGGTGGCCGATGTGGGCCATATGGACGCGGATCTGGTGGGTTCGGCCGGTTTCCAGTTTGCACCGGATATGGGTGTAGCCGCGGTATCTGGCAACCACTTCCCAGTGGGTCACAGCATGTTTGGAATTGCGCTCGGTGACGCACATCTTCTTCCGGTCAGAGGGGTGCCGTCCGATGGGGGCATCCACAGTGCCGCTGTCCTCCCGGAAAGATCCGCAGACGATGGCCTCATAGGTTCTGGCCATGGAGTGATCCTTCAGCTGGCTGGCCAGGAAGGTATGGGCAAAGTCATTTTTCGCCACTGCCAGCAGTCCGGAGGTGTCCTTGTCGATGCGGTGGACAATACCGGGCCGCAGTTCACCATTGATGCCGGAAAGATCATCCCCCAGCGCATACAGCAGGCCGTTGACCAGGGTATCGTCCTGGTGTCCGGCGGCGGGATGTACCACAAGACCCTTGGGTTTGTTGATGACGAGCAGATCGTCATCCTCATAGACGATATCCAGCTGCATTTGCGTGGCGACGATGTCCACTTCCTTCGGTTCGGGAATGGTATATTCAATGGTGTCGCCCATATTCAGTTTGTCGTTTTTCTTTCCGGGCTTGCCGTTGCGGGTAACCTGACCCTCTTCGATCAGCTTCTGGGCGGCACTGCGGCTTAACCCTACTGCGCACCGGGCGAGGAAAGCATCCAGCCGTTCGCCGGAAATATCAGCGGTCAGAATCATTTTTTGCCGTCCTTCCAGAAATCTTTGTGGAACAGGAGCAGGTGGGCCATCAGCAGAATGCAGCCACAGGTGATGAAGCAGTCGGCCACATTGAACACGGGAAATTCGATAAAGGTGGTTTCGATCATGTCCACCACATAACCGAGGCGAACCCGGTCGATCATGTTGCCCAGACCGCCGCCGTAGATGGCGGCAATGCACCAGCGCTCCAGGGTGGTAAAGCCCATGGAATTTTTCCGGTATTCCCAGAGAATACACAGGGTAAAGACGACAAAGATCAAAGCAAACAACCACTGCTGTCCTTCAAAGCTGGAGAATGCAGCGCCGGTGTTTTGTACATAGGTCAGCTGCAGCAATCCGGGAATAAAGGGAACGTCCTCATACAGGGCGATATTCAGAACGGTAAGGTGTTTTGTGAACTGGTCGGCGGCCACAATGCCGGCAATGAAAAGGGAAAAAGCAAGCAGTTGCATGGTAAAATCCTCCTGTCGGTTAAACTTTATCATATCATGCACCGCTGGGAATGTCAAACTTTCCTATATACTTGCCCTTTTCTTGTTTCGGCAAGAAAAGGGCGAAAAGAAGCCGACTTAAAGGGCGCTGAGTTGCTTGCTCCCGCAAGCAAAGCCGCCCCTTTAAGAATACCCCGGCGCGCATCGACGACAGCTCGGAGCACCTTAACCTAGATCCTGTTCAAGCAGAAAATGTGCCGATTTTCTGCTTGAAGTTGGGTACTAGCTGCATCGGCAGGGCGGCGGACGTGGAACAGCCGCCAATGGTAGGGCCATACGTCTGCAAATTTCGGTCGATACGAGGCATAGCAGTTATGGCGGTGTGTGTCGGGTGGGGTACACAGGGGAGGGCGACTTTCTGCGCGGGAGCGCAGAATTCAGCGCCTCCCCTGTGCCAGTTTCTTTGGTTACTTTCTTGTTCAGCGACAAGAAAGTAACATCGTTTCTTTATGTAAAGAAAATACCCGGACGTATCAAAACGTCCGGGTATGGTTTACTTTTCTAGAGCCATCAGCTTGTCAATGCGGCGCTGATGCCGGGCCTCACCGGAAAATTCGGTGCCCAGCCAGGTATCTGCGATCTCCAGTGCCAGATTTTCGCCCACAACACCGGCACCCATGGCCATCATGTTGGTGTCATTGTGAAGCCGGGTCATCTTTGCAGACCAGGGGTCGCTGAGCAGAGCGCAGCGGATGCCATCGATCTTGTTGGCAGTGATGGAGACACCGATGCCGGTGGTGCACAGCACGATGCCCTTTTCGCATTCGCCGCTGGCAACTGCCTTTGCAGCAGCGGCGGCAAATTCGGGATAGTCACAGCTGTCGGCAGTATAGGTACCGAAGTCGCAGACTTCGTGGCCCTGCTTTTTCAGGTGGTCAACCATTTTGTTTTTCAGCGCCAGAGCGCCGTGGTCACAGCCGATTGCAATTTTCATATCTCTTTCTCCTTAAATTGTAGTCATTGTTATTGTATGGCGGGGGCTTGCTCCCGCCATACATTGGATTTCTTAAAGGACAAAACCGCCGTCCACATTCAGAATGTGTCCGGTGACAAAATCTGCGCCTGCAAGGTATTCCATGGCCTTTGCCACGTCCATGGCGCTGCCGTTTCTGCCGATACAGCTTTCCTGGGCCAGTTCTGCCAGGGTATCTTCCTCCAGATTGGCGCACATATCCGTTTCGATGACACCGGGGGCAACGCAGTTGACCCGGATGCCGCTGGGACCCAGCTCTTTGGCAAGGGCCTTGGTCAGGGCAATCACAGCGCCCTTGGTGGCGGAATAGGCAGCTTCGCAGGAAGCGCCCACCCGTCCCCACATGCTGGAAACGGTGATGATGCAGCCGGCCTGCTTTTTCAGAAAGGCGGGCATGGCGGCATTGACACAGTGGTAGATGCCCTTGACATTGACGGCGAACAGCCTGTCCCACAGCTCCTCCGTCATCATACTCATAAGACCATAGTGGCAGATCCCGGCATTGCAGATGAGGATGTCCACATCGGCTATCCGGGTAAAGGCAGCCTGTACTTCAGCGCCATTGGCCACATCGCACCGGATGGGAATGGCACCGGTTCTGGCAGCCATGGTTTCGGCGGCCTGGGTATTGCCGGCATAGAGGAAGTAAACCTGGTGGCCCCGGGCAGCAAACAGCTCCACGGCAGCGGCACCGATCCCCCGGGAGCCGCCGGTGATCACAACGGTTGCCATAACAGTTACCTTCTTTCTGCATGAAAAATGGGCTGCGGCGCAGCCCATATTCGCTTATCTTCTTCTGCTCTTGGTGCGGTGGTCAGCCCGGATGCCGGACAGCTTGTTGTCGGATTCGGACATGAAAGCCTTCAGCTTTTCCTCAAAGAGCTGGTCGGCAGTCTTGGGAGCGGCAGGCTGCATGGGGGCGCGCTGGGGACGGTTCTGGTTATAGCCGCCCCGGTTCTGGTTGTAGCCCCGGTTCTGGCTGTAGCCGCCTTCGTTCTGGGCCTGCTCGTCATCCTTCTTCTGGAAACCGCCTTCCCGGCGGGGGGCGTTATTGTTGCGGAAGTTGTTGGGCCGGGGGGCATTCTCTCTCTGGGGCTTGGGCTCCAGACGCTTGATGGAAAGGTTGATCTTGCCGTTTTCACAGCCGATGACCATGACCTTTACGTCCTGCCCTTCGGTCAGATGCTGACGGATATCGCTGACATAGGCATTGGCCACTTCTGAGATATGTACCATGCCGGTTTTGTTTTCGGGCAGGGAGACGAATGCGCCGAAATTGGTGATCGATTTGACTTTGCCTTCTAAGACGGCTCCAACGGTTAACTCCATAGTTTACTCTGCTTCCTCCAAATTTATTGACTGTTCGGATTGATGATCACGGTGTCCGGATCCACAAGGCCCAGTTCCTCCTGGGCAATGTCCTGAATGCTGTCTGCGGAGCCCAAATCGCCGATTTTATCTTCCAGCTCGGCGTTTTCGTGCTCCAGTTCGGCCGCCTGGTCCAATGCGGCCTGGGTCTGGCTTTCGATGCAGTAGAGCACTGTGCCCAGTGCGGCCAGTGTGATTGTGCAAGCCAGGATCAGAAGGATAAGGACAATTCTCAGCTTCCGCGGGGCAGGCCGGACAACGACCTTGATATTGCGAAAGGGGCTGCGCCGCTCTGCCATGCTGTGTACCTCCGGATACCCGCCGATTCTTCCGACGGTTATTCCACTTTATTGTAACCCATTTTTTCCAAGATGCAAATAAAATTTTTGTATTTTGCCAAATTTTTTTGCAGGGAAGCAGCAAAAACCGGACAGCCGCACCCAATACCCTCCAGAACAGGAAAAAAACAGGCCGCAGCCACAGGCCGAAGCTGCATTCCCAGGCCACGCCTCCCAGAACCATGGCAGCGAAGGCCCAAAGCCGCAGGTCTGCCTGGCAGATGCCGAACATCACATACAGCCAACCCCAAAAGGCCCCCGGTAGAAACAGCAGGTCGCTGAGGGTGGTATGCCGGGGACGTAAGGGCCGGAGAAAGCCATACCACACCCCCAGCAGGATCCCCACCAAAAAGCTGGAAAGAAACCGCCGGGCAGCCAGAACCGGCGCCGTCATCCCAGCAGCCGCCGCCAGCTGAAGCTCTGCCGGGGCTCTTCGTACAGCAGGGCGGAAATGGTTCCGTCTACGGCGACCTGGCCTCCTTCCAGGGACAGGGTCTTCAGCTGCAGTTCCTGGCCCTGGATCAGCAGGGTCCCCAGGGCGGTGTGCAGCACCACGCTGCTGTCATCAAAGCTGACCACCTCGGTGACACCGGTCATGGTCAGCTCTTTGCGTTCGTTCAGGCACAGCTTGTGGGGCAAATGGTTTTCGGCCATGTCCATCCCTCCTTACCGCTTGATTCTATGCTGGTATGGGCATACTTATGACTGTAGTATGGAGGCGTGTTACTTTCTTGTGCCAGACAAGAAAGTAACCAAAGAAGCTGGCACAGGGGAGGCGCTGAGTTCTGCGCTCAGCGCCGCGCTAAGAGCCGGGCGTTGCCCGGTTGCGCTCTGCACGCGCCTGCGGGCGCAGCCGCAATCGAAGTCGCCCTCCCCTGTGGACCCCACCCGACGCGCAGCGCCGAAGCTTCCCAGCACCTTAACGATCTAAGACTTCAAACGTATGGCTTTACGATTGGCGGCTGTTCCACGCCCGCCGCCCTGCCGATGCAGGAAGCGTCGAACTTCAAGCAGAAAATCGGCACATTTTCTGCTTGAACAGGATTTAGGTTAAGGTGCTCAGCACTACTGGCGGTGCGGCCGGGGGATACACAAGGGGGCGGCTTGGATTGCGGGAGCAAGACATACAGCGCCCCTTGTGCCTGTTCTTTTCGTGCTTTTCTTACAGGAGTAAGAAAAGCACATATGGCCTATAAACAGTGCAGAGGTTCTACACACCCTGCACAAATTTTACCGGAGGAAGTGCAGGCATTTTTTTGTTGCAAATTTCCAAAAATTGAGTATGATATATGTGTAAAATTATAGTTCCAAGGAGGTTTTCACATGTTGCAGATGGCAGCAGAGGAATATTCCCTGGCGCTGAAGAAAGGCCAGCGGGAATTCAAAGAGCTGACCGCCGCCGGGCGGAATCCTCATCCTACGGTTCTGGATGAGATCCTTCCTCCCAGCTTTACCGATTCCATCCAGGAATTGGGGCTGCTGGAGATCCCGGCGGAGCGGATCGTTGGTGTCAAATCCGCAGGACGGATCACTGCCTTTACGGCAAGCTTCCGGCCCCTGCTGGAACCAAAAACGGAATTTGCAGGCAAATGGATGAACCTGTGCAAGGCCCACCTGGGTGAGGCCGGTATCCAGGATCCCATTTTGTGTTATGAATACCTGGGCGATTTTTATGTCCAGGAGGGCAATAAACGGGTCAGTGTGCTGCGGCATTTCGGTGCCCCCCGGATCCCCAGCATCGTCCGGCGGGTGCTGCCTGCCAGAAGCGATGATCCCCGGATCAAAGCCTATTATGAATTTCTGGACTTTTTCAGAGTCTCCCGGTTATATACCGTCCAGTTCCGACGTCCCGGTGATTATGCCCGGCTGCTGAAGCACCTGGGGAAAAAGCCGGAGGATGTGTGGTCTGAGGACGAACGCCGGAATTTCAACGCTTATTACCACTATTTCCAGGATGCCTTCCAGGCCCTGAACAAGCATGAGGAAGTGCTCTGCGAAGAGGCTCTGCTGCTCTGGCTGGATCTGTATCCCTACCAGGATCTGGGCCGTCTGACGGCAGCAGAACTGAAAACCACTCTGGCAGCCCTGTGGGAGGATGTGCTATCCACATCCCAGGCCAGTGTCCAGGTGGAGACCAAAGCCCAGGAGGCGGCCAGGGCCAATATTCTGGAGCGGATCATTTCTGTGCCGGATCATCTGAACATCGCCTTTGTTCACCAGATGACGGCCGGGGAAAGCATCTGGGTGGCCAGCCATGAGGATGGCCGCCGCCATATCGAGGAAGTTTTTGGCAGCAAGATCACCGTCCGCAGTTATTTCAATGCCTCCACCCCGGAACAGGCGGAGCTGGCCATTGAAACGGCTGTTATGGAAGGCGCCCAGGTGGTGTTCACCACCGCGCCGCCCCTGCGCCGGGCCACGCTGAAGGCTGCCGTGGCTTACCCCAAGATCCGTTTCCTCAACTGCTCCGTATCCCAGCCCTATTCCAGCATCCGCAGCTACTATGGCCGGATCTATGAGGCAAAGTTCATCACCGGTGCCATTGCCGGCGCCATGGCACAGAACAACCGCATCGGCTATATCGCCTCCTATCCCATTTTCGGCGCACCGGCCTCCATCAATGCCTTTGCCCTGGGCGCCCAGATGACCAATCCCCGGGCAGAGGTGGAGCTTCGGTGGACCTGCGTCAAGGGCACGCCTCAGGAGGATTTCTTTGCCGATGGCATCCGGGTCATCTCCAACCGGGAGCCTACCCAGAACCAGATGCAGCAGGACTTCTGCAACTATGGTACCTATCTCATGGACGATATGGGAGAACCGATCTCCCTGGGCAGTCCGGTGTGGGTCTGGGGCAAGTTCTATGAGCTGGTGATCCGCAACATTATGAACGGCGGCTGGAAGCACGATAAGGGCGAAAGCAAGGCCGTCAACTACTGGCTGGGCATGGACAGTGGTGTGATCGACCTGGATCTTTCCCGGAAGCTGCCTGCCGGCGTCCGCCAGATGGCGAAGATCCTGCGCTATGGCATGCTCAGCGGCAATCTGGATCCCTTCCGCCGCCGGATCGTGGCCCAGGACGGCACCGTCAAAAACGACGGAACCACCACCTTTACCCCGGAACAGCTGCTCCATATGGACTGGCTGGTGGAAAATATTATCGGTTCCATTCCTCCTTTTGAGGAGATCGAGCTCAGATCCCAGCCGTTGATCCGGGAACTGGGCATATATAAAGACAGGATCCCCACAGAAAAGGAGACCAGAGCCCGTGAAAATTTTGACCGTATCCGATGAAGAATGCGCCGCCCTGTGGGACTACTACGTCCCCGGACGGCTCAGCGAATATGATCTGATCCTGGCCTGCGGAGACTTGAAAGCCAGTTATCTGAGCTTTCTTGTGACCATGGCCCGGTGCCCGGTGCTCTATGTCCATGGCAACCATGATGCCCGCTACAAGCAAAATCCCCCCGAGGGCTGCGACTGTATCGATGACAGCATCGTGGTCTATAATGGCTTGCGGATCCTGGGACTGGGCGGCTGCCGGAAGTACCATCCCGGTGAGCACCAGTATACCGAACGGCAGATGCGTCTGCGGATCGCAAAGCTCCGCTGGAAGATCCGCCAGCTGGGCGGCATCGATATCGTTGTGACCCATGCGCCACCCGAGGGCCTGGGAGACGATCAGGATGTGGCCCACTGGGGCTTTGCCGCCCTGCGGGAGCTGCTGGACAAATATCATCCCAAATATCTGATCCACGGCCATGTACATATGACCTACGGTCATAACATTCCCAGGGTTTTGGAATACAACGGCACAGCCATTGTCAATGCCTACGAACGCTATGTGCTTAAAATCGATGATGTGCCTTTCCCGGAAAAGGACCGGGGACAGGTGATCTACAAGGCCAAAGGGAAGCTGGCAGAAAGCCGGGGAAACGGCCTTGTGCTGCAGTAACACCGAAAGAAAATGAGGTGATCCTATGTTTACCGGATTCACCCCCGAGACCATTGATTTTCTCTGGGGCATTCGCATGAACAACAACCGGGACTGGTTCCTGGAGCATAAGAAACAATATACAGACTGCCTGTATGAGCCCATGAAGGCCCTGGGGAAAGCGCTGTTCCAGCCTTTTCTGGAGGAGCCCGGCAATATTTATAAAGTGAGCCGGATCTACCGGGACCAGCGGATGCACCCGCCGGAGCCCTACAAGGAAAGCCTGTGGATCTGCATCCGGCAGGATGTGGAGTGGTGGGGGGAGCATCCCTGCCTGTATTTCGAGATCAATCCCGAGGGTGTGGACTACGGCTTCTTTATCTGGAAGCCCCGCACCGCCGCCATGGAGGATTTCCGGCGCCGCATTACCGCTTATCCCGATGAGTTTCTCACTCTCATCCGGACCACGGAGGAAGCCGTGGGCGGCAATGTGCGCGCAAACCTGTATAAACGCCCCAAGCCCACCGATAATCCGGCCCTGGAGCCTTACTTTGCCTGGAAGGATCAGATCGGCTGCACCCGGCATATCGATCCGGGCGACGGCATGTTCGGCCCGGAGCTTCTGAACGAGGTGGCGGACTTTTTCGCAAAGCTGACCCCGCTATATAACTATTTCAACCGCTTTTAAAAAGTCTTCTCTTTGAGGGGAAGCTTTAGGCACTCCCACGCCAGCAAAATATCTAAAGGAGAAAAATACCATGAAGAAGACCATTTTTGAAGGAATGGCCACTGCCATCGTTACCCCTATGACCCGTGACGGCATCGATTATGATGCTTTGGGCCGTTTCATTGATTTCCAGATCGAAAACGGCATCAATGCCATCGTGGTCATGGGCACCACCGGCGAAAATGCTACCATTGAGTATGCCGACCAGAAGGAGATCATCCGCTACACCGTGGAAAAGGTGGCAAAGCGGGTGCCCGTCATTGCCGGTACCGGCACCAACAATACGGACCATGTGCTGCACAACACGAAAAATGCCTGCGAAGTGGGCGCCGATGCCATCCTGGTGGTGACCCCCTACTATAATAAGGCAACTCAGAACGGCCTGTACCAGCACTTTATGACCATTGCGGATGCTTCCACTGTGCCTGTGATCCTTTACAATGTGCCCGGCAGAACCGGCTGCAACCTGCTGCCCAAGACCGTAGCCCGTCTGGCTGAGCACGAAAAGATCGTTGCCATCAAGGAAGCCACCGGCAACATGGCCCAGATGGTGGAGCTGGTGCATCTGTGCGGCGACAAGCTCGATATTTACTCCGGCGAGGATGCCCTCACCGTGCCCATGATGGCCATGGGCGGCAAGGGCACCATCTCCGTTCTGTCCAATGTGGCACCTGCCCAGGCGGTTGCCATGGCCGATGCCTGCCGTGCCGGCGACTATAAGACTGCTGCCAAAATGCAGGCTGACCTGTTGCCTCTCATCAATGCCCTCTTCAGTGAGGTCAATCCCATCCCTGCCAAGGCGGGCGTTTCTGCCATGGGCTTTGGTGAAGAAAACCTGCGCCTGCCCCTGACCCCCATGGAGGATGCCACCCGGGCAGTCCTCTATGCAGAGATGAGAAAGCTGGGTATTCAGGTATGAGAGCCATTCTTTGCGGCGCCAACGGTGCCATGGGCAAACTGATCGACGGCATTCTGGCTGACGAGGTGGTTGGCCGGGTCAGCATCGACGGCGAAAACGGTGTGCCCAGAACCTTTTCCGAACTGGGCAAACTGGAAGCCGATGTGGTCATCGACTTTTCCCACCATACCGCCGTTCCGGATGTGCTGGCCTATGCCAGAGAAATTGGTGCGGCTGCCGTGATCGGCACCACCGGCCATACCCCGGAGGAAAAGGAGCTGATCTTTGCTGCGGCAAAGGAAACGCCCGTGTTCTTCTCCGGCAATATGAGCCTGGGAATTGCTGTGCTGTGCCGTCTTGCAAAGCAGGCTGCAGCGGCTTTCCCCGACGCAGATATTGAGATCGTGGAAGTCCACCACACCCGAAAGGTGGATGCTCCCAGCGGTACGGCGCTGATGCTGTTCAATGCCATCAAGGAAGTCCGGCCGGAGGCAGTGGCCAACTGCGGACGTGCCGGAGAGGGCAAGCGCACAAAGGAAGAGATCGGCATTTCTGCCCTGCGGCTGGGCAATGTGGTGGGTATCCATGAGGTGCATATCCATACAGCCAACCAGTCCCTGGTGCTGAAGCATGAATCCGGAAGCCGTGCTATGCTGGCCGATGGCGGTGTTGCCGCCGCCCGGTTCATGGTGGGGAAATCCGCCGGCTTCTATAATATGGAATCCATGCTGAATTAATCAGGAAAATGTAGGGCGGGGTCATGACCCCGCCGACGCACCGGGATGATGAACAATCTCAAATTGTTGTGCAGCCTATACAATACTCCTATTTTGACCGGGCAGGAATCGCTGCCTGGTCGGCGGGGTCGTGACCCCGCCCTACAATTCTGTTTGTAAGGAGAAGCTTATGAACATCTACTACATGAACGGTGCGGGAAATGACTTCATGGTCATGGATGCCCGGGATAATGAAAACCGGGATTTTTCTGCCCTGGCACTGGAATATTGCCGCATTACCGGCGCAGATGGTTTTATGGCTGTCGGCAAGTCGGAAATTGCGGACTTCCGGCTCCATTTTTACAATGCCGACGGCTCCCGGGGAGAAATGTGCGGCAATGGCGCCCGGTGCATCTGCCGGTTTGCCCACGATATGGGCATTGCCGGGGAGGAAATGACCGTCCAGACCGATGCCGGAATCGTTCCCGGCTGGCGGATCGATGAAAACCAGTACCGGGTGAAGCTGAACAATCCCAGCATTCTGGATCTGAACCGCAAGGAGGATATCGCCTATGCGGAACTGGGTGATCCCGGTGTGCCCCATGCTGTTGCCGAGTATTCCGGTGACCTGTGGGGTGATGCGGAGGCCATCCGGGAGCAGATGCGGGCCCTGCGCTTTGATCCTGCCTTCCCCAAAGGTGCCAATGTGAACTTCTATCAGACGTTGGCCGAGGGTGAGGTCAGAATTCTCACCTTTGAGCGGGGGGTGGAGGACTATACCCTGGCCTGCGGCACCGGAACCGGCAGCACTGCTGCTGTCATGTGGCTCCGGGGACAGCTGCCCGGAAAGGTGCTGACGGCCCACAGCCGGGGCGGAACCCTGAAGATCGTGCTGGAAGGCGAAGGGGAGACCGTGACCTCCATCCTGCTGGAAGGCCCCACCGAGATCGCCAGAATTTATGAAATTTAATAGAGGGGAGGGTCTTGACCCTCCCTTAACCTTTGTTGTGGAACGCAACAATTCATATCCGGAAATTTGCCATTCCCGGCGATTCCGCATATGGAGGATATCGGTACGATGAGGGAGGGTCAAGGCCCTCCCCTACGGAAACAACTGAAAATTCTGAACTTTTTGCCAAAAAGTTCTTGACATTTTCGGTGCTTTCCTATAAAATAAACTGGTCTGCGAATGCAGATAACTCTTTGCTCATGCCGCGTGCATGGGCCATTCAGACCATAAGGAGGTGCAATCAACATGGCTAAGATCACCGGTAAGTACGAGGTCCTCTACATCATCGATGCAACCATCGGCGAAGAGGCTACCGCAGCACTTGTGGAAAAGTTCAAGGCAATGGTGGAAGCGGAGGGTACTCTGACCAACATTGACGAGTGGGGCAAGCGCCGTCTGGCATACCCCATCAACGACATGGCAGAAGGCTACTACGTTCTGATGAACATGGAAACCAAGCCCGAGTTCCCCGCTGAGCTGGAGCGCGTGATGAAGATCACTGAAGGCGTTATGCGCTGCCTGACCACCGTCGTGGAGGAGTAATTTATGCTCAACCACATCACCATCATGGGTCGCCTGACCCGTGACCCCGAACTTCGCCGTACCGGCAGCGGCATTGCCGTTGCCAGCTTTACCGTGGCTGTCGACCGTGACTTCGGCGGCAGAGACGGCGGCGAACGGGAAACCGACTTCATCGACTGCGTGGCTTGGCGTCAGACTGGCGAGTTTGTCTCCAAGTATTTCACCAAGGGTCGTATGATCGTGGTTTCCGGCCGGCTCCAGATCCGTTCCTGGACCGACAAGGATGGCAACAAGCGTCGCACTGCTGAAGTCGTGGCAGACAACTGCTACTTTGGCGACAGCAAGCGGGATGGCGACAATTCCGGTTCCTACGGTGGCAACACCTACGGCGGAAACAGCTACGGTAATAACAACAATTACGGTGGCTACAATGCTCCCGCTCCCAGCTTCGGCGGCTACAATGCCCCCGCTGCTGCTCCCGCATCCGATTTTGCGATGCTGGAAGATGACGATGCCCAGCTGCCCTTCTAAAAACTGAACTTTTCTACTAGACTTACAAGGAGGGAAATCTCATGGCTAACGAACAGCGTATGCGTCCCCGCAAGCGCAAGAAGGTTTGTGCTTTCTGCGTTGACAAGGTGACTGCTATCGACTACAAGGACACCGCTAAGCTCCGCCGTTACCTGTCCGAGCGCGGCAAGATCCTGCCCCGCCGTACCACTGGTACCTGCGCAGCTCACCAGCGTGACCTGACCACCGCTATCAAGCGTGCTCGTCAGATCGCCCTGCTGCCCTACGTCGCTGACTAATTGCAACCAGACCCCGGAACCTCGGTTCCGGGGTTGTTTTTATTTGCATCGAAAATCGTGTCATTGCGAGGAGGCCAAAGGCCGACGTGGCAATTTTCTGGTACGGTGGATAAATCTACAGAGCAGAATCAAAGGTTGTGGCGGGAGATTCCCACGCCATCCTGCGGATGGCGCGGAATGACAAACGCCATATGCGGCTTTTTGTGATTTTCTCACGGAAACACTGGACAGATATGGTATAATAAAGAAAAAACAAAGGAGGAATCCTTATGTATCAGAAAAAAGAAATGAACTCCGGTCTGGAGGCGTTCCGGAATACGCCCAATGCCCTGTTGATCGATGTCCGCAATCCCAGTGAATATGATGGCGGCCACATTCCCGGCAGCATCAATTTTGCCATGAGCCGGGTCTTGCGGGAGGCAGAAGCAGAATTCCCCGATAAATCTCAGCCCCTCTTTGTCTACTGCCAGAGCGGCGCCCGCAGCGCAAGAGCAGGCAAGCTGCTGGAACTGCTGGGCTACGAAAGCGTCACCGATCTCGGTGGCATCTCGGAATATACCGGTCCCAAGGAATAAGAAAAAGACACCGCCCTCGGCGGTGTCTTTTCATTTGTGATACCGGCGCGGCAGCGCCAAAAGGCTTCCCCTCAAGGGGAAGGCTTTGGTGCGGTGCGCAACTGTCAGTTTTTTCGTTTTTTTATGCTCTTTACCAGCAGGTAAATGCCATAGCCTGCCAGAAATCCGAGAGTGTTCAGGATCAGATCATCGATATCCGATACCCGGTCGAAGAAGGGCAGCTGCAGAATTTCGATCAGCAGCGAGCAGCCCACACCGGCGGCAATGACTTTGGTGTGGGTATCCAGTTTCTTGAATACGGAGGGCCAGACGATACCCAACGGCAGAAACATGGCGGTATTGCCGATGAAATTCAGCAGGATCTCACCCCGGGTGGGATAGTCTGTCATATACACAAAGGGCAGCAGGTTGATCCGGGGCGGAAAGGCGTTGGCGGTGTCGAATACCAGCGGCTGGATCTGTCCGTCCACTTTGCCGAAGGGGAAGAAGGTAAACCGGGCCACCACCACGATGCAGATATACACCAGGATCAGCTGCGCCTCCCGCTTCCAGCGGAGGCCCTTCTGCCGGATGCAGACCGCCGCACGAACCAGAATCCACAGAATGGTAATGGCGGCCACAAGAAAATTGTAGGATATATAAATCATTGTTATACCATCTGTTCCGGGTGGAACACCTCGTCAAATCTTTCTGCTGTCAGATATCCCAGGGCAACACAGGCGTCTTTCAGAGAAATGTTCTCCGCGTAGGCTTTTTTTGCCACCTTTGCGGCATTTTCGTAGCCGATGTGGGGGTTCAGTGCCGTTACCAGCATGAGAGAGTTGTGGAGATTCCCGTACATTTTCTCTTTGTTTGCCCGGATGCCGCTGACGCAGTGGTCATGGAAGGACAGCATGCTGTCACCGAGCAGCCGTGCAGACTGCAGGAAATTGTAGATCAGCACCGGCATATATACATTCAGTTCGAAATTGCCCTGGCTGGCGGCGATGCCGACGGCGGTATCGTTGCCCATAACCTGCACAGCCACCATGGTGATGGCTTCGCACTGGGTGGGATTGACCTTGCCGGGCATGATGGAGGAACCGGGTTCATTTTCCGGAATGGTGATCTCTCCCAGCCCCAGACGGGGGCCGGAGGCCAGCCAACGGATATCGTTGGCGATTTTCATCAGGTCGGCGGCCAGAGCCTTCAATGCGCCATGGGCAAAAACCAGTTCGTTTTTGGAGGTGAGGGCATGAAATTTATTGGGGGCAGTGGCAAAGTTTTTTTTCGTCAGTTCCGAAATGGCGGCAGCAACGGCGGTGTCGAAGCCTGCGGGGGCATTCAGTCCCGTACCCACGGCGGTGCCGCCCAGGGCCAGCTCCTTTAAACCGGGCAGGGAAGCCTCAATCAGCTGCCTGTTCCGTTCCAGGCTGGTTCTCCAGCCGGAGATCTCCTGGGAAAAGGTGATGGGGGTGGCATCCTGCAGATGGGTGCGTCCGGATTTGACGATGCCCTCGTTGTCCTTTTCCAGTCGGAGAAAGGCCGCGATCAGTACATCAATGGCGGGAATGACCTTATCCTCCAGGATAAGCACCGCCGCAATGTGCATGGCGGTGGGGAAGGTATCATTGGAGGACTGGCTCATGTTCACATCGTCATTGGGATGCAGCAGCTTGCGACCTGCCAGTTCGTTACCCCGGTTGGCAATGACTTCGTTGGCATTCATATTGCTCTGGGTGCCGGAACCGGTCTGCCAGACCACCAGGGGGAAGTGATCATTCAAATCGCCGGAAATCACTTCATCGCAGGCGGTGGAAATGACTGACAGCTTTTCGGCTGTCAGCTTTTCCGGCTTTAAGCCATGGTTTGCCATGGCGGCGGCTTTTTTCAGGATGCCAAAAGCGCTGATGATCTCCTGGGGCATAGGCTCGCAGCCCACGCCGATGGGAAAATTCTCCTTGCTCCGCTGGGTCTGGGCACCCCAGTATCTGTCCGCGGGCACGTTCACTTCGCCCATGGAGTCGTGTTCTATGCGGTATTCCATAATTTTCTCCTAAACCCGGGCAACGCCAGTGCGCCGTGCAGCCTCCGCAACAGCCTTGGCGACGGCCTCTGCCACTCTGGGGTCCAGCGCAGCCGGAATGATATAGTTTTCGTTTCTTTCTTCATCGGAGATCAGGTCTGCCAGGGCCATGGCGGCGGCCAGCTTCATTTCCTCGTTGATGTCAGAGGCCCGCACATCGAAGGCACCCCGGAACACGCCGGGGAAAGCCAGCACGTTGTTGATCTGGTTGGGATAGTCGCTGCGGCCGGTGGAGATGACTCTGGCGCCGGCAGCCTTTGCTTCCTCCGGGAAGATCTCCGGCGTGGGATTGGCACAGGCAAAAATGATGGCATCCTTGTTCATCTGGCTCACCATTTCCCCGGTGACGATACCGGGGGCAGAGGTGCCGATGAAAACATCCGCACCCACCAGCTTTTCTGCCAGTGTGCCGGGGGTCTGGTCGGGATTGGTGCGCTTTGCCATCTCTGCCTGGGCCCAGTTCATGCCGGGGCAGCCTTCATAGAGAGCACCCTGCTTGTCGCACATGGTAATATTTTTGAAACCTACGCTCAGCAGCAGCTTTACGATGGAGATACCGGCAGCGCCGGCACCTACGGTGACGATCTTCACATCTTCCATTTTCTTGCCCACAACCTTCAGCGCATTCAGAAGACCTGCCAGAGTGACGATGGCGGTGCCGTGCTGGTCATCGTGGAAAATGGGAATATCGCACTTTTCCTTGAGTTTTCGCTCAATTTCAAAGCACCGGGGGGCGGCGATATCCTCCAGGTTCACGCCGCCGAAGGAGCCGGACAGCAGATAAACAGTATTCACGATCTCGTCCACATCTTTGCTCTTGATGCACAGGGGGAAGGCATCCACATCGCCAAAGGCTTTGAACAGGACGCATTTTCCTTCCATGACGGGCATACCAGCCTCGGGGCCGATGTCGCCCAGGCCCAGCACGGCGGTACCGTCGGTGATGACAGCGCAGAGGTTATGCCGCCGGGTCAGATCATAGGATTTGCGGATATCGTTTTTGATCTCAATGCAGGGCTGTGCCACACCGGGGGTATAGGCCAGGGACAGATCTTCCCGGGTATCGACCGGCACCGTGGCTACTACTTCAATTTTGCCCTTCCATTCTCTGTGCAGTTTTAAAGATTCCTTTGCGTAATCCATTGCATACGCCTCCTGTTTTCTGTGTATATGGATAGTACCACATTTGACATGGATTTGACAACCGTTTCCTATGGAAAAAACCTCCGGCCTGAGGCCGGAGGTTTGGCGTGTTATGCTTTTTCCTGTTCGAAGTGGGCCTTGATCAGCTTCAGCACCACGGGGGTCAGCAGGAACACGGCAATGAGGTTGGGCACCGTCATAAAGCCGTTGAAAGTATCGCTGATGCTCCAGATCAGTCCCAGATCCACGGTGGCACCCACGATGGACACCAGAGCATAGGCGATATTGAAGGGCAGCAGAACCTTGCTTCCCAGCAGGAACTCTGCGCAGCGGGCGCCGTACAGTCCCCAGCCCAGAATGGTGGAGAAGGCAAAGCAGCACATGGCCACGGCAGTGAAGATGGAGACCCAGTTGCCGTAGACCGCAGTGAAACCGGAGATGGTCAGCTCTGCACCGGCAGCCTGGCCGTAGGGAACCTCCACACCGCTGAGCAGGATCACCAGCGCAGTCATGGTGCAGATGACGATGGTGTCCATGAACACTTCAAAGATGCCGAACAGGCCCTGCTTGGCAGGATCATCGGTATCAGCGCAGGCGTGGGCAATGGAACCGGTACCGAGGCCTGCCTCATTGGAGAAAATGCCCCGGGAAACGCCCTTCTGCATACTGACAAACAGGCTGCCCACGATACCGCCAGTAACAGCAGAGGGATGGAATGCGCCCTGGAAAATGGCGGCAAACACGGCAGGAACCTGGCCGATGTTCATAACGATGAGACCGATGCCCAGCAAAATATATAACACAGCCATAAAGGGCACCAGACGCTCAGTCACCCGGCCGATGCTCTTGACACCGCCAATGAGGATCAGACCCACTACCAGACAGATGATAACGCCGATGATAAGGTTGCAGAGGGCGGTAGTGTCAGCAGAAAGCAGACCATAATTGATAAGGGCGGTATCGATGGCGGCGGTGATGGTATTGACCTGGGTGGCGTTG
>JAFSAP010000071.1 GCA_017440925.1 Oscillospiraceae bacterium | reverse complement strand
CTTTTTGCCTCCAAGTATGCCAACTCCAGTTGCTCCATTGCCTGCTTTGTTTCAGCAGCAGGAGTCGGACGGAAACGCACGCGTCGATTTCCATCAGCATCCACTTCCAGAATCACATTATCATCTGTTTTATACTGTCCACCATACTCATAGCCTGCAAGAGACATCATAATTTCATGAAGCCGCAGAATATCCCTCTCCCGAAAATCGATATAAGCATGTCCCTGATGGATTTCGTTCAGTGCATCTCTGTAACCGGCAATTTCTGCTTCGTTGTGGTTTAGTGGAGCACTGTTTTGGTTGACAATCGCGGCGATACGTTCATCGCTGGTCACAATCCCTTCTATCGCATTGGAGCTTTTGATAGATTGAATCTTGGCTACTGCCTCCAGTTCCGTAAATACCTGCAGATATTCTTCCTTTCTGACACCAGCCATTGTTTTTAACGAAGCAATATTCGTTGTTAAATTTACGAGGCCAGCAGGAAGCAGTCCATTGTTCAAAAAGGAATAATCAAATCTATGCATATTAACACCTCTTTCTGCATATTACTATATCAGATTATATGCAGAAAATCAATGCAGCAACCAAAAATATCTGCACATTCTAAAAAAGTATATATGCAGATATTTAATTTTTCCTGCGCACAGCATATTTTTGTTCAGCAATACGATATATTACCCCCTCGACCGTCGACATTTTGAAATGAATTTCAGTTGCAGCGCAATCGGTTTTTGAGCCATTTTTTGAGATCCCTGTCTGCTTGTATTCCATACCCCAAAATTGAGGTTAAGCTGTCGACAGAAGTAACACTTTTGTTCTCGTTCTTGACCTTTGGCTGAATTTGCATTACCCGATAAATAACGGCAGAAAAAGCGTTTCGTATACTGCTAATTGTTGTTTTCGTGTTGTCAGTATGTGTATAGGAATGACGTAGGTGTTACCATAATGATCTCCGGCACAAATCCCAAAGTAAAAGGACGACAGACCGATTACCCAGATATGTAAAGAAATTAACCGTATTAGTGATTTGCAGAATTGCGTAGCCACTGCCAACAGCAGTGTTACCCAGGATATTCTGTCTGCACGGGGATTGGGGCAGAGCTCCAACAAGCCAGAAAAAAGCACCCGTTCCGCAGTCTGCGGTTCAGGTGTTTTTTTGTGTTTGTGGGTACAAAGACATTGCTTGCCAATATGGTTTTGTATATACACAAACATTGCTTGCCAGTTTCTTTTTGATAATTTTCTGACACACTATCTTTTTCCTTTCCAAAACCGTTATACTAAGTGAAAGCGCTTTTTTTCAAGAGAGGAGGAAAAACATGGACTCGGATTTCTTGCTTCTGCACCGAATGCGACATGGTGATGATCAGGCCATCGAGGATTTCGTACGGAAGTATTACCCCATGATCCTGCGATATTGTCAGTTACATATCCAGGACTTAGGCTATGCCGAAGATCTGACGCAGGAAACCTTCGCCCGATTTTTCCGCACTCTCCACCAGTATCAGCATTACGGTAAGGCTGCCAATTACCTCTATGTGATTGCGGGTAACCTGTGCCGGGATCATCACAAGAGGCCGGTCGAGATCCTTATGGAAGAACTGCCGGAACAGCTGGTATATCAGATGGAAACTTTGGATCTGCGGTTGGATATCCACCGGGCATTGGGGCAGCTGCCACCGGAACTGCGGGAAGTGACCATCCTGTACTTTTTGCAGGAACTGAAGCAAAAAGAGATGGCTCGTATCCTTGGCATCGGCCTGCCGTTGGTAAAATACCGAATCAGGCGATCCAAAGAATTATTGGAGCAATTGATTGGAAAGGAGAATGCAACATGAGAAGAAAGCTATCCTATGATGTGCCTGTCAATGAAGAAAAGGTGATGGAAACCATTGCCGTTTCCAAATCCGCCTTCCTTTCCAGAGAAGCAGAGCGCATGGTTTCTCCCAGTGAATTTCTTTTCCTGCAGAGCAGTCTGATTCAAAAACGCTGGTGGTTCCTGCAGGGTCTTCTGCTCGCCTTTGTATGCCTATTCCTGTGCCACATGGAGACAGATTATCTGATCCGTCGTGCCCTGGGGCTGGCGGGCCCTCTGTTCGTGATTCTGATCCTCCCGGAACTCTGGAAAAACCGGAACTTTGATGCCATGGAAGTGGAATGTACCACCTACTATACCATCCGATCCATCTATGCTGCCCGACTTGCTCTGTTTGCAGGAGTGGATCTTCTGTTGCTGTCGGCCTTCTTTGCTGGTGCTTCCGTGTTCGCCAAAATCACAGTATGGGAAATGTTGATTCAGTTTCTGCTTCCCTTCAATGTAACATGCTGTATCTGCTTCCGGACACTGTATGCAAAGCGCATCCGTTCTGAGGCACTGGCTATGCTGCTGTGCATCCTGTGGACTGGAGTATGGGCTATGCTGATTATGAGCAACTCTGTTTATTCTGCAATTTCTGTTCCCATGTGGATCGCTGCGCTGGCTGCATCCGTTTTGGGAATGTGCTGCACCCTCTGCCAGGGCAAAGAAAAATGGCAGCAAACTTTGGAGGTGAAACCCCTATGGATTTGAGAATATCCAATCTGACAAAAGACTTTGACGGATTCAAGGCTGTCAATAATTTCAGCTATTCCCTGGATTGCGGTGTGTATGGTCTGCTGGGTGTCAACGGCGCAGGCAAGACAACCCTCATGCGGATGCTGACTACCCTGATGAAACCCACATCCGGGCATATCACCTGGGATGGAGAAGATGTGTTTGCCATGGACGGTAAGTACCGGATGTTGCTGGGCTATCTGCCTCAGGACTTTGGTTACTATCCCGATTTCTCTGTCTATGACTATCTCATGTACATCGCCGCCCTCAAAGGCATCCGTCCTGCTGTCGCAAGGCAACGGGTGAAGGAACTGCTGAAACAGGTAGGATTGGTCAAAGCCCGGAATAAGAAAATGAAAACCCTCTCCGGCGGTATGAAGCGCCGTGCTGGTATTGCCCAGGCTATGCTGAACGATCCCAAGATTCTGATTCTGGACGAGCCCACTGCCGGACTTGATCCCAGTGAGCGTATCCGATTCCGCAATCTGATCAGCGAGCTTTCTGAAGACCGGATCGTACTGCTGTCCACCCACATCGTTTCCGATATTGAATACATCGCTAACGATATCCTGCTGATGAAGGATGGTCAGCTTGTAATCTCCGGAACTTCGGAAGATATTATCGATTCCATGCCGGAGTCTGTCTGGATCTCCCGTGTTTCCAAAAGCAGTATCGATGTCTGCCTGAAGAGATTCAAGGTATCCAATGTTAAAACTGTTCCCGGCGGCGCAGAACTACGGATCATTTCCCGGAAGCAGCCCACGGAAAATGCTATCCAGGTAGACGCAACGCTAGAAGACGTGTTCCTCTATTACTTCGGAGAAAGAGCAGGTGAAGACGATGATTCGGTATGAGTTGAAGAAAATCTTCGGTTCCGTAGGTGGCAAGATCGCCCTGGGTCTGTATATTGCCACAGTTATCCTCTCCTGCTTCCTTGCAGCAAACGGATTTATGAATGTGGATGTAAAGTGGGTCAACGAACAGGGCGAAAGCGAGCGGGGATTCCAAGCTGTTCAGAAACTCCGGGAAGCACGGAATGAGTGGGAAGGTTATCTGGATCAGGAGATGCTGACAAAGGCGATCCAGGAAAATTCCAGAATCAATGCAACCCCCGAAGGACAGTCCAGCAATGTGCAGAAAAGCAATATTGCATATGGTTGGAAGCAAGGTTTCAGTCCCATCCGGGAAATGATCAACCGCTCCTATTCTGTGGGTTTTAGAACCTATGACTACTACCGGGCAGACAGAATCTCTGTGATCAAGGAAGAGACTTTTTACGGCAACCGAACCAGACAATTGAAAGACTGGCTATATGATAAAACAGATGTTGCCTATGACCTTTACACCGAAGCAGAAAAGCAATATCTGATCGGCCAGTATGAGAAATTGGAAACACCCTTCTATGTGGATTACCACGATGGCTGGTATCAGTTTCTGGAAAATGCTGCGCTTCTTCCTATGCTGGGAATTCTGATCATCGGATATATGGTGGCCGGTATTTTCTCCAACGAGTTCAAATGGAAAGCGGATACGGTTTATTTCTCCACGCTGCTCGGAAGAAACAAAGCCACCTCCTCAAAGATCAAGGCAGGACTTTTGCTGGTTACAGTCCTGTATTGGGCAGCCATGCTGATCTACAGCTTCGTCACATTGGGCTACCTTGGCTTCGAAGGTGGCAATTGCGTGGTTCAGCTGCGGGTCTGGAAATCTCTGTATAACATCACCTTTTGGCAGGCTTGGGTGCTGACCCTGATCTGCGGCTACATCGGAAACCTCTTCCTGACTGCACTGACTATGTTTATTTCCGCAAAAACCAAGTCCTCTGTGATCGCAGTAACCACTCCTTTTGTCATCATGTTCATCCCCTCCTTCCTGCAGGGAATGACCGATTGGCTGGATACTGTGATTGCCATGATGCCGGTAAGCCTGCTGGAATTCTATCAGCACCTGGGCACCTTTAATCTGATTACAATTTTTGGAAAGGTATTCCGCGTTATGGATGTGAGCCTCCCACTGTATGCAATACTGACAGTGGCACTTGTTCCGGTGATCTACCAGGAGTTTCGGAGAAAACAGATTGTATAAGTTACGGTGCAAGCAATGCATTTGTATACACAAAATACAAAAACCACCCATTTCCGCTGCGGCGGAAATGAGTGGTTTTGTGCTTGTTGAGGCTCCCGCCCCAAACCCTGGCGAACATAAATGTTCTGGTACGCAGCCCTCCGGACTGCGGCGACGCAATTCTTCGAATCACTGTTATACAAAATAACAATATACTTTTTTGAAAGATAGCAGTATACTATCCCTATATAAACCATATTTGAGGTGAACGCTATGGGATTTCTTTCTTTTTGGAAAAATTTATTCTGTAAGGCACTGAAACAGTATTCCTTGTTGGACACATTTGGCTGTCCTGAATGTCCGCCCCAGGATTGTCCTACTTTTTTGGTGCGAGACGTACACACAAAATTTCAGCATGCAATTATGAGCTACAATATCATTGTGGTTTATGGTGAGTCACGCCAGGGTAAAACATGGACGATAGAAAAATATTGTCCTATGCAGCTCCGCATCGGTTGCAATGCCGCAATGACCTTGGAGCAAATTAAGAAAGAAATGTTACATGCTGTTGGCCTTGGTGTCCATACTGTAGAACACTCAGTGACTGAAGAATATTCCGAAGGCTGTTCCGCATCCAGTAGTGTTGGAGCTGAAATGATACTGTCAGCCGGAATGGATGTTTCCGCATCTGCTGCACATAGTGAAACACTCAAAACTACGTATGATACCGTGGACTTAACCCAGAATGCAGAGTTCCTCAACGCTATCAAGGAGTATTCTTCTGGTACATATTTTGTTTTTGATAATTTCCATTATCTGTCTCCTATGGTGCAACAGCAATTCTGTACGCTTCTAAAAGAATTCAATTATCAGGGAATTAAGGTTATTATTGTGGGTGTTTGGAAAGATTCTGCCCGAATTACAGCAATGGCACCAGACCTTGTCAACCGATGCGCGCACATCGACATTGGATCTTGGACAGATGCAGAATTGTCCGAGGTTGTAAAGAAAGGCGAGAAAGCCCTGAATATTAGTATCGATGCTGATACTCAGGCACTTTTTATGCGTTGTTCTGCGCATAATATTGGTGTGTTTAAAGACTTTCTACAAAAATACTGCCAAGAGTTCTCTGTTTACGGTACTCAAGCTTCTGCCAAATCTCTGATCAAAAATGGAGTTGCTGATAAAGCTGCTGGCGAAGTTATAGCTGAGGCTTTTACTCCCCTTCATGACAGAATTGTCAATTTGGCTATGCCACAGCGGGATCGTAAGGATTCTAAGAGAATGAGACTTAAAATTATCATCGCTGTACTTAAGTTAATTATCAGTGATGATACTGGGGTAACACAAAGTGGTATCCCATTAAGCGAAATAAAGTCCAAGCTTGATTTCCTGTGTACGTCTTGGATGGAGGATCCCATTGGCATTAGTAATTTAACACAGGAGTTAGGCCAACTTCACCTCCGAGAGGAAAACAGACAAACAGGAACCAACTTCATCTCTCTTTTCTATTTTGACAAAGTAAATAAAAAGCTGCTCGTACTTGAACCCACTATCTATGTGGTTAAAGAGTATAATGCTTCTTTGTTAATGGATATAGCAGATGAACTGGAGCACAATGTGAAGCAAGATGCCGAACATGAACAGCAATCTTTTGAATTGCAATAATCTTTCAAAAAGTGGAGCTGTCTAAACAAACAGCTCCGCTTCCATTTATGAGCAAAAGAAATATCTGTTATTGTCAAAACACTCCATAAGATATTGCCTTTTAAGATCGCCGAAAATTTCGGCGAAGTTCCTTAACTGTCATGATAAGTCGACTCTTTCCGGCGGGGCCTTGACAGATGGTGTGCTTTTCTATAAAATAATATTCGAACATAATTTCTAATATAAAAGTTTTCTAAAAAATCCCTCATCCTTGTGAAAATGTTTTGCAGCTGATATCATGACAATGCACCTGCTGTGAGGCATTCATACGGAACACCAAAATAAATGCAATTTTGCATTTATTTTGCCCGTAGGGCAAGGAGTTCCTATGAGACGGGCTTTTGTGATTTCCTTCCTTGTAAATCACAAAAGCAACAGCGCCGAAAGGCGATGTTTCCCTGATGAATAATCAGGGACTAGTATCTGAAAGGAGCGCATGTATTATGCCAAGCAGCAAGAAAAGCGCCACAGGCTGCGGCACCATCCGAAAGAAAACCGTAACGAAAAACGGAAAGGACTACACCTACTGGGAAGCCAGATATACCGTCGGCTACGATCCCGGAACAGGTAAGCAGATTCAGAAATCCATCACAGGCAAAACCCAAGGAGAAGTGGCAAAGAAGCTGAAAGAAATGACAGCTGCCTTGGATGCCGGTACTTACATTGCCCCCAACAAAACCACAGTCGCACAATGGATGGACACCTGGCATGCCGAATATTTAGGCGCGGTGAAATCGTCTACCACCAGTTCCTATGAGGCCACCATCAAGAATCACATCAAGCCCTGTCTGGGTTCCATTAAACTGGAATCCCTCACTACCCAGGACATTCAGGAGTTCTACAATGCCCGCCAGAAGGGCGATGAAACCAGAAAGCCCCTTGCGCCCAAAACCATCAAAAACATCCACGGAGTCCTGCACAAGGCTCTTCAGCAGGCGATGCTCAACGGACTGATCCGCAACAATCCTGCCGATCCCTGTGTGCTTCCCAGAAGACCTAAGCAGAAAGTAAAGCCTCTGAACGAAGAGCAGATCAGCAAACTAATCAAAGCGCTGAAAGGCCACAAGTACGAAAATCTGATTCTCACCACCCTGTTCACCGGACTCCGGGAAGGGGAGATCTGTGGTCTACAATGGGACTGTGTGAATCTGGAAACCGGAACCATTCTGGTGGACAAGCAGCTTCAGAGTCTGCGGAAGTCTGTGAGAGGAAATCGGGACAAGTACACACTGGTTCCTACCAAGAACGGCAAAGAACGGTATCTGACCATAGCACCCTTTGTGGTGGAGCTTCTGAAAAAAGAGAAAGCGAAACAGGATGCCAACCGGGAGTATTACGAAGATCTCTATGAAGAATCCGGCTTGGTATTCACGGATGAGTCCGGCCACCGCATCACACCCCAGGCAGCATATCGGGCCTTCAAACTGGTGGTGACTGAACTGGGAATACCCCAAGCCCGCTTTCACGATCTTCGCCACTCTTACGCAGTTGCTTCCCTCCGATCCGGTGATGATGTGAAGACTGTCCAGGAAAACTTAGGCCACGCAACCGCCGCATTTACCCTGGATACCTACGGTCATGTTACGGAACAAATGAAAACAGAAAGCGCCAACAGAATGGAAGTCTTTATCCAATCCGTCAGCGCGTAAGGGAAAAACGAAGGGAAACTAAAAAACCGCTTCTGAGAAATTGGAAGAATCCAAACTTCAAAAGCGGTGAATGAAAAAAGAAACCCCAGGATTCCGGTAACAATCCGGATGAGAGATTCGATAACATTTTTACCTGCAAAAGCAGGCAAAAATCAAGGAAGCCACCAGTTTTTGAACTGGTGGCAGCAGATGTCCGCCGGACATCTGCATTTAGATTGGTTCGAATCCCCACCTTACAAATAATAAAAGCCACACCCGTTGGGTGTGGCTTTTATTATTTGGCAGAGGATGAGGGATTCGAACCCCCGCAAACGGAGTCAGAGTCCGGTGTGCTACCGTTACACAAATCCTCTATACGCGGAACGTTTATATTATATCCAATTTTACAAAAAAGTCAAGCCCTTTTTGAAAAAATTGAAATTTTTCCGCAAGGGAACCGTCATGGACAGATCAGCCCATGATTCCCATCATCTTCATCACGATAATGCCGCCTAATACCAGAACAGCAGCCAGCAGCAGGATCACAACAACCGTCAGCAGGCGGACGATCCAGGTGGAGACAGAAACCGGCGGCTTCTTGCCGAGAATGCTGTAAACCATCTGCATGGCAGCCTCTTCATCGGGGTTGTGGTACATGGCATCGTGGAGGATTCCGGTCAGGGAGGACAGTCCGGCGAACTGGATCCCCCGCTCGTCCAGCTCCCACAGGTGCTGCTGGATAGCCTTCTGTCCGTATTTGATATTCTGCTTGATACTGGCCTCGGAAAATCCGGTCAGCTGGGCAATGGCGGGAACCGTCAGCTCACCGCAACTCAGCAGCAGGATGCACAGCCTCTGTCCCTCCGGGAGGTAATCCACCATATTCTGAATGGCATCTTCGGATTCTTCTTCGCTCAGTACGGTATCATTTTTCAGGTCATCCTCCCAGGAAACAGGCTCGGAGGCATCCGCAAAATTCCGGTGCAGCAGAGGTGCAGCATGGATGCACCGGGCGGCAGTCATGCGGCACAGCCACTGCTCAAATTGTGCAGGCTCCTGCAGGGAAGAGAGGTTGGTAGATACGATCTCCAGCACCTCCCAGGTAACATCTCCGGCAGTCCGGGGATCCTGCAGGATTTTATTGGTCAGATAGGATACCGGCGTATAAGACAGCAGCAGAAGCTGCTCCAGTGCATCCTTATCTCCCGACTGGCTTTGCAGCACAAGTTCAGCAAGCATTTCCTGGTTCATTGCGTACCTCCGAAAGGAATTCAATGGGTCTATTTTACAGGATTGGAAGGGAAAAAGCAATATATTAGCTGAAAAAGGACAGGAGATTTATCAAAATAAGAGGCCGGATTGCAGTAATATATATAAAAATGTCCGGAACTGTAGAAACTGCTTGTATTTCTGAAGATTGGGATGTATAATATTATAACTATTTATATAGTTTTCGCAGAAACGGAGGGGAAATGGGTATGGAACGTACCGCTTATGGTTCTGATACAGCTTCATCTGGCGGCGAAAAGTGGTATTATATGCTGGATGAAAAAAAATGCGGCCCAGTTGATGCGCCCGAACTGATATCCATGCTGACAGCCGGCACCATTAACCCGGGTACCCGGGTATGGACAAAAGGCATGGCCAGCTGGGCTCCGGTAGAAGCAACAGACCTTGCAGACCGGGCAAATGGCAAGTCAGTGGTAATCAAGGATCCGGAGAAGCCTGCCAAACGCAGAAAGCGTTGGTGGATCTGGCTGATTATCGGAATTCTGCTAGCCATCATTGTGGGCGTGGGCTGCGCAGTTTTCTTCTCCCGGAAGAATGATGCCGCACCTGCTGCGGAGGAGACGGTTGCAACGGAGCCGGTGCTTACCTATGGCCTGGAGGATCCGGTTGTCTTCGAAAACGAGGAATGTGCCTTCCTGGTGGATGCCATTGGTGAGAAGGGTGATTATCTGGAGCTGGATGTCCGCTGCGTGAACAAGACTTCCGACACCTTGTCTTTTACCTGGAAAAGCACCAGAATCAATGGAAGTATGTTTGATCCTTTGTGGAGTGTATGCGTCCAGGGAAATGCAACCCTGAGAAGCAGCATCACCTTTCCTCTGACCAAACTGAAAAACCACAATCTGCTTCCAGGTGAAGAAATCAATTTTGTGTTGTCTGTATTTAATGAAGATCGGTTCGCTGAGATCCTGGAGGAAAGCCAGAAATACATTGCCCGAAATGTGGTTGCAGCGGGAAAGGATCATTTTGGCGGCTGCAAGGAAATCAAGGGCTTTGATGGCTGGTTCTTCTCCTGGAGAACCAGAATAGACAAGAAGGGTCGTCCTTACATTCGCTTAAGTGACAAGTCCGATGTCTATTTCGATGAAATCCGGGATTCCGGTGGCGATTTGCTTTATAAATCGGATACGACAGAACCCTGGAATGGAAAATTCTATGATGATTCCTTTGGCCGTCCCTACTACTTCAGCAAAAGAGGCTCCACAGTTTATTATGATGGCTATGGCTATGCATTTTACGATAAGGAAGCCGACCGCAATTATTACTATGATGTAAATGGTCAGATCGCCTATTATGGAAATAACGGCGTTCCGGAATATTATGAAGGAACGGTTTCCCAGGAACAGCTGGATGCGGGAAAGCCTGAAAAGCTGGAACATGCGGATGGATGTTTTGTCGTCCATAAGGAATTTACCATTTATCCCACAGGCAAAGATGCAGGTCAGATCACCTATCCGGAACGTGTTTCCGCTGATACCGAGAAGGTTTACTGGGATGGCGAAAAGGGACAATTTATCCTGTTGGGCGGCACTAGGGATGTGAAGGGTTATACCGTACGTACCTACGTTGAAAACAATACCGATGACTATTTCTACTTCTGCTGGAAAGATGTAACGGTGAATGGATTTGCAGTAGATGATGCGGTTTTGGACAGCAGCATGCCCATCAGACCCCATAGCTGTTATTACAAGAATATTCTGATCCCCGTTTCTGTTTTGAAACAGATTGAAGAACAACTGGGCAGTGATGAGTTGGCGGAGATCGGCTTTACACTCAAAGCCGGCGGTGAAAACCTCAAAGTTCACCTGTACCCCATTACCTGGGAGGTACCGTCAGCTTCAGAGAACGATCAATAATTCTGTAATGCAACAGGGTGGAAGATCAGACTTCCACCCTGTTGGTTTATGTGAAATTTTGAATAGCAGCAAACTTTTCAGAGTGCGGGATTTGCGCAGGACAACGATTTACAAATACATTTCTCTTTTGGAGGCATAAGGAAACAGGGAGCCACGATTGGCTCCCTGTCTTTCTTACTGTCTATACTCAATTGCCCAGAGGTTGTATGGCTCGAAAGTTACAGTAATCTTCTGATTTTTAGTGTCTAGATTAGGCATCCAACAGACACCCGTTAGTCGCTGCTCAAATTCGCTTCCGTTCCAATTCATTCCGAACATAGCCTCGCCGACATTGATATCCCCCTGCCATAGTTGGGCGGTGAAGAATCCATCAACTCGTGCATTTACATTTCCATATATAGATTCATACCCTTCTTTTACTAAGACTTCCAAAATGATAGAACCAGTTTCGCTATATGTGGTGTCAACCACTCGTGGGTGCATAAAATATAGCATCTTTTTTTGCTGTTCTTTGGAGTATTCTTGCACCAGAAGAGTTTGCGCCCTTGCGAGGCGTGCTTCCCACTCCTCGGCCTGCACCCTATAACGATTGGCGCTTTTGTTATAGCTTAATATCGAGCTTACAGCAATGTCAGCAATCATAGTGCCTAATTTTTGGTTGTATTCTCGAATCTCTGCATTAGTTCGTTGAGCATCCATGGCAGCCATCACACCTGCGGCAGGACCAGCTAACCCTTCGGCAATACCACCGACAATGCCCCAGTTTTGCTCCTTCTGTGCTGCTGCTCGATAAGCTTTATAAGAATGAGCATTAATCTTGCCCATTTTTGTAATGTAAGCCTGTTCCCATTGCCGATAATAGGATGCTTTGTCATAGCACATCCTTATACGTTTGTCTCGCCCTGAGTAATTCTGATATTTGGTATTTTTGTCTAGAATTTTTTGCTCTCGTTCTCTGGCTTCATCAATACGTTTTTGCTTTTCCCGGCTCTCTACGGCGTTTTTTCCTGCTTTAAATTTTTCAACGATTTCGCTATCAGTTCCGGTTAGGTTATGCCGTCTGCCAATTAGAGCAATTCTGGCTTGGTCCGCCGGAGAAATACAATTATAAACATATTCTTCCTTACACTTTTGGAAGAATTCTTCATCGGTGATGGGTTTCATAGCTTCCTCTTGGCGCAAACATTCTTCCTTTTCGGTTGTTGCTTTGCTAAAAATACTATATAATGCATAAAATATACCAAGGAACAAAATAAATAGCAAAATAAACATACTACGATTCTACCACTCTTTCTGTAAAAATTGAAAAGTGCATTAATCGAACCCAAAATATGAAATGCATCTCAATTATCGCTTCGTTTTTGCATTATTAGGTTGCTATGACATAATTATGATATCATAGCTATCCATAAAACACAAGGTTATTTGATAGCATATCATTTGCTAGTATGCTATACTAACAAAAACCCACCACAGGAGGGGATATTGTAGAAGAGAAAGAAACATGGGATTTAAGCCGGGAAGAGATAGAAGAACGGCTGCGTAAGTTTAGCCAGCAGCAAAAAGAGGACGATAGGAAACTGTCCATTTCATTTGATTTTTCGTGCCATATTCAGACCGCATGCCTTTCGTAAAAAGTGGGTGGAAGGTATGAGGACTGTTTTTTGAGGAGATTTGACTGGGGGACTCGATCAAATTAAGGAAGCCACCAGTTTTTGAACTGGTGGCAGCGATATGCCACCGGCATATCGCATTTAGATGGGTTCTCGTCCCCCACCTCCACCAAAAAGAAAAACCACACCGTATGGTGTGGTTTCTTTTTGGTGGAGACTGGGGGACTCGAACCCTCGACCTCATGCGTGTGAAGCATGCGCTCTAACCAGCTGAGCTAAGCCTCCATTCGGAACAGGTAATATTATACCATGTTTTCCTGGAAAGTCAATACTTTTTTCGCTGCTTTATGGGAAAAGAAAAACACGCTGCCATGGGCAGCGTGTTTGAAATTTTAGCGGTAAGGCTGAACATAACGTTCGTGGCTGAGGCTTTGCGGTCGGGCGTGAGCGCCGGAAACCAGACCCAGCATACCGAAGATGGATACGACAGAAGAGGGGCCGTAGCTGATCAGCGGCAGGGTCAGGCCGATAACGGGCATAACGCCGATGCACATGCCAATGTTGATGATGATCTGGAACATCAGTGCGGAAGCGGCACCGAAGCACACCAGGCGGCGCATATAGTCGGGGCATTTGGAACCCACATAAATGCAGCGGGCAATGATGCCAAGCTCCAGCAACATAATGCCGACACAGCCGATGAAACCCAGTTCCTCGCCGATGGAGGAGAAAATATAGTCCGTATGCTGGGCAAACAGGTTGCCGCCCTGGGTACGGTTGCCGTTGAAAAGACCCTGTCCACGGAAACCACCGCCGGTCAGAGACTGCAGGTTGATTTTAAAGTGGTAACGGGCGCCGATACCCTGCTCGTCGAAGCTGGGATCGAAGAGGATCAGAATGCGCTGCCGCTGGTATTCGCCCAGGAACTGCCACAATATGGGGAATGCGGCGGCCATGCCGCCAATGGCCAGGGCAAACCACCAGAGGCTGACGCCGCCGGCAAAGGTCATACCGATGAAGATGAATACGAAGATCAGCGAAACGCCCATGTCAGAGGACAGCACCATGTTCACACCGAACAGCAACCCTAAGTGGAATACCATGTGCATAACGGAAGGGATGCTGGAGATTCGGTTCTGGTGGGAGGCCATGACCGAGGCCATGATCAGAATATAGGTAATTTTACAGATTTCCGCCGGCTGTATGTTGAAGGGCAGCAGGGGGAAGTCCAGCCAGCTTCGGTTACCGGTGTTGTTATCGGTGCCGAAGGGGATCAGCAGGAACAGCAGGAACATATTAAAGGCTACCATCAGGTTCCGGTTTTCCTGCAGGAATTCCATATCGAGGGAGGAGAACAAAGCGTATATGATCGTGCCGATGACGATGGCCAGCAGCTGAACCACAATGTAACGCATATTGCCCTCAAACTTTTCAGCAGAGGTAGCGCTGGCGATGATGATAACACCGAAGCCCGAGGTGATCAGGCACAGGATCAGCAGAAACATGTCGCCTTTTTTAAAGAAATCTTTCAGTTCTTCCAGAAAACGGCGCAAATCATCGCCTCCTTTCCATTCTATCGCCCAATTATATCATTGATCCCATCAAAAGTAAATAGAGGAAATGTGAACGCCTTTTTAAGATTCTGCTAACCCCAGCAGCATACCCAGCAGTTTGTCATCCGTAAAAATGGGGCTGGTGTAGGCGGCATCCAGAATGGCTTCCACATTATCGTAGTTATTTTCGATCTCCTTGGAAAACAGCTGGGCTGTGGCGATGAAATCGCCGCCCAGGGCACAGACCACCAAACAGGAGATCAGAATAAACTTCACCCGGCAGGCCAGGTCATAGTCAGAAACAGCCTGGAGCCAATACCGCTCCACCAGGTAACGGGCCAGGGCACGGACTGTTTCCGGCATCTGGCCGGAGGGAATATCCTGCAGCCGGGCATTCCACTGGGGTGTCAGAATCTCCAGACCGGAGAAAAAGTCAAGAACCTCCCGGATGCTGCCGGGCCGGGCGAATTCCCGGATGGTTTCCAGCGCAGCCTCAGCATCAAAGGAAAGCGCCTCCCCGCCGTCCAGCGCTTCCTGCGCCTGACAGCCGTACAGAAGCAGCAGGGCAAGGACTTCCCGGGCAGAACGGAGAGGGTCGGACAGCAGGGCAAGAGCCGCCTGCCGGGTCTGCTTCAGAACGGCCATGGCTTCTCCGTCATATTCTGCTTCGCTGCCACCGGGCACTTCTTCCGTGACAGGCGGAGCATAGGGGGCGGTGAGCAGGATCCGGGCAGCTTCCGGGCAGCTCAGCTCCAACTGGCGCTCCAGAAAGTCCCCATAATCATGGGTCAGCCGGGGGAATTCCCGGCAGGTCCTGCACAGTGCCTGCTCTCCCAACTCTGCCTGGATACGGCACAGGCCGTCGGAGCGCCACATGGGGCAGCGGCCATCCACAATGGTCATGACCGTTTCGCCATCTTCCGTCTGCAGCACTTCCCGCAGACGGTCTCCCAGCGGGCCGGGAAGGGAACGGTACAGGGCAGCAGCCTCCGGATCTACCTGGACATCCCACTCCTTGCAGCAGCTGTCGGGACACCGGGAGGCGATGCAGTGAAAATCATCAAAATAACTGGGTTTTGTTATCCGCATAGGTACCTCACGAAAAAGACAGAGCGCAGCGGTGAAGCATGCGCTCTGAAAAATCAGTTCTCACTGGAACGCAGGGTGGAAAGGATCACCGCAGCATCCTGCAATGACTGCTTTCCCGCCAGAATGGTAGTTTGCAGCTGGGAAAGTTGGACAAGGATCTGCTCTGCCAGGGGCCCCACCTGGGTGGCCACGTCATTGACCCGGACAGATGCTTCGCCCAGAATGCCATTGGTCTGGCGGTAGATCAGATCCGCCCGTTCCCGGGCAGCCCGTTCCGTCCGTTCGGCCCGGCGGTAGACTTCCAGTTCCTCAGCAGGGCTGTAGACAGGTGCTGCAGTGCTCTGGGACTGCTCCAGTTCTTCGCAGCGGGCCTGCAGTGCCTCCACCTGGGCACGGAGTTCATCCCGCTCCTGCTGCAAAGCAGCAATCATATCAGACTGCATCTGGCTGGGGGAAAGGCTTTCCAGTTTTGAACGCAGAAAATCTGCCTCAGAGGTCAGCTGATTGACCTGGGCAGTATGCTTGCTGTTGAGATATTCCAGATAGTGAACCACATCTTCCCGGTTGAAGCCATTGAAGGCGGAACGGAATTTCTGAGGTGCAGACATGGGACAACCTCCTTTGTAATTCATGAAAAATGCATTCTTTTTACGCATTATAACACAGGAAAACCAGGAAAACAACCATTTTTGGGGAAAAGCCAGGAAAGTGCAGGAAAATTTTTCAGAAAGACCCCTTTACAAAGCAGAAAAACCCTGCTATAATATCTAGGCTATTAATCAGATGCACCGGTGGCTCAATGGATAGAGCATCGGATTCCGGTTCCGAGGGTTGGGGGTTCGAGTCCCTTCCGGTGTACCAAAAAAGAGGTCGTCCTTATGGACGGCCTCTTTTTTGATATGCCGGAGGGCTCGAAAAAATAAATGCGGCGCGGGTGAGCGCCGCTCGCGAGGGCTAGACCGCATCGACACCACAATATAACGAGTCTCTTCCGGTGTATCTTTTGCGAAGCAAAAGCAGAGGAAGATGCTTCCGGCGCTCTTCTTGCAGAGTAAAAGAATTCTTCCGAATATGAAAAAAGAGTAGGCGATAGCCTACTCTTTTTTGTTACATGGAATGGAAATGGAAGCAACGTGCCGGCTTCCCCTTAAAAGCTGCAGGTCAGCGCATAAGTGATTGCATAATGTAATGACAGATGGCAAAATGAATGGCCGTTCCATACATGATAATGACGATATATTCGCCGGTCTTGTCGAAATGCACCAACTTTTTCTTCTGTTGGATCACCGGATGGTAACGTCCCAGCTGCCGAGCTTTCTTCTTCCGCCAGACAAACAGTTCCAGAATGTAAAAAGCAAGAAGCAGCAGGATCAGTTTGCCATCGGAACCACAGGATGCCATTGGTATAACAACTGTGCTGACCAGCACCTTGAAGAGGAAAGGCAGTGCTTGATAATACCAGATCAGAGGAAATATCAGCCTGCTTGCAGGATTTGCAGGATTCAGTTTCAGATAATGGCTGTACGGCTTATTCAGGTCGGCAATGCATTTGCGGGTTTTGTTTGCCAGGACTTCCAAACCCTCGCTTGTCTGCCAGCTTTCCAACTCCCACAGCCGGTTCAGCAAAAAGCGAAATACAGCATAAGTATGAACTTTCCACAATACCAACTCAAACAGGTTGTCCATATATTTTTCTTCTCCGCGGCAAAGCAAAAAAGCTTCGCTGCGGAAAAATCTTCGCCAGAATCCCAAGGGGATCGGCAGCCAGTGCAGCCTCAGCCACAGCAGTTCCCGCAGGATATCCTTTTCGGGCAGTGTGGTGTCTGCGGCAGGCTTTTCATCCAGATCGGTAAACAGACCGTCATAGCCTGTTGGCTTCTGGACAGGCGGATTGTCCAACGGCCAGCGGAAGGTGTCATGGGAGGGGATCCTGCTGTTATTCTTTCCCTGGGCATATGCCAGGGCGCTTTTATAGGCATCATGCAGCTGCATGAACCCCTCCGGATCTTCTTCGGGATGGTACCGGGGGGCAAGATTCTGGTAGGCCTTCTTGATGGAAGGAATATCTTTTGTAATGGAGATCCCCAAACGGGAAAAGGCTTCAAGGTAGTACATAGGTTCACCTGGTTCTGGAGCGGAATGGGATCATCGATCAGCTCAGGAAGCCGATGCCGCCCCAGTCTTCCATGTCCTCGTCATCTTCGGCGCTGTTCAGACCGGCAAACCAGGACTGGAAATCGTCCAGATCACCGTTGACTTCTTCTTTCTGCAGATATAGCTGTTCGCACAGATCCATATAGGTCATCAATGCCTTGGATGCCTTCATAGCCTTGGTTTTGCTGCCTGACGCCAGTATTTTGGTGAAGGTTCTAATATGTCCTTCCAGAACCTTTTTGGCATCGCCGGTCAACTGGGCATACAGGCCCTCTGCCCGGGAAAGGATCATCTGGTTGTTCTGATCCTCCTTGGGCGCAATAACCAGCTTTTCCAGTTCCTGTATCTGCTTTTTCAGGTCATCATCTGCTTCCTGGGTGACGCCGTTAACAAATACCAGCTGTTTCTTTTCTCCTGTGGAGGGAACATGCAGGTCTACCACCAGCAGGCCGTTGATATCGTAAGTAAAACGCACCATTACGTGCTCTTTGCCTTCCGGTGCGGGCGGAACGCTGACTGTCATTTCGCCCAGGTACAGGTTATTGTTGACATACAGGTCTTCGCCCTGGTATACGCCGATGGTCACTTTTTTCTGATTGTCAACACTGGTGGAGTATTTTCCAATGTGGCTTGCGGGCAGGGAGCTGTTGCGGGGGATCAGGGTGCTCATATAGTCGCCCTTGCTGGGGTCGTCCCGGTTGATCACACCGGTGCCCAGAGAGAAGGGGCAGATATCTGTCAGAATCAGATCCCGGACATCTTCGTTGCGCTCCTTGATGCCGGCAAAAATACCAACACCCAGAGCGATCATATGATCCGGATCTGCAACGGCAAAGGAGACATTTTTCAGCAGGAATTTCAGATACTGCTGTACCACGAACATTTTGCTGGAGCCGCCCACCATGACCACCCGGGTCAGTTCAGAGGGCTGAATCTGGGCATCGTTCAGCACCCGCTTGATGGGTGCGGCGATCTTTTTGAACAGGGGGGCTGATATCTGGATCAGCGTCTGCCGGGAAACCACCAGGCTCCACTCCTGGTTGTCGAAGGCTGCGCGCATGGTGGCTTCTTCAGCATAGCTCAGGTCGATCTTTGCTTTTTCGGCGGCTTTGAGGATGATCTCCTGCTGGCCGGGCTTCAAAGCACCCAGCACCATCTGGTTTTTTACGCAGAAATGCTCTGCCAGCACCCGGTCGAAGTCGCTGCCGCCCAGATGGTTGTTGCCGCTGACTGCCAGAATTTCGATCACATTGTCCATGCAGTCCACCAGAGAAACGTCCAGCGTACCGCCGCCCAGGTCAAATACCAGCAGCTTGGCATCCTGCTGGGGATTGGCCTGCTGGCAGGCCAGGGCAGCAGCGGAGGGTTCGTTGATGATCCGGTCTACCCGAAGTCCGGCAAGCTGACCGGCTTTTCGAGTGGCTTTTCTGGCGATGTCATTGAAGTAGGCGGGAACGCTGATGATGGCCTCTTCCACAGGTTCTTTCAGATAGGCTTCTGCATCTTCCTTCAATGCCTTCAGAATCAGGGCAGACAGTTCCTCTGCCCGGTACCATTTGCCCCGGAGGTTATAGGTACGGTCGGTACCCATGGCCCGTTTGAACACACTTACGGTGTTCTCGGGCTGGGTGATCATCCGCTGTTTAGCGGCGGCACCCACATAAACTGTACCGTTTTTGCCGATGCTGACCACGCTGGGGGTCAGAAATTCTCCAAAGCGGTTGGGGATCAGATGGCTGGCGCCATCCTCCCAGTAAGAAACCAGGGAATTGGTGGTTCCCAGGTCAATGCCGATGATTCTGCCCATGCGCAGTTCCTCCTTGGTTATATTTTATATAATACAATACTATCACAGTCGTGCCATTTTTCAAGTCCGGAAGCCGGGCAGTTTTCAGCGGTTGATGATGTAAAGCAGACTGTCATTGAAATGCTTGTGAAATAGTTCCTGGGGCGGCGGGCAGATATCCGGCTGTTCCAGCGGAACGGGTTCGATGGCTTCTACACCCTTGTGTTCCAGAGCAAACCGCCATTCCCGCTCCACCCAGGCCGATGCCCGGGCATTCCGGGACCAGCACAGGAACAGAATATCCCGCTGCAGGATCTCCCGGTAAAGGGTCTTTTCCCAGTCCTCGCCGCTGTGCAGTGTGGTGACATCAAAGAAGATATCCATATCCGGCCGGGCCTTGCGCATGCCCTGGACCAATGCGCCCACACGGATCCGGTCCTGGCTGGCATAGGACACAAATGCTTTGACGATGTCCTGCCGGGAGAGCTCGATCTCTTCTTCGCAGGAAGCCAGCGGCTTGAGCATCAGCATCAGCCGGGTGGCAGGAATGTCATCAAAGTACACCGCCGCAGTGAGCAGGATCTGCCGTTTTTTGAAATCCTCCGGAGGGCAGATGGCGAAATCGAACTGCAGATAGCCGCCATACCAGACCTGCTCCTGGACGTTGTCATCAATGGGCATATCCGGGCAGGTCAGCACGACCTTCACCCGGGTATTTTCCAGCACCTTCTGGAAGCCGGAACGCTTTTCCTGAGCGGGGCCCTCCGCAGAAGCGAGGGCTTCCTCCACCACCGAGCGGAACGCCTGTTCATACATATACAGCTGAATGAGGGTATACTCTCCCTTGCGGGCCTCCTTGGGAGCCACGGCAGAGAACTGCACCTGATCCATCCGGGGCGCCGGCGCATAGACCGGGGCAGGACAGGGGGCTTCCAGGGGTGCAGTGCAGGCGAAGGAGTCCGCATCGAACAGATTTCCAGTGCCGGGGGCTTCCATGGGTGCGGTACAGGCGAAGGAGTCCGCATCGAACAGATTTCCAGTGCCGGGGGCTTCCATGGGCGCGGTACAGGCGAAGGAGTCCGCATCGAACAGGTTTCCGGCACCGGGGATCGCCATGGGCGCGGTACAGGCGAAAGAATCCGCATCGAACAGGTTTCCGGCACCGGGGATCGCCATAGGCGCGGTACAGGCGAAGGAGTCCGCATCGAACAGGTTTCCGGCACCGGGGATCGCCATGGGTGCGGTGCAGGCGAAGGAATCCGCATCAAACAGATTTCCGGCTACGATGGGGATTGTGCTGGGCAGGGTTTGCGGGCAGCTGTCGGCCATGCCCCAGCCGACGGGTGCGCCCCGCACCGGGGAATCCATGCCTCCGGAAATCTCGGGATCAAACAGGTTGCCACCGCCTCCGGAAAACGGAACGGAAGAGGCAGATGGTGGGGCCTCTTTTTTGCCACGGAACAATCCGGCCAGGAATCCGCCTCTGGCGGATTGCTTCGGAACCGGCGCGGCGGGGGCAGTATTTTGCGGAGCGGGGGCGTGCTTTACACTGCGGCGCAGAAGGGCCTCCGGGGTTTTCGCCTGTGCCGCTTTCAGTGCGCTGCACATTTGCCGGAAGCTCTGGAAACGCTGCCGGGGATCATAGGCTGTTGCCTGCTGGATGCAATCCTGCAGGAAAACACCAGCCTCTGAAGGAACCTGAAAACGGTTTCCATCCAGGCGTTTCCATACGGCATGCTCTTTGGGCAGCAGGTCTGTAAAAGGCAGGCAGCCATAGTTTATCAGACAGTACAGCAACATACCCAGGGCGTAGGTGTCAGAAGCCTGGGAATAATCACGGTTCCGATAGACCTCCGGCGCCATATAGGACAGGGTTCCACGCAGCTGCCGTTCCTGGCCCAGCAGTTCCACTGGCATGCCTGCGCCGAAATCGCCCAGCAGGAAGCGGCCGTCCCCGCCGACAAACAGGTTCTTGGGCTGCACATCCAGATGGGCCACACCGGCATCCCAGCATTGCTCCAGAGCATCGCAGATATCAATGCCTAGCTGCAGCACCTGGCTTACAGTGATGTCGTTCTTTTTATAGTATTCTTCGAAGGAGACGGCATACGGTTCCAGCAAAAAGACAATGGTACATCCATTGTGATGCAGGATCTGGCTGTCCACCAGATGCAGAGCACCCTGGCAGCAGCCCAGCCGGTGCATCAGAAAGATCTCATATTCTGCATTGTGCAGCTTCACCGGGTCAGATCCGCAGTCGATGACCTTCAGCGCATAGGCGATTCCATTTTTTATCACCCGGTATACCCTGCCGCTGGAACCGGCAGCCAGCATTTCCGGATGGCTGCAGCCCTGCAGAAAAGCAATGCGGTGAAACCAGCTGCCAATATCCTGCGCATCCACCGGCATTTCATCATCGCAGACGGGGCAATGGCTGAATAAAGTGGGATCATAATAATGTCCGTGTTTACATACTGTGAGTTCCATGTGTGCCCTCCTGTCTTTCTTGCGGCAGCATTTCCGGATGATAGATGGTATGCGACCGGGAAATTTCAGCTGTTGTTTTCAGATAACTGCCATAGGCATCTGCTGCTCCGACAAGCTGCCGGAAAAAGGGATACCCCATGGTCACATCCACATGCAGCCATTGACCCTCCAGCCGGATCATGTTCCAGACATGCTTCATCCGGCCATCCAGTGTTCCTTCCACCAGAATACAATCGATTTTCCGCTGTGCCATCAGCAGGGCTTTTATGGCGGTGTTGATGTCAGCTGCTGGCGCCCCGCAGGGGATCTGATGGCGGCCAAGTGCCTGCCCCAGCTTGAAGTACAGCGCCTTCTGCGCCTGGGACAAATAGGAAAAATAGTGCAAGGACAATAGATTCACCTTCTTTGAATTTTATTATACTCGTGGGAGAAACATTTGTAAAGCAGAGGAAAACAGATCTTTTTTGAAAAATTCAACACCCCTCCGTTGGCAAAACCGGCAGAGGTGCAGTCGCAGGAAAAACAGAGGAAGCCGGCCCTGGGGCCGGCTTCCGTGCTTTCATTATGGTATTGTAAAAAGAGCCTGATGACGAAGGGCGTGTCAAAAATGCTGGAAAAACCCGATTAGTTCAGTTCCACCATCCACAGGCCATGGAGGTTGCAGTAGGCATAGACAGCAACAGCCTTGTCATCGCCCAGGCAGAAGGTGACGTTGGGGGCATCACCGGGCTTCAGTGCCTTG
>JAFSAP010000070.1 GCA_017440925.1 Oscillospiraceae bacterium | reverse complement strand
ATATGAAAAAATTTCTACAATACATTGGTTTAAAGTCCGGAAAAACTATGAAGGATCAGGCATTGGTAGAGCTTTACTTTCCATTGTTATGTGAAGTATTAAAGAGAATGACTATCCGGTATTTCTTCATACACAACCATTGACTTACTGATTAGCATAGTTTCATTTCCGAAATAGAGTTTCACTTTTTCCGCAGAGTTTCACTTTGGAATTGAAACTCTGTGAAACCGAAATAAAACGGAGCAAAATTATCATACTTTGCCATAAAAGACCAGGAATTGATACAAAATCAGTTCCTGGTCTTTTCTTTAGTTGTCGGGATATTTCCGTACATTTCGGAGATATCTCTTTATTCTTGCTCAAAATATGGACAGATAGTTGGGTGCACCTTCCGGAAATGGAGGAATCAGGTTCCCATACCGTTTGTTTGTGCCCATTGTTTATATGGAAAAGGATGCCTCCCGGGGAGGCATCCTGCATTCCTTATTCACCGACGGCTTTATTCGTTAACATGGTATAGACGAGTTTCCAGGTAGAGGGCTTACGCATTACGCTGTTGCCTTCGCCCATGCAAAGAACGTACTTGCCGGAGGTTTGAGCTGTGGACCAGAGATTTGCCTCTTCGCCCTTATTGGGATCTCCTGTTTTTGCGAAATTGCAGAGATAGCGAACCATCTCTTCGCTTAACGTCTGATCCTTCTCTTCCATGGGACGCCAGCAGTTACCCAGAGTGCCGAACCAGTACCAGAGGTCGCTGGAATGCCATGCGCCGTTTTTATCACCGGGGAGCTGGCGGTTGAAATGCCAGCAGAAGCTGGGATTCTCCTGTTTGGCACACCAGTTTCGCGCCATGGAAAGGAGAATGGGAGGCATCATATCCTCGCTGGTAGTGCCAGCCATATAGGGGATAGAATGGGCGATGGGTTTGGCAGTGATCAGCCTGCCGTCAATGACGGGAGAGCAGGCCGTTGCGGCCCCTTTGACTTCTTTTTTTGCTGTATTCCAAGCGGAAAACAGCTGTTCCGCCGACAGGGAACGGAACGCGGCGAGATCCGTACATCCTGCTTTTTCCATCACGGCTTTCCAAAATGCGTAGTTGCTTTCCGCGGGGCGAGTTTTCAGCAGAGGGCTGACACCGCCGCCGCTGGACATGACAGCACTCCGGAACAGTCCGTTGGTGAGAGAACTGAGACAATGCTGCTGAACGCTCATAGCGCCGGCGCTCTGGCCCATTATGGTGATTTTTTTCGGGCTGCCGCCGAAAGCAGAGATGTTGCTGCGTACCCACTGAAGCGCGCAGAGCTGATCATAAAGACCGTAGTTGCCGCAGGCACCGGCTTCCTCCCAAAGTTCCGGAAGACAGGCGAACCCCAGAGGGCCCAGACGGTAGTTGAGGGTCACACCGATGACACCTTTCAGCGGCCATACAGGCTCATCAAAGTGCTTTTCGTGACCGCAGCCGCCAGTAAAACCGCCTCCGTGGATATAAACCAAAACCGGCAGGTCATCACCGGGATTTGCGTTTTCCGGAGTGAATATGTTCAGAAATAAGCAGTCCTCGGAGTAGGTATACTGCTGGCCCTTGCGGAATTCGTTGTAATAAAAGGCCTTTTCTGTGACCTGTTCCTCGTCGTAGAAGGCCCGGGGCTGATAGCTGCAGTTGCCGTAGTGGTCAGCATTGTAGACACCGTCCCAGTGGGTAACAGCCACAGGATGCTTCCACCGTTCTGCGGAGGCATAGCGGATGCCTTTATAGGCAGTTACACCGGGGTTGCGGCTTGCAACGCCCCGGATCAGACCGCATGGAGTAGAAATTATTTTTTCCATTATCATTCCTCTTAAATACCGAATACACGCTGTGCATTGCCAAAGCAGATCTGATTATAGGCTTCCTGGCTGAGCTGTCCGGATGCCAGCTGGGTATCCAGCCAGCTGCCCAGAGGGAAGACCATATCGGTATTTACCATATCCGTGGCAAAGAAAAGTCTGTCAGCAAAGGTTTCCAGGAAGGCAAGCCCGAATGCCTCATCCCGCATGATTGCCTGACCGGCACTATTGGCGCTGAGATCGCCGTAGAGATTGGGGTATTTCCCGAACAGTTCCGGAACCCGGCCGCCGGGAACAACGGGCCCCTTTCCCCAGGAATTGCGCCCCTCTTTATCCACAGGCGCATCGGAGCTCATCTCGATCCAGAAAGCCTGGCTATGGCCCAGAATTTTTAACTTCGGATATTTTTTCAGAACGTCCTCCAGCATCGGGAGGCCGGGATCATCCACTACACCGTAGCTGAAACCTTCTTCAGGACTCATATGCATGGTAATGGGCATATCCAGTTTTTCTGCGGCAGCAAACACTTCCTGCAGGAAGGGGTCTGTCAGCTTGTGGTTATAAGTCAGTTCGCCGATACCGATGGCACCCTCCTCCTTGTACCGGGCCAGCCGGTCATAGACCGGCTCTTTGCCCTTGGGGCTGATATTGCACATCCAGTAATAACGGCCCGGATATTTGTCGCAGATCTTTTTGTTGGCCTTGTTGGTACCGAAGGGCAGACCGCTTTCCGCGCTGGACATCAAAACACCCGTTTCAATGTTCAGTTCATCCAGATGGGGGATCATGTTCTTTGCGCTGGCAAGGTTTATTTTACCCAGCTTCGGGAGCTGGAAGGGTGTGAGGTGAAGGTGCAGATCGATCTTCTTCATAAGCTTACCGGCTAGCTTCCCGCTTGGCAGCCATCTCGGCGTACATCTGGTCAGTCTTCTTCTTGTCCAGGTTGAAGATCAGGCCGATGCCAATGAGGATCAGCGCATAGCAGATGGTGGGGATGGCATTGCAGACGTAGTAAATGCCCTTGACAGCCTCGGCAGTCTGGACGACGTTCTCACCGGAAACATAGCCCACCAGACCCAGGCTGAAGGCCAGGCCGGAGGAAGCGATGGTGGAGCCGATCTTGCGGCTGAAGGTGTACATGGAATACATGGAGCCGTCACTGCGGAAACCGGTCTTCCATTCGGAGTAGTCCAGACAGTCAGAAACCAGAGCCCAGATCAGCATGGTGAACGCGGTCTGGCCCAGCAGAGTCATGATGTTCAGGGCAGTGTAGACCCACACGTTCCGGATATAGAAGAACATTCTGACCACACTGAACACAAAGCTCAATGCGCCGGTGTACAGAATAACGTCACGCTTACCAAACTTGTTGACCATTTTGGGGATCAGGGGGAAGACCACGATCATGAAGGGCATGGACATAGCCATGGACACGGTGGCCAGCTGGGCATTGCCGTAAACTTCCTTGTAGATATAGCCATAGGTCTGGCTGGAGCCGGTGATGACCAGCATAGAACCGATGGTGGCAATCATGACACCGATCAGGGGACGGTTCTTCAGAACCATCTTCAGGACCTTCCAGAACTCGAACTTTTCGCCTTCGGACTTCTCCTCGCGGACGCGCTCCTTAGTCAGGGTGCACAGCAGGAGGTAGCTGACGATGGAGCAGATGCCGAAGATCACAGCCAGCAGGGTGAAGCGGCCGGGAATGGGCTGGTTGTCCTTGTAGCAAAACACGGGAACCATGCCCAGAGCCACGGCGCCAACCAGACCGCCGCCTACGGAGCGGGCGCGGGACAGCTTGGAACGCTGAACGGGATCGACAGTAACGACATTGGCCATTGCGCCGAAGGGCATGGAGGTGCCGGTGTAGCTCATGCCGAAGAAAACGTAAGCAAAGGCCACGAAAGCATGCAAGAGGATGCCATCAAAGGGGACCTTGCTGAAGCAGAGAACGCCGGAGAGTGCCAGAGGGATCATAAACAGCTTGATCCAGGGGGTGAATTTGTCCTTGCTCTTGCCCAGGTGCCAACGGTCGGGGAAGGATCCGATGATGGGGTCGTTAACTGCGTCCCACAGACGGGCAAACAGGAAGAGACCTGCCATCCATTTGGCATCAATGCCCAAACAGTATGTGCAGAAGGTGAGGAAATAGGCATCCACATAGAGGTTGACGAAGCTGCCGGCCATATCACCGAAGATATAGCCCCATTCGTCCTTACCGCTGAAAGGCCGAACGGAAGTATCGATTTTTGCCATGGTTATTTTCTCCTTTTTCTTAGTATATACAGGAAGACCTGAATCTTCTATATTAGTATATCTTACTTATTCTGCAAAATATATAGCGGAAATCGCATTGAACATTGCATATTCGGCAAATATAGTATAAGATATAAAAAACAGCAAAAAGGGCGGATAGGGATGAAACTGGCGGACTTGATGCACCAGATACAGCAGGCGGCCGGAAATGAACCGAATATGGTGGCGCTGAAGGAAAAGTGTGATTCTCTGGGGATCAATCTGGAGAATATTTATCAGGAACTGGAGATGAATTCTGCCTATGCGGATTCTCACCGGGATATCAGCAGGGAGGCGGATCTGGTGCTGCCTCATAGCCACAGCTTTTACGAACTGATTTATTGCGTCAGCTGCGACAAAGTGCAGTATCTTGTGGGCACAGAGCGATACAGACTCCAGCGGGGCGATATTATCTGGATCCCGCCCGGTGTGAGCCATTGTCCTCTGTTTTCGGAGAAAATGAAAGTACCGTATGAACGCATTGTGCTGTGGGTGAATGCGGAAAAAATGACCGAGTTTTTTGACCGGTGGTCGGATATGGACCAGCGGCGTAAATTGCACAACCGCCATTATCTTCTGCGGACAGCAGGCATGGCCCGGGAACGGGAGCTGCGGGAGCTTTTTCAGCGAGGCTGCAGAGAGTCGGAAAAAAGACTGGCCGGGTGGGAAACGGCTCTTTACGGCAATACCAATCTGCTGCTGACGCTGCTGATGCGAGCCATGAACGGCAGCGGAGAACCGCCGCTCAGAGAAAAGACGGAACTGCTGGATGAGCTGCTGTCCTTTGTGTCGGGACATCTGCAGGAGAAAATCACCGTCAGTGACGCAGCCAGGAAACTGCATGTCAGCGAGAGCACCGTGACCCATCTGTGCAATAAGCGTCTTGGACTAAGCTTTTACCGGTATGTCACCCAGCAGAGACTGGACCGGGCGAGAAGACTTATGATGGACAACGGAGAGCTGAGCACCGTGGCGGAGCAGTCGGGCTTTTGTGACTATACTGCCTTTTTTCGGGCATTCAAGCAGGAATACGGGCTTTCTCCCAGTGAATACAGAAAGATTCACAGTTGATACGTTGTAACATTATATCAGTTTGACGTAGGCTCCACAGTCGTACATTTTTATCCCGCGCTAAGGTGGCACCAGGTCGTACATGCGATGCACAGAGAATATTCACAACCATAAAAGAACCAGGAATTGATACAAAATCAGTTCCTGGTTCTTTTTTAACAAATGTTGGGATAATTACTGGCCATACCTTCGGAATCTGGTATATCTTGTGCATGTTTTGCGGAAGTGGATCGGATCAGCGGGACAGTTTTCCTTTTTTCCGGAAAGGGATATTGATAATACAGATGTTCTTTCCGGCTGCGTAATAGCTTTCTAACTGCAGGCCACTGTCTGGAGCCAGTGCAGATGGAGCGGAATCCCGGCAGATGGCATCCGGGCCATGGACGCTGAGCATAATGGCTTTTCTTCCGAAATGCTTGTCCAGCCGCAATTCACAGATGCCCTCCAGTCCGGAATCGATCCAGTTCTGCAGCACAGCTTCGGCTGTCTGCATCAGTGTGTCCACTAGCTCCGGCTCAAAATTAGATCGCTTCAGTGATTTTCCGGCCTTGCTGCAGAGAATGGCGGCATTTTCCGGTGTAAGAGGCTTTATGTCCACCACGGCAATGCCGAAGAGAGAAGGCAGCTTGCTTTTGCCATAGGCCACATGGGTCTTTGCGATCCGGTCATAGAACATGGAGGAGCCATGGGTCACAGCATTGAACAGGACTTCCAGCCCGTTTCTGGCGATGCAAAGCATCAGCACGGCGCTGATGCCGACCCACAGAATGCTGATGATGCCGTTGTATTCCATGCAGACAGCAAGGAAAAACAGCACCCAGAAGGGGATGGAAAACATGCAGACATACAGAAGCGTTACCCGCAGAAGGCACTGCTTCCGCCGTGCAGACCGGCTGTCGGCATTCAGCAGCCGAAGACCGGTGAACAGATAGCCGATGGTTCTGCTGCCTAAAAGACTGTTGTATGCCAGGGTGATCCCCATAAACAGCGCGAAAAAAACAAGGAATCTGCCCAGGGGATGTTCCACAGACAGCAGTTCCTGCAGAGCCGGGAAGCGGAAGGAGACCCATATGGTTCCGCCCAGGATCAAAGCAAAATCAATGGCAGCAGCGATGCTGCGGTGCAGAAAGGAAACTTCGCTGCCCTGGGCCAGCCGTGTATATTTGGCATCCGTGGTATGGGGAAGATACCGGGCGATCAGTGGCACCACCAGCCAGCCAAGAACGGCACCCAGGGTGTTGATGATCAGGTCATCTACATCGAAGATCCGGTAAGGCCGGGGATAGATAAAAAACAGGCCGGTAAGCTGGGTCACTTCATATAGTAAGGAGGTCAGAAAACCTGCCAGCGTGGTTCGAATGAGACCGAGGTGGAAGACCTGCCGGAGAAAATAGCCCAGAGGCATGGTCAGAAAGACATTGAATATGATGATGGCCACGTCCCGGAAAAGGGTATTCAGCCGGATATCCCGGAAGCTCTGGAAGGGCTCCAGCTGGATCATCTCCTGCACGGGACGAAGCTTTGCCAGGGTTTCCGATGTGGGCAGGGGCAGCAGCGTGATGAAATAGGCGCAGATGAAATACAGGGCAAAGGTGTAGATATAGGTGCAGCGCCATACATCCACACATTTGGTCTTTCGGTAGGTTCTGACGGTATAAGGCGTCACTACAGCCAGTGCCAGCAGCGGAGTGATCTGCAATGCAAGGAATACGGCTTTCATGGTCGTTTTCATGGAGAAACCCTCTTTCTCTTCCGGGGAATGAAAAGCTTTGGTTTATTTTAGTGCATGCAAGATCAATATGCAAGCCCCCTTTCCCAATTTGCTGAAATACCCCAAAATGATGGCCCTGCTACTTCATCCAAGGTTCCCTGTGGTTTCAGCGCGGTTTCTGCCCGCCTGTGCCGGGAAACGGATTGCAGTGTTCTGCGGCATATGGTATAATAGAAAAACAACAGGCCGGAAGGGAAGGCGGATCATGGAAAAAACCAGAACATCCATTGTATTTACAGGGGATATCGGCTTTGACCGGTATATGGACAGAAAATGGGAGGATGAAAACCTGCTGGAACAGCCGGTGCTGGATTTCTTCCATGGCGCTGACCATGTCTGTGTCAATGTGGAGGGTGCGCTGATCGATGCGGAAGACGATGGCTCCCGGGGCGTGTTTTTCCACAGCATGGATCCGGAGGCAACGACCCTTCTGAAAAAGATCGGTGCAGATATCTGGTCCATCGGCAACAACCACACCATGGATGCAGGCCGGGAAGGGGTTGCCAGTACCCGGCAGATTGCAGAAAAGCTGGGCTGCCGTACCTTTGGCGCCGGCCTTAATGTGGTGGAAGCGTCGGAACCTGTTTACCTGGAGGAGGCCGGCGGCATCGGCATATTCGGTGTGTCCTATATGGCAGAGTGCATTCCGGCGACGGCAACAGAGCCCGGCATTTTCCGCTGGGATGATATGGACTATATCGCAGAGCGGATCGCACAGGTCAAAGCAAAATGCCGCTGGTGTGTCATTGTCTCCCACGGTGGAGAGGAATTCACCAGCCTGCCCAGCCCCTATACCCGGCAGCGGTATCTGAAATATCTGGAGCTGGGTGCTGATGTGGTGGTGGGCCACCATCCCCATGTGCCGGAGAATTATGAGCTGTTTGACAATGGCAAGGCTGTTTTCTATTCCCTGGGCAACTTTATTTTTGACACGGACTATCAGCGGGCACACCTGTACACCGATGCAGGGATTCTGCTGAAGCTGATCTTTACGGAAGAAAAACTGGATTTTGAGGCCATGGGTATTCAGATTCTCCGGGGGCAGGAGCGGATCGCTGCGGCCCCTCTGCCGGATATCTTTACCAATATCCCTGAAGCGGAATATGTGCTGCTGGCTCCGCTGGCAGCCAAGGCCTTTGTGGCGGAGGATATGCGGAAAATGGTGTATCTGGAGCCGGAACGGTTCCGGGATGCACCCTGGGAGGTCTGGGAGGGCTACTTTTTCAGTGAAGAGCCGGACGGCTATTTCAAGGGTGCCCATATGGACTTCGGAATCATAGTCCCCTTTGCGCAGACAGCCGGGGAAGGCAAGTGGCAGCAAAGCACTCTGGAAAATGTGAAGCAGTATATCCTGCGGCAGCTATAAAGAAAAAGCGGCGGATTTCTTCGGGAAATCCGCCGCTTTTATTCGATATTCCAGGTAACTATTTGGAAATGCGTACAAAAAAACAGCACTTCATTTGGAGACTCCTTGAATTGCTTTCCTTCCGGCGCGCGTGGTATACTTTTATTGGAAAGATTTAAAAAGGAGGAATGCATAATGGGTAAAACGATCAAGCGTCCCCTGGCGTTGCTGCTGGCACTGCTTCTGGGTATTTTCGGCTGTATGTTCCTGGCTCACGGTATCCAGACGAACCACGGTGCGGTGGCTGTTTCCACCGGCAGCATTGCCATTGAAGGAGGTCATCTGACCTACAAGCTGTACGTGCCGGAGACGGCATCTGCAGAAGCGCCAGCCCCCGGCGTTCTGCTGCTGCACGGCTACCAGAATGACCGGGAGACCTGTGCTGCCTATGCCATTGAGCTGGCCCGGCGTGGTGCCGTGGTGCTGTCTCTGGATGAGTATGGCCATGGCGGTACGGATGTGGGCATGGCCCGCAGAGGCTACGTCAATCACCGGGTCAAGGTCAACTTCGGTGAAGAAAGCGAGGCGGACGGCACCTTTGTTTCCGTGGGCGGTCCCAGCCGGTTCCGCCTGATGATGAACTTCTCCAACCTCTCTTTCTTTGACGATTCCTATTCCAAGGATTCTGACGGCAACGCGATCCTGGACAGCTCCTGCGGCGGTATCGCGGCTTACGGGGTGCTGGCGGATATGCCCTGCGTGGATCCCAGCCGCCTGGCGGTCAGCGGCCATTCCATGGGCACCTGGTCCAGCTGGTCTGTGGCGGCAGCCTATGCCGGCAAGTTCAATATGGATGGTGTGGATATCAGCCCCAAGGCAACCGTTCTGCAGTGCGGTGAGCTGTTCCGGGATTCGGTATATGACAGCGATGCCATCTATTTCAACAATGTGCTGCTGCTTCAGGCAAAGTATGACGAATTCAGCTATTTCCGGGATTACCAGAATTTTGTGGATGATTCTGTTCTGCACAGTGACCTCCGGGCAGAATTTCTGGGCTGTGCGCCGGAGGATGCCGCCTGGGACACCACCTTTGGCAGCTTTGCCGACGGCACCGCCCGACGGATGGAATATCTGGAAACCAACCACCGGCTGACCACCCATGACACAAATGGTCTTGCTGTGGCACTGGACTGGTTCGATGCAGCTTTGGATCTGGATCCCATCCCGGCAGATGACCAGGTGGCCATGACCAAGGAATGGCTGGTATTTGCTGCCATGCTGATGGCCATTGCTGCCATGCTGCCGCTGATGGAACTGCTGCTGCAGCTTCCCTTCTTCCGCAGCGCGGCAAAGCCTCTGCCTTCCCGGGATGGCATTCTCTCCCGGAAAAGTTGGCGGAAAAATGCTGCCGTCACCATGTTCCTGGCGGGCGCCACCTATCCTTTCATGACCCAGCTGGGTCATGGCCTGTTCCCCTTCCCGGAAGGAATCTTCCGCATGACCATCGGCAATGGTTTCCTCTGCTGGTATTTGCTGCTGATCGTCATTATGCTGGTGACAACAGGTATTTCCCTGAAAAAAGCAAAGAAACAGGGCACCGCTCTCTGGGATAGCCTTGGTCTGGCTGGCCCCGGACATGCGGAAAGCATTGACTGGGGGCTTTGCGGCAAAAGCGCTCTGCTGACAGTGTGTATGGTGGGGATGCTGTATGGGCTGGTTGCCGTGTTTGAAGCAGCATTTCTGCTGGATTTCCGGTTCATCTGGCCGTTCTTCAAAACCTTCAGCCTGGCCCGGTTCGGCCAGTTCCTGGTATATCTGCCTTTCTTCGCCCTGTTCTTCCTGCTGAGCGGCAGCAAGATCTTTGCGGGAATGCGGACAGAAGCCACCTACCAGCCCGGCGTAAAGGGATTCCTGGCAACCTGGTGGCGCAGTGCCCTGCTGATGGTGGGCGGTGTGCTGGTGATCGTACTGATCGAATACGTCCCCTTCTTTGCAGGCATTGGCCCCGGTGCGGATCTGCTGTTCAGTTCTACCTTCGGTGGCCCCTTTATGAGCATTCTGATCGTATTTGTTCCCCAGGTTCTGGTGTTCAGCCTGCTGTGCACCTATATTTACCGCCGTACCGGCAATGTGTATACCGGTGCATTTACGGTGGCATCCATGGCAGCCTGGATCATCACTGGCGGCTCTGCCATGCTGTAAGGAGGGAACGCTATGAGTATTGGCGTGATTTTGATTGCCCTGGTGGGCATGCTGCTGCAGGCGGTATTTATTGCAGTGGAGCATAAAGAACGGTATGTGCCTGCTGTGGTTCTGAAAGGCTCTGCCGCATTTGTGTTCTGCGTCATCGGCATCGGTGCGATGGTAAGAACATCTGTCAACCAGAGTTTTGCAAGGCTGGTGGTCATTGGCTTATGCTGCGGCATGATCGGTGATATCCTGCTGAATCTGCGGTTTGTATTCCCGAAGAACGGCCAGAAAATTTTTCTGGCGGGTGTGGCTGCCTTTCTGACGGGTCACATTTTGTACCTGTGTGCCATTGTGCCCCTGTCTCAGAACTTGGCGGTTTGCCTGACTGCTGGTATTCTGGTGGCTGCGGCACTGCTGACCTGGATTTTTAAGACACTGACCGTAAAGCTGGCATTCAAGATCTTTGGCGTGCTGTATATTGGTGCCATTGTTTTGATGACGGCTGTTGCCATCGGTAATGTGCTGGCGGCGCCGGGAACTGCCGCCTGGATGCACGCTGCTGGCGCGGTGCTGTTTACCCTGTCGGATATCGTTCTGATCTTCAACACCTTTGGCAAAGAGCAGAAGTTCTCCCTGCGGATTACCAATCTGTCCCTGTATTATCTGGGCCAGCTGCTGATCGCATGCAGCCTCTTCTTTATTTAAATGGAAAGCGCCGGATTCTCTCGGGAGAATCCGGCGCTTTGTGATATGATATCAGACCTTGACCTTGAAAACGGCCTTGCGGACATGGGTGCTTTCCCCATCCTGGATCTTGACCATGTGGGCATCCTCCGGGAATACCACCAGGGCAGTGCCGGGGCAGAGAGGGACCCAGGTCTTCACGGGACCATCGCAGCCGATGAAGTCCTCAGTTTCCTTGCGGCAGGTCTCCTTCAGCATGGACATGTCCGTCACACCGATCTTCTCGAAGCCAGTGATATCCACATGGATGTCGGCATACTGGACATGGGCTTCCCACATACCGCTTTCTTCGGGAATGGTGTCATATTCAAAGACATTGATGAATACGTTGTCGCCGTCGACTTCATTGCGGCCGTTGTGCAGCTGGGTCAGATCCTGGCTGGTCAGAAATGCAATGGCGGTGTCCAGATGCTGGCTGATCCCCTTGTAACGGTGCAGATTGTCAAAAGTGGAGTAGATCATGAAAATACCTTTCCGGCTCAGAAGCCGCCTTTCTGAAAATATATATCAGAATCATATCATGGCTCCAGCGGAATTGCAAGCAGAGGAAAAGACTGCAAAGTATGGCAAATTGTACAATTCTTCGTGAAAATTTTTTTCATCCAGAAACTGGATTGTTTGTTGACATGTCATATAAGATTGTTTATCATGTACAGTAAGAGAAGAAACAAAATATGAAATCATGTGGTTTTGCTTGTTTTCCTGAAAAACAATTTCCTGTTTCGTATTCACCGGCCATGGCCGTTGAAGATATTCAAACACAAATTAGGAGGAACAGTAAATGAAGAAGCTCATTTCCCTGCTGCTGGTTCTGGTTCTGGCGCTGTCTCTGGTTGCCTGTGGCGCCGCTGAGGCTCCCGCTGCCACCGAAGCTCCCAAGGCCGATGCACCTGCAGCCGAAGCACCCGCAGCTCCCTCTGCTGATGCAGAAACCACCTATGCACACCCCCTGCAGGATCCCCGTGTCCGTCAGGCTCTGTGGTATGCCATTGACATGGATGCCATCGTCGAAGGCCTGTGGGACAACACCGTTGTCGCCGCCAAGAAGTCCCTGGTTCCCGAGGGCAGCTGGCAGGCTGACGGCCTGACCGAGTACAGCTACAACCCCGAGCTGGCCAAGCAGCTGCTGGCCGAAGCTGGCTGGGACGGCTCCTACACCATCCAGGCTGTTTACTACACCGCTAACCTGCTGGACACCATCACCGCTATCCAGGGCTACTGGCAGCAGGTCGGTGTCAACATGGAATTCCAGCTGCTGACCGACAACCTGACCGTTCTGCTGTGGAGCCCCTCTCCCGACGGCGTTACCTCCGCTGTTGACTGGGACATCTGCTTCGCAGGCACCAACGCTCTGACCCTGGGCGAGTTCTACAACCGCCACCACTCCACCGCTGCCAACAACTCCACCGTTAAGTGGAACGATGAACTGGACGCTCTGATCGACACCGCTAAGGTCGCCGTCACCACCGAGCAGCAGAAGGCCGCTTACGACGCCATCCAGCTGTACGAGAACGCTGATGCCACCGTCATCCCCCTGTTCTACATCCCCTCCTGGGTCGTCACCTCCGACAAGCTGGATATGGCTGGCAACGCTGCCGGCAACGACCAGTTCTTCTATCAGAAGAACATTCTGGATTGGAAGATCGACCGCGCTGACAACACTCTGTACACCAACACCGGTGCTGTCAACTTCCTGGAGCACACCGCTACCAACCCCGCTCTGTTCTGGCATCAGGAGCTGGTCTTCGACCGCCTGCTGAACGCTGACGCTTCCCTGACTCCCACCGACGGCCTGCTGGCAGAAAGCTTCGAAGTTTCCGAGGACGGCAAGACCATCACCTTCACCATCCGTGAGGGCGTTGTCTGGCACGACGGCACTCCCTTCACCGCTGAAGATGTCAAGTGGACCTTCGAGTACTATCCCACCGTTCCCGGCGCCAACACCGTTATGACCGACGTCATCAACGATGCTGCTTCCATCGAAGTCGATGGCAACAAGGTTGTCTTCACCTTCAACAATCCCCAGCCCAATGCTCTGACCGTCTTCTCTCAGTGGCCCGTTCTGCCCAAGCACTGCCTGGAGAACGTCGCTCCCGAGAACTTCGCTGCTGACACCTTCTGGCAGAAGCCCATCGGCACCGGCGCCTTCAAGGTCGAGACCGTTAAGCTGGGCGAGTACACCACCATGGTCCGCAACGCTGATTACTTCCTGACCGGCACCGGCAACATCGAGAAGATCTATCTGTACCCCTCCACCGACGCTGGCGATACCAACCTGATCACCAATGCACAGGCTGGCAACATCGACTATGCCTTCTGCAAGGACTCTGCACAGGCACAGCAGCTGATGGCTATGGACGGCTACAACGTTGAGACTGTCAACGTTACCTTCCCCCGTTACATCTTCGTCAACATGTTCGAAAGACCCGCTAAGTAATTTTTGCATAACACCTAGGGGGCCAGCTTTGCTGGCCCCTGTGTGCTATCAAAACTCGATACTTCCGTATCGGAATCCGCGTCAAACCTACAGAAAGGGGCTATCCCATGGTAAACTTTACGCTGAGAAAACTGCTGGGCATGATCCCGATGCTGCTGATCATTACCTTTCTGATCTATGCAGGTATCGAACTGATGCCCGGTGACGTCATTGACTTCCTGATCCCTATGGATCAGCTGGCTGAAATGACGGAAGAAGAAGTGGCAGCTTTCCGTGCTGCCAAGGGACTGGACGGCCCCATGATCGTCCGCTATCTCAACTGGCTCCTGGGTGTCTGCAAGGGCGACCTGGGCTATTCCCTGCAGAACAACATGCCCGTTGCAGAGCTGATGATGCAGAAGCTTCCCGCTACTGTGGAGCTGTCTCTGGCATCTCTGATTCTCTCCTCCTTCCTGGGCATTCTGCTGGGTGTCATCTCCGCACTGAAGAAGGGCAAGATCGCTGATAATGTGCTGACGGTTGCCGGCATGGTGGGCGTTGCCATTCCTCAGTTCCTGTTTGGTATTTTCTGCATCATCCTGTTCTCCCTGAATCTGCAATGGTTCCCCGTGGGACAGAGAGGCGACGGCGGTCTTATCGCTGAGCTGCACCATCTGTTCCTGCCTGCCTTTGCTCTGGGTATTTCCCAGACCGCAGGTGTTATGCGTTACTCCCGCAGCGCAATGCTGGATTCCATGAACTGTGACTATGTCAAGACTGCCCGGGCAAAGGGTCTGGCAGAATGGAAGGTCAATATGCTTCATGGCTTCCGTGTGGCTTGTACCCCCGTTATGGTTCTGATTGGTTTCCGTCTGCCTACCCTGATCAGCGGCGCCATCGTCATTGAGAATATCTTCCAGTGGCCCGGTGTCGGCGTGTGGTTCACAGATGCTATCAAGACCCAGAACACTCCCATTATTATGTCCGTTGGCCTGTTTATGGTGCTTATGGTGCTGCTGTCCTCCCTGTTGGTGGATATTCTGACGGCAGTGCTCGATCCGAGGGTGAAGCTGTCATGACAAATAATAAAGTGAAGAAAACAGCGCTTGATCGAAAGTTGGATAAGATCCGCGCTGCTGAAGAAAGCGGAAAGCTGGGCACCAAGCTCACCAACAGAACCCTCCGCAAACTGACATCCAACAAACTGGCCGTCATCGGCGTTCTGCTGTTCGCGGTTATCTGCCTGCTGTGCTTCGGCGCACCCCTGTTTACCAAGTACGATCCCATGGCCTTTGACCTCCGGGCCAAGATGTCTGCTCCCACCATTGAGCACATCCTGGGCACGGACCAGATGGGCCGTGATATCTGGAGCCGTATCCTTTACGGCGGCCGGATCTCCATCATTGTCGGTCTGGGTTCCGCCCTGGGCGCAGCCCTGCTGGGTGTTACCCTGGGCCTGTACGTGGGCTACAAGGGCGGTCTGCTGGACAATCTGCTGATCAAGATCTCCGATATCTTCCAGTCTGTTCCCCAGATGGTTTTGATCATCATCATCGTGGCACTGGTTGGCCAGAGCATGGAAAATCTGATCATCATCTTTATCCTGACCGGCTGGCCCGGCATGTACCGTATGACCCGTTCCAAGGTACTTAGCCTTAAGCAGCAGGAGTTTGTCCAGGCCCTTCGTGCCTTCGGCATTTCTGATGTGAAGATTGCTTTCAAGCACCTGCTGCCCAATACCCTGGGCCCTGTGGTGGTCAACATCACCCTGTCTACCGCAATGTTCATCCTGCAGGAAGCCTCCCTGTCCGTTCTGGGCTATGGCGTTCCCATGGAAATCGCCACCTGGGGTAACATCATCAATGTTATCACCAACGGCGGCACCATTCGTTTTGACTGGCTGCAGTATTGGTGGATGTGGCTGCCCTGCGCCATTATGCTGATCCTGTTCGTTCTGTCCATCAACTTTATCGGTGACGGTCTGCGTGATGCATCCGACCCCACTCAGATTGGTTAAGAGGTGAAAGACATGGCTGAAAAGAATAATGATGTTGTCTTAAGTGTAAAAGACCTGCATGTCTATTTCTACACCAACCAGAGATGCAACAAGGTCATCCGTGGTGTCAGCTTTGACATCAAGCGCGGCAGAACCCTGTGCGT
>JAFSAP010000069.1 GCA_017440925.1 Oscillospiraceae bacterium | reverse complement strand
GGTGCCCACATCTCCGGCCAGATCGGTGAAGATCCCAGAGGCATTCCCAACAATCTGATGCCCTACATTTCCCAGACTGCCATCGGCCGCCGGGAATTCCTCAGCATCTTCGGCAATGACTACGATACCCATGACGGCACCGGCGTCCGCGACTACATCCATGTGGTGGATCTGGCCAAGGGCCATGTGGCTGCTGTCAAGTATGCAACTGCCAACCTGGGCTGCGATGTGTTCAACCTGGGCACCGGCACCGGCTACTCCGTGCTGGATATGGTCAAGGCTTTTGAAGAGGCCAACGGCGTTGCTGTTCCCTATAAGATCGTCGACCGCCGCCCCGGTGACCTGGCCACCTGCTATGCCGACCCTGCCAAGTCCGCTGAAAAGCTGGGCTGGAAGGCAGAAAAGACCTTGGTGGATATGTGCCGCGATACCTGGCGCTGGCAGTCTCAGAATCCCATGGGCTTCGGTGAATAACGTTACGAATAAGTGAGAAAAAAGCCAAGCTGCACACTGCAGCTTGGCTCAGACTGTCAAAAAAGCCTCGCAGAGTTTTCTGCGTAAGCAGAAAATAGAGTTCAAAACATTTTGTGCCAGGGCGTGTACCTGGCGCAAAATACATCTCAGGCTGCAAGTGTGGAATTTGTTCGCCAAAGACGAACAAATTATGCGCGTAGCAGACTGCAAAAATTGGCGGAAAAGCCCGAAGGGGTTTTTCGACAAGCTCAGCCAAGCTGCACACTGCAGCTTGGCTTTTTACATGGAAGGCTCTGGTTAATCGTATTTTATATAGAAAATGAATTCTCCGTTTTCGTAGGGGATCTGATAGAGGGCGTACTGAACGCCGGTGTCATATTTTGTGGCTGCATCGATATGGAAGCCGGTTTCTTTGGTAAGCCGGATCTCGGAATATTCAGGGTTGCCATCGGTATAATATGCTTCTGTAATGGTAAGGGTATCGATGCTTTCGTCCTCCAGGGAAAAGCCGATTTTTCCTTTTCTGTGAATGGTTCCGCTGCTCAGTTGCAATCGATCACCGGAGAAAGTGTCTGTAAAATACCAGTCCGTTTCCAGGAACTCCCGGGTGCCAGCAGAAGAAACATTGACAGACAGCATATCCACACGGGCCAGACGGCAGGACTGCAAGACGGTATTTTCCTGCAGCTGCGTAAATACAACAGCGCCGGTTTCATCTGCAGTCAATTCATAGGCAATGGTGTCTGTATCTTCTTCTGTGATGATCCAGCGGCTCTCGCCCATCTCTTCTAGCTCCGGCTTGCTTTCCTTGAATTCACCTATGCGGATAAAATCATAGGTGGCGGTGTCCTCCATGATCCAAAGATTGTGAAAACCATCCAGATGGATGAGGATCCTTTCCTGCCCGGAAGGATCTTCAGAGACAAGTGTTTCAGCAACACGGTAGATGTGCCCGAAAGGATCCGGGCCTCCGGCCTGCGATGTATCGGAACTGCAGCCGGAAAGAAAAATGGTGGCGAGCAAGATAATGGCTAGAATTCGTTTCATAAAGATCGCCTCCTGTCACATGATCTGACGGTTACGGTTCTGATGTTCTTTTCAAATATATACTACCATAAAAAGAATAGCGGCGCAAGAACAACAAATGCAAACAACTGCCTGCTTTAAAATGAGGATTTTTGCAATAATATAAGTTTTTTGCCCTCGAAATGCCACTCTACCACCGGTAGAGTGCTCTACTTTTGCAGTGTAGAGTTACGGGATTATTGACGAAAAGGGATAGAAACAGTAAAATGTAATAAAAATATGCCAAAAGGCTCGAAAAGACAAAAGGAGCATCTATGCGTTATAAAATCGTTTCTGATTCCTCTTCCAATGTATTCACCGTCAGCGGTGCAGAATATACCACAGTTCCCATGAAGGTCGTTGCCGAACAGGAATATGTGGATACACCTGAACTGGATCTGCAGGGCATGGTTTCCGATCTGCAGCAGTTCAAGGGCAAGTCCGGTTCCTCCTGTCCCAATGTCCAGGAATGGCTGGATGCTTTTGCAGATGCGGACGCTGTGTTCTGCGTCACCATCTCCAAGAACCTGTCCGGCAGCTACAATGCCGCCCGGGATGCGGTGGCGGAATTCCTGGAGGAAAATCCTGGCAAGAAAGCCTATGTTTTTGACTCTCTGGCAGCCGGCCCCCAGCAGGCCATGCTCTGCGACAAGCTGGCGCAGCTGATTGCCGAGGGGCTGGAATTTGAGCAGATCGTGGAAAAGGCGCTGGATTACCATAACCACACCCATATCCTGTTCCGGCTTCAGAGCCTGACCAACCTGGCAAGAAATGGCCGGATCAATCCCGCTGTAGCCAAGATCGCAGGCGTTCTGGGTATCCGGGTCATCGGTGATGTCAAGGGCGGCCAGATCACCCCCGTCCATAAGCCCCGGGGGGATAAGAAGGCCATCCCTATGCTGGTGGAGATGATGAAGGAACGTGGCTTCTACGACGGTGCCATCCTGCGGATCGCCCACTGCTTTGGGCAGGAGCCTGCCCAGCTGCTGCGGGATGCTGTGCTGGCAGAGTTTCCCAACACCCGTTTCGTGTTGGAGCCCACCACGGCACTGTGCAGCTTCTATGCGGAAGAAGGGGGCCTCATGATCGGCTTCGAGGGCGGCTACAACCAGGAAAACAACAACAAGGATTTTTAAGACAGAGGCATAATACCTCCCGGATTAAGGCTGGTGTCCGTAAAACAGTTTCAGTCTCGGCAGAAATGTCTGCCGAGACTGAAACTGTTTTATGACTAACCGACATTACCGGGAGGAATTTATTATGTAGAATATACGTATAAATATACAAAAATGCAATATGGGCTGCAACGGCTATGGCATTTTGCACAGCACAGCATCCGGAGGAGGGAGAAAATGGAGGGGGAAAAGGAGAAACAGATAAAATGGATATTCAAATGGATACGTGCATAAATCGTGGCACGGACAGGAAGATTTTGAACCATATCCGTGAAAAAGACGAAGAAAACCAATAATATACGGAAAAATACAAAAAGAAATGGAATAAATCCGGCAGACAGGCGGTGATACGGCTGAAAATGGAGGGAATGAAACGGCGAAACAGAAACGGGATAGCATCCCTTCGGCAAAATCACCAACTTGATAGGAGGAAAATGGAAAATACGGTGCGAAATATATAAAGTTGTCGAAACAGCATATTTCGCTGAAAATACACCGTTGACAAATGTCCGCCATGGGGGTATAATCCTTGTATTATTTCTCATCAAACAATGAATATTATACATTCGGAGGCAATCATTATGAATAAGGAAAACATTAAAAAGGTCGTTCTGGCTTACTCCGGCGGTCTGGATACTTCCATCATCATTCCCTGGCTGAAGGAAAACTACAATAACTGTGAAGTCATCGCCGTTTCCGGCAATGTGGGACAGGCAGACGAACTGGAGGGCCTGGAAGAAAAGGCCATCAAGACCGGCGCTTCCAAGCTGTACGTTCTGGATCTGACCGATGAGTATGTGGATGACTACATCATGCCCTGCCTGAAGGCTGGCGCCATCTACGAAGAGTACCTGCTGGGTACTTCCCATGCCCGTCCCTGCATCGCCAAGGGCCTGGTGGATGTTGCCATCAAGGAAGGCGCCGATGCCATCTGCCATGGCTGCACCGGCAAGGGCAATGACCAGGTTCGTTTCGAACTGACCATCAAGCACTTTGCTCCCAACATGCCCATCATTGCTCCCTGGCGGGAATGGAACATCAAGTCCCGGGAAGAGGAGATCGAATACGCAGAGGCCCACAACATTCC
>JAFSAP010000068.1 GCA_017440925.1 Oscillospiraceae bacterium | reverse complement strand
TCCTCAGTGCCCGGGATGATCCATGCCTTTGTATGGCCGACCCAGTATTCATCAATCAGGAAGCGGTCGATCAGATTCATGACAGACAGGATCACAAAGCCCTGCCAGAACCCCGGCCAGAAGCCTCTGGTTCCGTTGATTGCCCAGACACATACGAGCACATATGCCATATAGGCCGGAAGGCACAGGCCCCTGAAGAGCGAACTCCGCTTCCGGATGGCTTCCCGTGTCGTCATGCCAAGCTGGATAACGCGATCCTGCACCTTTGGATCATACAGATGCACCATCCCGACAGCGCTGTTTTTGATCCCAACAGCGCAGATGATATACAGCAAGAGCCCAAGCCCCAAGCCTTCCGCTATGAGTTTTATCGCAAGCATTTGTCGCCCTCCACTCTTATCCCTTTATCCAGTTGATGATTTCCTTTTCCGATTCGGCAAAATACCCCAGATTCTCTTTTCTGTATTTACCAAAGGTTCTGTACATCAACCCGATCAGGGGGATCATCCGGTACAGCTTCTTTTCTCTCTCCCGATTCTGCATGAGGCCGTTCAGGTGGCTGCCGTGGGGAAACAGGACGACCTTGACATCCTTCTGATAACCGCTGTTTTTCAGCTGACGCTCGATCTCCCTGGCTGAGAGCTCCGCAGGCCAGGCCTCATCCTCCTGCCCTGCAATCAGCAGCACCCTTGCGTCGGTCTTTTCTACCGCCAGCCTTGCTTTCTGCACAGCCGCATCGTTTTGATAAGCGTTATAATAGGCGACCCACATGCCCGTGACCTTGTGCGAAACAGCCGGATGCTTTTGATACTTCCCAGCCTTTCCGTTGGAAAAATCCGCCTTGACAAACGGAATGTCCTTGCCGTGCCAGGTCGCCACGCTGTGGCCGGTCATCGTCTTCCTGTCCTTCAGAGTCCCTTCAAAGGGCACATGCGTCGGCGACACCAGGATCAGGTTTTCCATCCCGCCTATGTACTGCGCAACCAGGATTGCGAAGATGGATCCCATGGATTGCCCGTATACGCTGATATGCCCGATGCGCTTGTGTTCCCTGAGATAGCGGACGGCGGGGAGAAACATCTCCAGCGGAATCTGATTCGGCGTATCCGGCAGACCTTCGGCACCGAACAGGGACACGGCCAGACCCGTGATTCCATAATCGGCAAAACGTTCCGCGAATTTGATGCCGGGGAGCAGGCTCTGTTCTCCGCCCATGATGACGATGACCGCCCTGTCGCTGCCCGCATCCGGTTCTGCCAGATGTCCCACAAAGCCATGTTGCTTAAAGTTGAAATCCTCATGCTTCATGATCGTTCATCCATTCGTTCCATCAGAAAAGACGTCATGGTTCATTTCCTCCCGAATCTTTACCCCGGATATGGTAATGGTTTTCTCATAACAAGGTGAATATCCATGCGGTGACTGGATCCCACCACAACAGATTCCATTCTGAAGCTGCTGCAGAAGATCAATAAGGAGCGGGGCATTACCGTCATCATCATTACCCATCAGATGTCAGTCATCGAGCAGATCTGCCACCGGGTGGCCATTCTGGATGCCGGACAGGTGGCGGAGATCGGTGAGGTGGAGCAGGTGTTCTCCAATCCCCAGTCTGCCGCTGGCCGCCGTCTGGTGAGTCCCGATATGGCGCTGCCCTTTACGGCAGAGGATGGCCCCATTGCCAGAATTGCGTTTAATGGCAATGCCTCGGAAGAACCCATCATTGCTTCGCTTACCATGGATCTGGGCATCAAAGTCAGCATCATGGGTGCCGACACCCGCAATATCGATGGCAAGGCTTTTGGCACCATGCTGATCAGCCTGCCTGCTGACCCGGCGGAAAAACAGCGGGTCATGGAATACTTAAGGAGCCATCCCGGTGTGACCGCAGAGGAGGTGCAGTAAATGTTTGATTTGTTTTCGGATCCTGTAAAGGTTGCCCAGCAGGTGGAGATCATCCTCAGCGAGTATGGCTTTGCCACCTGGGAAACCCTGTATTCTCTGGCACTGGAAGTGGTGTTTGCTTATGTCATCGGCCTGCCGCTGGGTGTGCTGCTGGTCACCGGTGAAAAGGATGGCATCCGGCCCCTGCCCGGCCTGTTCATGAAGCTTTTGAACATGGTCATCAATCTGCTGCGCTCCGTGCCTTTCCTCATTCTGATGATCATCGTCCTGCCCCTGTCCAAGGTTATCGTTGGTACCAAGGTGGGCACCATTGCTACTATCCCACCCATGGTCATCGCGGCTTTCCCGCTGGTTGCCCGTATGGTGGAAACCAGCCTCCGGGAAGTCAACCACGGCGTTATTGAAGCCTCCCAGTCTATGGGTGCTTCCACCATGCAGATCGTTACCAAGGTGCTGCTGCCGGAAGCGCTTCCCAGCCTCATCTCCGGCGGCACCATTACCGTAGGTACCATCCTGGGCTATGGCGCTATGGCCGGTATCATCGGCGGCGGCGGCCTGGGTAAAATGGCCATTAACTACGGCTACTACAATTTCAAGTTCATTGTCATGTGGGCAGCCGTCATCGGACTGATTATTCTGGTGCAGATCTTCCAGTCCGTGGGAACCAAGTTAGCCACAGTCTGTGATAAGAGACTGCGCAATAGAAGCTAAATAAGAAAAGGAGAGTACTACTATGAAAAAGACCATTGCTATCGTTTTGACCATGATCCTGTGCATCGGCCTGCTGGCTGGCTGCGGCGGCTCCAAGGATGACAAGACCATCACCGTTGCTGCTTCCCCCACACCTCATGCCGAGATCCTGGCTGTTGCCAAGGAAGAGCTGGCCAAGGACGGCTGGACTCTGGAGATCACCGAATACGCCGACTATGTGGTCCCCAACAATGTGGTTGAGGACGGCGAAATGGATGCCAACTACTTCCAGCACGTTCCTTACCTGGACACCTTCAATGCAGAAAACGGCACCCATCTGGTGAGCGTTGCCATGGTTCACTATGAGCCCTTCGGCATCTATCCCGGCACCAAGTCCGCCATTGCTGACCTGGCAGAGGGCGACAAGATCGCCATTCCCAACGACGGTTCCAACCGCGCCCGCGGCCTGCTGCTGCTGGAGCAGGAAGGCATCATCGGTCTGAAGGACGGCGCTGGCATGGAAGCCACCGTTCTGGATATCGAAGAGAATCCCCTGAACCTGGAGATCTTTGAAATGGAAGCTGCCCAGATCGCCGGTGTCCGTGACAGTGTTGCTCTGGCAGTTATCAACGGCAACTATGCTCTGAATGCAGGTCTGAATGCAGGCACTGATGCCATTGCTGTTGAGGATGCTGAATCCATCTCCGCTACCACTTATGCCAATGTTCTGGTTGTCAAGGAAGGCAATGAGAACAGTGAGAAGATCCAGGCTCTGAAGAAGGCTCTGCTGAGCGAGGCTGTCAAGACCTACATCAACAACACCTATTCCGGTGCTGTTGTGCCCATCTTCTAAGATTCGCCCTTATTCAAAACATACAATCGGGAGGGGATTTCCCCTCCCGATTTCGTTGCATCCAGTATTGCTTTTATAAGCCCGTATTGGTATAATTATGCAATATCTTGGTAAAATGAGATGATTTTATGAAATGGAACGAATTTAAGAAGGGTATCCATACCGGTCTTCCGGTTGGACTCGGATATTTTTCCGTCAGTTTTGGCTTCGGAGCCATGGCCATTGCCCAGGGACTCAGCGCCTTCCATGCGACTCTGATCTCTGCCACCAATCTGACCAGTGCTGGTCAGTTTGCAGGTCTGACACTGATTGTGGCCATGGGAACATTATGGGAAATGGTTATGACCCAGCTTGTTATCAACAGCCGCTACAGCCTTATGAGCATTGCTCTGGCCCAGCGAATGGGGGAGAAGATTGGTTTTCTGCCCCGGCTGTTGATTGCCTTTTTCAATACGGATGAGATATTTGCTCTGGCCATGGCGCGCAGAGAACCACTGACCGTTCCTTTTCTGCTGGGACTGGGCACTCTGCCCATCCTTGGCTGGACGGGCGGAACACTGATGGGCGCGCTGGCAGGTTCCGTGCTGCCGACCGACATCCGGGCAGCTCTGGGTGTGATGCTGTACGGTATGTTTATTGCTATTGTAATCCCGCCGGCCAGACAGGAGAAACCGGTATGCATTGTTATGATTCTGGCCCTGATTTTAAGCTCCCTGTTTGCCTGGATTCCGGCACTGCAGCAGGTGTCTGCCGGTATTTCCATTGTGCTGTGTACCGTAATTGCGGCAGCTGTCTGTGCGCTGCTGTTTCCCATCCGGGATGAGGAGGTGGCGGAGTGAGTATCTATACCTATATTCTGACCATGGCGGTAACCACCTATCTGATCCGTGTGATTCCGCTGACGATATTCCGCAAACCCATCCGGAGCCGTTTTCTCAGATCCTTCCTGCATTATGTGCCCTACGCCTGTCTGACAGCCATGACATTCCCGGCCATTCTGACCAGTACAGCCACAATTATCAGCGGTGCGGCTGCTCTCATCGTGGCAGTTGTACTTGCCTACCGGGGTAAGAGCCTGCTGACGGTATCCCTGGCAGCATCTGCAGCGGTAATGATTACAGAATGGGTTCTGATAATTGTAAAATAACTATGTATTCTCCCGGTTTGTCTTGACAAACCGGGGGAATTTTGCTATTCTTCATCCAGAAGAGGGAGTAGTCGGCGCAAAGAGCGGGACTGGATCGACACACTGGGAACTTCCCCGGTTCAGTCTGAAATGACGAGACTTTTACGCTGGATCGGCTCAGTCTCTTCCTGTTTGCTTCTGTGCCGGTCTGGAAAGAGCTTGGTGCGGAGGTTTTTTTGTTATGGGCGTTTTTGAACTGCTGCTGTTGGCAGTGGGTGTGAGTATGGATGCATTTGCAGTTTCCATCTGCAAGGGCTTGGCAATGAAAAAGGCTACATTGAAAGGCTGTATGACCTGCGGACTCTGGTTCGGCGGATTTCAGGCGCTGATGCCTACCATCGGTTTCTTTCTGGGTACTTTGTTTGCTGAAGCCATTGAAGCAGTTGACCACTGGGTGGCGTTTGTGCTGTTGGCAATCATCGGCATCAACATGCTGAAAGAGGCTTTTGATAAGGAAGAATGCGGCTGCTGTGAGGAGCAAAATGCGGATCTTTCCGTGAAGACCATGTTTGTCATGGCGGTGGCCACATCCATCGATGCGTTGGCTGTCGGCATTTCCCTGGCGATGGCAGGCAATGTCAATATCTGGCTGGCAGCTGCCTTTATCGGTATCTGCACCTGTGGCTTTTCTGCTGTGGGCGTAAAGATTGGAAATATCTTCGGTGCCCGGTTTGAAAAGAAAGCACAGTTGGCGGGCGGCGTAATCCTGATTCTTATCGGACTTCAGATTCTGCTGGAGCATCTGGGAGTGCTGGCATGATTCGGACGGACAAGCGCCTTCGTATCTGCTTTGTTTGGCTGGTTCTGAACCTGTGCTTTATCTGGGGCAATTCTATGCTGCCCGGGGAAATTTCCGGTGCCCTCAGCGACTGGGTGAAATCCATTCTGGAAGCATTGCTTCCAGGCGATGGAATGCAGTCTTCCGGCGGTGGATTTCTGCGGAAACTTGCCCATTTCACGGAGTTTATGAGTCTCGGCATGTGCCTGCTCTGGCTGTTTTCCATGCTGGAAACGCATAGCTTTTTTGCGTTGCTTTGCGGCGCTGGGGTAGCCTGTGTCGATGAAACCATTCAGATGTTTGTGCCGGACAGAGGCCCCAGTTTGTTTGATGTGGGCATTGATACCTGCGGCGTGATGACAGGTATGATGCTGCTGCAAATTGGATATTACTTATGGAGAAGAAAATAAACCACAAATTTTGGAGGAAATAACCAATGAAAAAATTGATTGCTATGATGATGGTCATGGCCATGCTGCTGACTCTGTTTGCAGGCTGCGGCAAGAGCGAACCGGAAGCAACTGATCCTGCCCAGGAACTGCCCGCTTCCGCCCTGGAAATTCTGGAGACTGTCTGGGCCGCATATGGCGATGACGAGAAGTTCCCTGTTGCAGGCGGCAATATCGAAGCAGGCATTATGGATGCTCCCGGCAATTATGACCTGGCTTATGCTGAGAATATGACCTGGAATCTGCTGGTTCCTGCGGAGCAGATTGCCAATATTACGGAAGCTGCTTCCATGATCCACATGATGAATGCCAACACCTTCACCTGCGGCGTTTTCAAGCTGGCAGACGGTGTCAAGGCAGCTGACTTTGGTGCAGCCATGCAGAGCGCCATTCAGGGCAACCAGTGGATGTGCGGTTTCCCCGACAAGCTGCTGATTCAGAGCTTTGGCGATACCTATGTGCTGGCTGCCTTCGGTGTCAACGATGCCATGACTCCCTTTGAGACCCACCTGCAGGCTGCTTATCCCGGTATGGAGACACTGTATAACGAGGTAATCGGCTAAAACAACACATGGCAGCGACCACCCGGCCGCTGCCATTTTTTAAAGGAGAACCCCATGGTATTTTCCAGCATTCCATTTTTATATTACTTCCTGCCGCTGGTGGTACTGGTGTATTTCCTGGTGTCGGGCAGGGGGAGAAATACGGTTCTGCTGCTGTCCAGTCTTGTGTTTTACGGCTGGGGAGAACCAAAGCTGCTTGGCCTGATGGTATTTACCATTGTGCTGTTTTATCTTTGCGGCCTCGCCATCGGCGGTGCAAAGGAGCAGAAGCAGAAAAAATTCTGGCTGACAGTATCCGTTGTGATCAGCCTCGCACTGCTGGGCCTGTTCAAGTATGCTGATTTCTTTATTGGAAGTTTCAGCAGTCTTACGGGACTGAGCCTTCCGCTGATTCGCCTCAGCCTGCCGGTGGGCATCAGCTTCTATACCTTCCAGTGCCTTAGTTACACCGTTGATGTCTACCGGGGACAGGTACAGCCCCAGCGGAGTTTGCTGTCCTTTGGTGCCTACGTTACCATGTTCCCGCAGCTGATCGCAGGTCCCATTGTGCGGTACGCAGATATTGCCCGGCAGCTGGATGACCGCAGCCACAGTCTGGATGCGTTTTTACTGGGACTGCGCCGGTTCCTGGTGGGCCTGGGCAAAAAGGTGATCCTGGCGGACAATTTTGCACTGCTGGCATCTCTCTTCCGGCAGTCGGAAGAGAAAAGCGTCCTGTTTTACTGGATGTATGCTGTTGCCTTTATGCTGAACATCTACTTTGATTTCTCCGGCTATTCTGATATGGCCATTGGCCTGGGCAGGATTTTTGGATTCCATTTTATGGAGAATTTCAATTATCCCTACCTTTCAAGATCCATCACAGAATTCTGGCGCCGCTGGCATATGAGCCTGGGCAGCTGGTTCCGGGACTATGTCTACATTCCCATGGGCGGTAACCGGGTAAGTAAGGCCCGGTGGGTGTTCAATATTTTTACGGTATGGATGCTGACGGGCCTCTGGCATGGCGCAGCCTGGAATTTTGTGTTGTGGGGCGTATTGTTCGGTGTGGCGCTGATGGCGGAAAAATGGATCCCCGGACTGCAGAAACTGCCGGGCGTGCTTCGCCATGGCTATGTGCTGCTTCTGGTTATGCTGAGCTTTGTGCTTTTCAATGCAGAGAGTTTTTCCCAGGCGGGTGCAGATATTGCAGGGCTGTTCGGATTCGGAGGTGTGCCTCTGGTCAGTGCTCCGGCACTGTATTACCTGAAAAGTTATGCGCTGCTGTTCCTTTTTGGCATTGTGGGTACCACCCCGGTGGTGAAGCAATGCGCTGGCAAAATCGGGGATAGTAAAGCAGGCACTGTTCTGGAGCCTTTGCTGCTCGTTTTCCTGCTGCTGGTTTGCACAGCCTATCTGGTGGATGGGTCTTTCAGTCCCTTCCTGTATTTCCGGTTCTAAGGAGGTAGGGGAATGAAGAATATAAAATTACGCACAGGTTTGCTGTTGATTCCTGCAGTTTTATGGGGTGCCTTAACAGTTTTTGCCTGGTTTGCACCGGAAAAGGATATCTCGGAAACAGAACGCCGCCCCCTGGCGCAGATGCCGGAAATTTCTGCCGATACGCTGCTCAGCGGCAGCTTTATGGAGAAATTTGATGATTTTGCTCTGGATCAGTTCCCTCTGCGGGATTCTTTCCGAACCATCAAATCCCTGTTCCATTTTTACGGTCTGCAGCAGAGTGACAACAACGATATTTATATCGCTGACGGCTATGCAGTAAAACAGGAATATCCTCTGAATCTGGATTCTGTTTCCCATGCACTGGATCGTTTTCAACACCTGTATGACAAATATCTGGCCTCTTCCGGATCGGATATCCATATGGCCATTATCCCGGACAAGGGTTACTATCTTGCAGAAAAAAGTGGCCATCTGACGCTGGATTATGAAGCACTGTTTTCTGCTTTTGAGGCGGGTATGCCCTGGGCGGATTTCATTGATCTGACAGATGCTCTGTCTATTGAAGATTACTACCGCACGGACATCCACTGGCGGCAGGAAAACCTGCCGGATGCTGCAGCTGTCATCTGCAATCATCTGGGTGTGACACCACCTGAACCGGCAGATTTTCCGATGGAGGAAATAGAGCGCCCCTTTTATGGTGTCTACTATGGTCAGGCGGCACTACCCATGGAACCGGAGATCATGTATTTCCGAAAGAACAACCTGCTGGACAGCTGTTGGGTCTATAACTATGAAACCGGGAAATATGGCAGGATTTTTGATCTCAGCAAACAGGACAGCCGGGATCTTTACGACATTTTCCTTTCTGGTCCCCAAAGCCTGCTGACCATCGAAAATCCCCATGCGGTAACTGGCAGAGAACTGATCGTGTTCCGGGATTCCTTTGGCAGCAGCATGGTACCTCTGCTTCTGCAGGATTATGCCAAGGTGACATTGGTGGATATCCGGTATATCCAGATCGATGTTCTGGATCGTTTTCTGGAATTCAACGGCCAGGATGTGCTGTTTCTGTACAGTGTTCCTGTTCTGAACAACAGCCAGACCATCAAATAAAAAAGTTGCTCCCCGGAAAGAGGAGCAACTTTTTTTATGCCGTTAAGTTCTGGATCCATTTGCCCTGCTTCAGCATGATGTAGCCCAGGACACATTTGATCAGATCCAGGGCCTGGCAGATGGCAAACAGGGGAATGATACTGATGCCCACAAACCGGGTCAGACAGAAAGCTGTCGGCACGCAGACGCACCAGACAAAGCAACTGTCAAACAGGAATGTCACCATTGTCTGACCGCCGGAGCGCAGGGTGAAATACGTGGCGTTGGTATAGGAATTGAAGGGCATTGCCAGCGCATTGAGGCAGATGAGGATAGTTGCCAAAGTCCGCACGTCCTCCGAAGTGTTGTAGATCCGGGGGAAAGCACCGGAAACCGAGGCCATCAGACCGCCAAAGACCAGTCCGGAGAACACCGCAGCCACCATAAGCTTCCGGTTGGAATCCCGAACCTCCGCTTCCGAAGCGCAGGCACCCAGCATCTGGCCCATGATGATGCCTACGGCATTGCCCATGGATAGATACACCACGCTGCCCAGGTTGTAAAGGGTACTGGAAATGTTGGTAGCGGGCACCACATCCAGGCCGCAGGTGGAATAGCACTGGTTCAGGATCGCCATGCCGCTGGCCCAGAGAAATTCGTTCACCAGCAGGGGCATGCCCTTGATGATAATACGCTTGAGCAGCTTGCCGGGAATGTAAGCAGAGCGGTAAACCCCGGCCATGAATGCTTTCTTCCGGTGGGTCCAGAAGGCAACAACAGCCAGTTCCACGTACCGGGAAATGGTGGTGGCCAGTGCAGCACCCTCCACGCCCAGGGCGGGGGCTCCGAAGTGGCCGAAAATCAGCACGTAATTTAAGCACAGGTTCACCAGCACGGCAATGATACCGGCTACCATGGGCACGAAAGTCTCTCCGGTTTCCCGCAGGGTGCTGGAATAGGCATTTGCCAGGGCGAAGGGAAGGAAGCCCCAGATCATGACAGACAAGTATTTCAGGCCATATTCCATGGCGCCTGCGGCAGTGGCGGCATCGCCGTCACCGGTTAAGTAAAGACCGATCAGCAATCGGCCTCCGAAGGTGAAGATCACAGCTCCTAGAATGGACAGCAGCACACAGGCCATGGCTTTGAACCGGAAGGTGTGGCGGATGCCTTCGTGGTCGTTGGAGCCGTGGAACTGGGCGGTGAAGATTCCGGCGCCGGAACTGGCGCCGAAAATGCAAAGGTTGAACACGAACAACAGACCGTTGACGATGGAAACACCGCTCATGGGAACAGTGCCTACCTGGCCCACCATGATGTTGTCCAATAAGGAAACGAAGTTGGTAATGCCATTTTGAATGATGATGGGAATGGCAATGCCAAAGACCCGGCGGTAAAACACCCGGTCGCCAATGTAACGTTTTAGCATAAGTCTCCTTTGACAAGAGTGGAGAGTGAAGAGTTAAGAGTGGAGTTTTTACAAACCCCACTCTTGATCCTATTCACGGTGTAATTTGGTTTGCATGGTTTTTGTAGTAGCGGAAAGTATTTTATGTAATTCCTCACAATCCACTTTAATGGAGTGATACTCTATGGAACTGATATAGCCAGTTTCATATAAGAGTTCAAGCCAATAAAGCGTTTCATTAGATTCTTTCAGGGCAATATAGATTTTGGAAAGAAAGTCCTTTCTACTGATGGCGCATTCACTTTCCGCCAAATTTGCACCAATACTGGTGCCACTGCGTAAGAGCTGTTTGGAAAGAACATATTCCTTCTTTTCGTTGCAGAGATATTGGTATAGGTGTACGATTCGTATGGCAAAGTGTTTGCTTTTATATCGGGCAGTTTGTTTTACTTCCATATATCTTCACTCTTCACTCTCCACACTTCACTCTGAACTTAAATTTCGCGTCCTGCCAGGAATACCCGCTTTTCAGAGTAATCGGAATTGGTGATGATGAAGTCTGCGACCTTGCCGGTCTCGATGGAGCCGACGACCTTATGTGCACCGATGGCCTTGGCGGGGTTGTAGGTTGCAGCACGGACAGCCTCAGCCTCGTCGATACCCCAGGACAGAACGTTCTGCAGGCACTTCCACATGTTGGAGGCGGAGCAGGCGATGGTGTCGGTGCCCACCAGCTTGGCAACGCCGCCCCGGAGTTCAGCCATCTGGCCGCCCAGGTCGAACTGGTAGCCTTCCACCTGGCCGGTGCAGCGGCCGGAGTCAGAAACCAGAACCATCCGGTTCTTGAACATGGTGAAAGCCAGGCGTACAGAAGCGGGATGGATGTGGAAGCCGTCAGCGATGATCTCTGCCTGCACATTGGGGTTCTCCACACCGGCGGGGATAGCACCGGGATTGCGGTGGTGGATACCGGGCATGGCGTTGTACAGGTGGGTCAGATGGGTGACACCGGCATCTACAGCAGCCTTGGCATCGTCATAGGTGCAGTCGGTGTGGGCGATGGACACGGTGCAAAGATCCTTGGCCTTTGCCACGAACTCGGCAGCGCCGGGCAGCTCGGGAGCGATGTCCACAATGGTGATCAGACCACCGCAGCCGTCATACAGCTTCTTGAAGCCGTCGAAATCGGGCTCCTTCAGATAGTCGGCATTCTGTGCACCACGCTTCTTGTAGGAGAAGTAGGGGCCTTCCATCTGAATGCCGCGCAGGACGCTCAGACCTTCGATGTTTTCGTCCACCAGCTTTCTGGCGTTGGCGAATGCCTTTTCCAGCACATCGTAGGGCAGGGTCATGGAAGCGGGGGCGAAGGAGGTGACACCGCACTCGGCATAGTACCGGGCCATGGCCTTCAGACCTTCGTAATCGCCGTCGGAGAAGTCAGCGCCGGAGTTGCCGTGGCTGTGAACTTCGATCAGACCGGGGATCACGGTGGCACCGTTCAGGTCGATGGCATCGGCGGGAACGTTTTCGGGCAGAATTTCACCGAAAACGCCGTCCTTTACCTCAAAGGCGCCGTTGCGGAAAGTAAAATCGGAGGTGAAAATGCGGGCGTTTTTATAGAACATAATCAAATCTCCTTTATTTAATATTGTATGTATATATAGTATCATGTAGATAAAAAAATTGCAATGATTACCCTTTGTCTGAATAAATCTTAATCTTATACATTTTTCCTCTGCATTTTTCAATGCAGCGAATGTGCGCATAGAATTATGGAACAAAATTATACATCCGGTATGAATATATAGAAGAAAGTGATTACGTGTTATGAATTTGAGGAAGTTTCTCTTGATAAACGATATATGACTGGCTATAATGAATTTGCCGGAGCAGAAATTTGAGACAGATTATGAGAGAATCGGTTCGGTTTGTGTTTTAATAGGGAGCAGAAGCAGAGAGGAAGGTAGGCACGCATGAAAAAACACCGGATTATTTGGTTTTTTCTGGCATTACTGTGTCTTACCCTGACGATTACCCTGTTCCAATATCATGACCGGCGGAATCCTAAATTCCGTGATTTGACGGTGGAACTGGGAACAGGTGTGTTGACGGCCAACGATTTCAAGACAAAAAATGCTTGGTCTTCTGATATAGCATTTATATCCGATGTTTCTGCCATTGATTTGGGATGTACGGGAGAAACACAGCTGAAACTCCGCCATGGAACGCAGGAGGAAACAGTTACCCTTACCGTGGCGGATACCACTCCACCAACAGCAGATGTGGAGGCCTTTCGGCAGATTCCGATTACCGGATTTCCAGAAGCATCCGAATTGGTGAGCAATATCCAGGATGCATCTGCAGTTACTGTATTTTATCGGGAAGAACCGAGAGTTCCGCTGGATTATGGAGATATTCCAGTTACGGTTGTGGTTGAGGATGTCTTTGGAAATCGCGTAGAAAAAGTTTGCGTGTTTTCCTTCCGTTGGATGCCGGAGACGGTTACTGTGGAATTGGGTGAAGAGATTTCCGATGATATGGTGCTGTATAATCCAGTGCGGGATGCTTCTTTCCTGGACCCTATGGAAATGAAAAGAATCCGCGCTGCAGGTACCGGAGAATTTACGATAACTACGGCATGTTCGGGCAAAAGCCAGGAATGTTTGCTGATTGTGCAGGATACCATGGGACCCGATCTGTCTCTACGTGATGTTCAGATCCGTCCGGGTAAGCAGGCCAAACTGAGTGATTTTGCGGTAAAGGCAAAAGATCCCTCCGGTGTTGCAGACATCCGTCTTATGACAAAATTGGGACGCAAGAGCAAAGGAAGTTATCCCGTTGTGGTGGAGGCGGAGGATAATCTGGGTAATATTACCCGGAAGGAAGCGACACTGTATGTTGCTACAGATTTTCAGTCCCCACGCATTTCCGGAGACATGACAGATTTAGTGGTTAAAAAGAATGAAGCGCTTCCGGATCTGCTGAAAGGGATCAAGGCAAAAGATAACAAAGACGGCAGTGTGCCAGTGGAATGCGATGTGAGCGGTGTGGATGTAAAAGCCGGAGGTACTTACCATGCAGTATACCGGGCAACGGACAGTGCTGGAAATGTGGCGACCCGAAAGCGCAAGATCATCGTTGAACATGATCAGGAGGATACAGACCGTCTGGCAAGGGAAATAGCTGCCACCTTCCAGGATGACGATATAGATGGCATGCGGCGCTATGTATACTATGGTATCGGCTATAATTCAGACTGGGGTGGAGATGATCCTGTCTGGCATGGATTTACAGAAAAACGGGGAAACTGTTATGTGCATGTGCTTTGCATGAAATCCCTGTTGGATGCAAAAGGGATCACGAATCAGATGATTTGGACAACAGACAAAACCCATTATTGGCTGATCGTGAAGATTAACAATGCTTGGAAGCATATTGAACCTACGCCGTCTGTATTTCCAATGCCGGTTTTTATGAACGATGCAGAGCGTCTGGCAACTCTCTCAGGAAGAGAATGGGATACTACACAGTGGCCTTCGTGCAAATAAGAATGACCTTTGAAAAAGATTGGGTAAAGATATGAGAAAAGAAAAAATGACAGCCTGGATGCTTATTCTGTTGATGAGTTTGACTGGGTGTGCTTCTGCAGAAGATGCGCCGGAACAGATGATCACTATGGCAACAGAGGCTCAGAGCATGGAGGATGCATCAAAGGAACAGAAGATTGAAATGATTGGCTTTACCTTTCAGGGGGAAATGGTGATTCCTGGGGAAAAACTGCCGGAGAGCGTAGAGGCGGCGGCAGTTCATGTTCAGCAGGGGAATACCTGCGTAGGCTCAGGAATGGAGACACTGTACCAGTATGAGGGTTTTGACATAACGGTACATAACAACAGTACAAGCGATATCGTTTATTCAATCTATTTCCAGTCACCGGATATTGCCACATCGGAAGGCCTTTCCATTGGAGATAGCCAGGAAAGCGTTTTGGAGGCATACGGGGAAACAGATGAACAAGGCGGTATTGCGTGGATATATAGTGATGGCAATGCAGAACTGATCTTCCTTATGTCAGGAAATACCGTGGCCGGAATTGAGTACCGTATGGCAGGTTAAAAATAGAACATAATGCAAAATTCTGCAGCATCGGCAGGCTTCACGACTGGGAGCCTGCCGATGCTGCATTGCGGAACAACAAGATCGGGCATGTGTGCAGGAGGATGCCTGTTTTTTCTATACTGGCAACAGATTGTAAACAAATTGGGGGCAGGGGAGGGGTACGAAGGGTCGAAAAGGGGGCCGGGGGCTGGGATTCTTTACATCTTTTGTAATTCTTAAGAAAAAATCTGTAATTTTTTGTAACTTCCCTCTTGACGAAAGGAACAAAATGGTATATAATCCTCTCAAGAAAGAACACCGACATATGTACGCCGTGCCGACATCTCTGGATGGAGTTAAGGATGGCGGCACAGTATGGCGGCAATGTATTTCGAAAAACAAAAATCTATTTATCTTTAGGAGGTAAGAAAAATGAAGAGATTTTTCAGCCTGATGCTGGTAGCCCTGCTGCTGGTGTCCGTACTGCCCTTCCAGGCGTTGGCCGCTACTGGAGTAACAGTTAATATCTACATCGATAATAGCAAGGCCGGAACTTATTCTTATACTGGTGCTCTCAATAACTGGGTTTCCAATATTGCAGAAGCAGTAGGTTATCCTTACAGCACTTACCATGTTAGCAATTATCGGAATGTCACTACTAATACTCCCGGTTCTGGTAATGCAAGCATCACTTTAGCTGATGGTGATGAACTGAATATTAACGTCGTAAAGCACAACCTCACCACCACCAAAACCGACGCTACCTGTACTGCTGCAGGCAAGCTGGTAACTACTTGCTCTGGTTGTGGCTATAACAAGGAAGAGGCCATTGCTCAGCTGCAGCATTCCTGGGGCACCGGCACTGTAACCACCAACCCCACCTGCAATACTGCTGGTGAGAAAACTTTCACCTGCGCACTCTGCGGAGCCACTAAGAAGGAAGCTGTTGATGCTACCGGCAACCACAACTTCAACGCAGCAGGCAACTGCACCGTTTGCGGCACCAATGACCAGAAGGTCAGAAACCAGGTTGTTTTCTACATCGACGAGGCAACTGCTGGTGTAAACAAGTTCTACACTGAGACTTTTGTTGTTGGTGAAACCATCGTTGTTCCCACTGGCGACCTGATCCCCAACTACGAGTTCAGAGGTTGGTGGACTGGTAAGGGTGGTTCCGGCACTCAGCTGACCACTGGCTCCGCATGGACAGCCGATAAGGCATCCGAGTACTACGCATGGTATGTCTACAATCCTGCCAAGGACGGCACCAGCACCATCACCGTTACTGCCCGCTGCTACATTGACGGCATCGGCACTTCCTACCGCGATGTTCCTGTCCTGTCTGTTAACCTGCCCGACAACACCAACGTTTTCGACTGGCTGACCGCTAACAAGAACACCACCATTCTGACCTCTGTTTACAACAAGGTTGATACCACCAAGTACGAGTGGAAGGACCGCTTCTTCTACAACCACAACGGCAGCGAAGTTCTGACTGCTCAGACCGTCTTTGCTGACGGCCCCAAGGCTATCCTCATCAAGCTGGATGAGAAGGACAACACCACCCGTGCAAACGTTCAGCTGTACCTGCACAAGAGCTCCACTTCCGCCGATCCTTTCCGTATCCTGGATATGAACGGCTACACCTCCGGCATGAACGTCACCCGTGATGCAGCTGCCAAGCTGGTCAAGGAGTACTACTCCTACAGCTCCATCGGCAACCTGTACACCGACGCTAACTGGAACGCTCTGCAGCGCGGCGAGAACGCCTACGGCGCAACCAGCATTGCTATCACCGACAATGGCACCTACAAGATCCATGTTGTCGTGTCCAATGCTTCCACCAAGTCCAACTCCAACGCTGACACCACCAACCCCAAGACCGGCGACTACATCATGATCGCTGTCGGCACCATGGTTCTGGCTGCTGCCGCAGTCATCACCCTGGCTGAGATGAAGAAGAGAAAGATGATCTGATTCCATCCACAGATCGTAACTTCTGATAAATAGCAGAATCCCTGGCAGTTACCTGCCAGGGATTTTGTTCATTATTTTACGGGCGCACATCGAATATCCCCGTAGGGGCGGGTTTTTAACCCGCCCACGGGCGGCCAGGATGGCCGCCCCTACCGCGTAGAATCGGCGATGCACAATCCCCTACGCAAGCATGTTACAGATCTGCTGTAGGGGCGAACTATGTTCGCCCGAAATCCTATACTGCACAATCCCCCCAGTCACGCTGAAGAGGCTCCCCAATGGGAGCCTCTTTCCGGTTACTGTTTGCCCAGTTCCTTGTTTTTTGCAAAAGATTTGATAACGCAATCCATAACGGCGCCCCGGAAGCCATGCTCTTCCAGCGCCCGGATACCTACGATGGTGCTTCCGGCAGGGGAGCAGACGGCATCCTTCAATGCGCCGGGATGCTGTCCGGTGGCCAGCACCATTTCCGCCGCGCCGGACATGGTCATGGCGGCATACTCGTAAGCCTTGGCGCGGGGAATGCCGCAGGCCACAGCACCGTCTGCCAGAGCCTCCAGGAATACATACATATAGGCAGGGCCTGCACCGGACAGGGCGCTGGCAGCATCCAGGAGCCGTTCTTCCAGTTCGTCCAGCCGTCCGCAACTGCTCATATCGGTCAGCCAGCTTGCCAGCATTTCGTCCGTGACAAGATCATTGCGGCAATAGGCAATCATGCCCTTGCCCAGAGCCACAGGGGTGTTGGGCATAATGCGGATAATAGGCAGGTCACAGCCCACAAATTCCCGGATAGTGGCAAGCTCCAGTCCGGCGGCCATGGTGATCAGCAGGGGCTTCTTTTCGGCAAGAATGGGCTGCAGAGGCAGCAGCATGCCCTTCATCAGGTGGGGCTTGACGGCCAGGAAGATCCGCTGGCAGGAAGCGGCCAGGGTTTCATTATCGGTGTAAACAGCCTCCAATCCCTCAGCCAGCAGCTTTGCGGCGGGGGCGGGATCAGCGATCATAATGGAAGGGGTCTGGCGGCGCAGAGCCTTTGCGATGGCTCCGCCCATATTGCCGCAGCCAATAAATCCGTATTTCATGGTAGTTTCTCCTTGCAATGATATGATGATGCAGTCGGGGTGGTTAATCGCACTTGGCTCCCCCGTTGGGGGAGCTGTCAGCGAAGCTGACTGAGAGGGTAATACGCGCCCCCTCTCCGTCACGCTTTACGGCGTGCCACCGCTCCCTTTGGGAGGGGCAAGTGGCGCAGTGCGGACATGGAATGTTAGCGCACATGGCCCTTGCCATGGATGATGTACTTGTAAGTGGTCAGTTCCCGCAGACCCATGGGGCCCCGGGCGTGAAGCTTCTGGGTGGAAATACCCATTTCGCAGCCCAGGCCGAATTCGCCGCCATCAGTGAACCGGGTGGAGGCGTTGACATAAACGGCTGCGCTGTCCACACCGGAGGTAAAGACCGTTTCGGCGTGGGGGTCCGAGGTGACGATGGCCTCGCTGTGTCCCGTGGAATGGGCGGCGATGTGGGCGACGGCCTCCTGAACATCCTCTACGCACTTAACGGCCAGAATATAGTCCAGGAATTCGGTGTCGAAATCGGCTGCCCCTGCGGGGGTGCCGGGAATGATGGCGGCGGCTGTTTCGTCCAACCGCAGCTCCACCTTTGCGCCGATGCGGTCATGGAGCTTCGGCAGGAATTCTTTGGCGATGGCTTTATCCACCAGAAGAACCTCTTCCGCATTACAGACGCTGGGACGGCTGGTTTTTGCGTTTTCGATGATATTCAGCGCCATAGCCTGGTCAGCTGTTTTTTCCACATATACATGGCAGATGCCGGTGCCGGTTTCAATGCAGGGAACGGTTGCGGTGCGGACACAGGCCTGGATCAGTCCGGCGCCGCCCCGGGGGATCAGCAGATCAATATAGCCGTTGGCGGTCATCAGCGCGGTAGCGCTATCCCGGGAGGTATCCTGCACCAGATTGACAGCATTTTCCGTAATACCTACAGAGACGAGGCCCTTTTTCAGAGCCGAAACGATGGCGTTTGCACTGCGGAAGGCCTCCTTACCGCCCCGGAGAACACAGACATTGCCGCTCTTTAAGGCGAGGGCAGCTGCATCGCTGGTGACGTTGGGACGGCTTTCGTAGATGATGGCGATGACACCCATGGGGACAGCGGTTTTCTGGATCAGCAGACCATCAGACCGGGTATATTCCTCCAGAATTCTGCCAACGGGGTCGGGCAGATTCACCACCTGCCGAATACCCTCCGCCATTCCGGCAATCCGGGCAGAACTCAGCAGCAGCCGGTCCAGCATAACGTCGGACACGGTACCTTTGGCGGCCTCCAGGTCAAGGGTATTGGCGGCCAGAATGTCTGCCTCATTGGCAAGCAGGGCATCGGCCATGGCGCAGAGCGCCGCATTTTTCTGCTCCGTGGTCAGACAGGCAATTTCTGTTTTTGCTGCTTTGGCAGCGGTCAGCATGGTTTTCATTATTGCACCTCCGTAAATCTGGTGCCGACATCCTTGCCGTCGATGATGTCGTACAGGTTATTTGCATTGTTGCCGTTGGCAATGACCATATCGCAGCCGCAGCCCATGCAGATCTTGGCGGCCTGCAGCTTTGTGACCATACCGCCGGTACCACGGTTGGATCCGGTTCCGCCTGCCAATGCCATGACGGAGTCATCCAGCTTTGTGATCTGATGGATCAGCTTTGCGTCGGGGTTGTTTCTGGGATCCCCGGTATACAGACCGTCGATGTCTGTCAGCAGAACCAGAACATCGGCCTTGACGCTTTCTGCCACGATAGCGGCCAGGGTGTCATTGTCACCGATGACGATTTCCTTGGTGCCAACGGTATCATTTTCGTTGATAATGGGCAGGGCACCCAGCTGCAGCAGCCGGTTTAATGTGTTGCTGAAGTTCTGGTGCCGCTTTTCGCTGAGAATATCCTCGTTGGTGATCAGCAGCTGGGCCACGATGTGGTGATACTCACCGAAGATCTTGTCGTAGAAATACATCAGTTCGCACTGGCCAACGGCAGCGGCGGCCTGTTTGGTGGGCACATCACTGGGGCGTTCCAGCAGTCCCAGCTTGCCCACACCCATGCCGATAGCACCGGAGGATACCAGGATCACTTCATGTCCGGCATTTTTGATATCACTCATAACCTTACACAGCTGTTCCACCCGGCGGATATTTAAGTTGCCGGTGGTGTGGGTCAGCGTGGAGGTGCCGATTTTGATGACGACACGCATTGTCTATCCCTCCTGCGTGAAAAAGCGTTTCGCACATTATACCACTTCAATATAACAAAGTAAAGAGAAAAATCCGCGGCACAAAAACAAAAGACCGCAGCCTGGCGACTGCGGTCTTTGCGCATTTTTAGTTTACTCGACGATGACCCGGCCGTCAGCACCAACGGAGATCATCATGCCGTCCTTGACATATTCCAGGAATTCCTCACCCAGAGAATCCACAACGGGCATGTTGATGCCCTCAAGCCAGACGGAGGCCAGGATGGAGCCGGCAGCAGCCAGGGAATCGATGGGCTTGCTGAACAGCATGCAGGCGGGGTTGCGTTCCATGGCGCAGGCACAGTACAGCACCAGACCGCCGGTGGTGGAGCCGATGGTCTGGGGCAGGCACAAAGCCTTGCCCACCATCTGCTTGTTGTACAGGTCAGGGTTATTCTGGTCGCCGCAGGTGGCCTTCTTGTCACCGAACTGCAACGCCTTCTGGAAGGAGGCCAGCGTATTCAGTCCGCCATGGGAAACCAGGGCAGGGGCGGAAACAGTACCGGGTGCTACGACCCGTCCTACAAATTCACGCATATCAGTTGCCTCCTTTCGTGATCTTGGCCAGGATCTCTGCTTCTGTGTAGAACCGGGCGGTGGTATAGGTGCGCAGCTTGTTGGAGCAGGTGATGACGGGCATTTTGCCTGCCAGAGGATTGTTCATGTACATCAGCGGGCAGATGTAGGAGAGGATCACGCCGGTGGCTTCCAGCCGCTTGGCGTACTCGGTCTTTTCAAATTCTTTTTTTACACCGGGAGCTGTGGTAAAGACCGTGGGGATCAGAACCTTCTTGTTACCGCTGGCTTTCAGCCCATCTTCCACGGCTACAGTCCAGTCGATGAGCTGCTGCATGGACAGGTGGGGGCAGCCGATGAAGCACAGCTTGGGCTTGGCATCCTTGTCCTTCCAGACAACAGGATAATTGTTCTTTACCCGTTCCAGCTCGGCATCATCAATGACGTAGACCTTGGCACCGGGAGCCACCAGGGAAGCGCCCAGTTCCTTGGCTTCGGGGGTCAGATTCTCAATGTGGTACAGGCCCACAGCGCCGTTGGAGGCGGTAGCGGCACCGAAATCCTTCAGATAAGCCCGGTTTTCATCGTTCAGCTCCGTACCCAGCCATTTTTCCATACCGGTGACGAAGGGAACATCCTCCATGACCTTCATACCGATGGCGCTGCCCAGCAGCTGAGCCTCGGGTTTATTCTTGCAGTCCACCTTCACGATCCAGGTTGCCTTTCTGCCCTCGTCGGTCAGCAGACCAAAACAGGGAACAAAGCCGGCAATGGAGCCCATGATGTCCATAATGCCGGAATTCCGGTTGCACCGGGCACCCAGCACAGAGTTGGCGTAAACCACGGCGGAGGATTCTGCCCAGCTGAGGATCTCGCCCTTTTTAGGAGCATTGCCCACCTGATCCAGATAACAGGCGCAGGTAAAGGCATCATCGTTCATAAGCCCCAGCTTCTGCAGCTGCTGTTCGTAGGATTCCTGCTTGGCATACATGATGTTGTTGAAAATAAAATTCTGCAGGAAGTTGGCAGGAACCTTCTTATCCAGGGGACGGGGATCCACGGAGAACTTCTGCTGGGAAACGGCGCCGCCATCAATGAGCTGCTGCATCAGATCAAAGACGGGGCCCATCATTTTCAGGCCGAAGGAGGTCACCAGATGATTGTATTCGGAGGTGACAGGAACCATCTTTTCAGCACCAAAGGTCTCGCCGTACATGACCAGGGTCTTCATGACCTTGGCCAGAGTTTCGCCTTTGGAACCGTTCAGTATGGCCTGCTGTTCATCAGTTAAGTACATAGTCTTTCCTTTCTCAGTCGAGGGTATTATGGTCGCGGATCGCTTTTGTGATCCGGTTATAAATGGCGGTTTCCAGCCAGAACAGTGCCAGTGCGATCACAAGATACACGCCTATGACCACTGTCTGTGTTTGGTGGTGGAAATCCAGTATGGAGATCCCCAGTTTTGCGGCCAGCCAGAAAACCAAACCTACATCCAGAATATAGATGATCGTCCACACGATAATACTGGGAATGCTTCTGGTCTGCTCGGGAAACCACTCCCGCAGCCATTTCCCGGTGTGGGGATAGGCATTTTTCATGGGGATTCTCCTTTCGGGGCAGCACAATTACAGCTTCATTGCCACATCCCAGGCCTGCCAGATAACGGTGCGCAGATTGCCCACCTTATCGCAGTCACCTACCAGATGGATGTTCTTCTTTTCCTTGGTCTTTTTTGCCACGGGGTTGGAGGTGTAGCCCACAGAGAGGATCACAGAGTCCGCAGGGATCTTGAATTCCACACCGTTGCGGTCTTTCACCAGAACGTTGCCGTCCTGGATCTCCACCAGCCGGGTTTCCAGATGGACAGGAACCTTGTTGGCCTTGAAGAAGTCACGCAGATAGCTGGAGTTTGCCAGGCAGACACCGGTCACGGCGATCAGATCGTCCTTCATCTCCACGATGGTGGGCTTTTTGCCCTGCAGGTACAGCTCGTAGGCAATTTCACAGCCGGTCAGGCCGCCGCCGATAATGGTGACATTTTCACCCACTTCCTGCCGTCCACGGAGGAAGTCGATGGCCTGGATGCCCTTTTCAAAGCCGGGCAGTTCCAGCGTAATGGGCTTGGATCCGGTGGCGACGACGATCTCGTCGGCGGTGATCTTGGAAATGTCGCTGACTTCGGCGTTCAGCTTCACTTCAATGGGGTACTTGGTCAGCTCCCGCTTGTACCAGGCAATGAGAGCCTTGTCCTTTTCCTTAAAGGAGGGAGCGGCAGCGGCAATGAACACACCGCCCAGCTCGTTGGACTTTTCGTAAATGGTGACCTTATGGCCCCGCTTGGCGCAGACCAGTGCAGTCTCCATACCGCCGATGCCGCCGCCGATGATGGCGATGGTCTTCTTTCTTCTGGCGGGCTTGATTTTGTATTTACGGCTCTGCATGGTTTCGGGGTTGATGGCGCAGCGGGCCAGACCCATGGTGTCGAACAGGCTCTGGTCGTTGGCGTGACCCTTGTAGCTGCAGAAGTTGAAGCAGCCATTGTGGCAGCAGATGCAGGGACGGATATCGGCTTCCCGCTCTTCGATCATCTTGGTGATCCATTCGCCATCCGCCAGGAACTGACGGGCAACGCCCACAGCATCGATCTTACCCTCTGCCACGGCCCAGGCACCCACATCCGGTTCCATACGTCCGGCGCAGACCACAGGAATGTCCACGAACTGCTTGATGTGGGAAACATCCTCCAGGTTGCAGTTCTGGGGCATGTACATAGGCGGGTGTGCCCAGTACCAGCTGTCATAGGTACCGTTGTCAGCATTCAGCATATCGTAGCCTGCATCCTGCAGGTATTTGGCAGCTTTTTCGGATTCTGCCATGCTGCGGCCCACCTCGGTGTAAACTTCACCGGGAACAGCACCCTCACAGAAACCCTTGACCTTGGATTCTACGGAGTAACGCAGAGAGACAGGGAAATCCTCGCCGCAGGCTTCCTTAATGGCCTTGACGATCTCCACAGGCAGACGGTAGCGGTTTTCAAAGCTGCCGCCGTATTCATCAGTGCGCTTGTTGGTCCATTCCATGGTGAACTGGTCCAGCAGATAACCTTCGTGAACAGCGTGGACTTCCACACCGTCGACACCTGCTTTTTTGCACAGGGCGGCAGTTTTGGCGAAGGCTTCAATGAGTTCGTGGATCTGCTCGATGGTCATGGCGGGGGTGGTGATGGAAGGATCCCACCGGGAAGGCAGCTCACTGGGGCTGGCCAGCTCGTGACTGGTATCCAGAACAGGCTTGATGATCTTACGCAGCACCTTGTTTTTATGCAGAGGTGCAATGTGGTCGGTGATGGCCCAGCTGCGGCCCATACCGGCGGTGAGCTGGATGAACAGCTTGGCACCGGTCTTGTGGATTTCATCCATAAAGACCTTCAGTTCATCGAACATGGCTTCGTTCTGCCACAGCCACTTACCCCAGATGGTATCCCGCAGGGGCGCGATACCGGGGATGATGAGGCCTACATTGTTGTTGGCCCGCTCCAGGAAAAACTTGGCAGCTTCCTTGTCGAACTTGCAGCCTGTCAGCTCAAACCAGCCGAACAGGGAAGTGCCGCCCATGGGACACAGGACGATGCGGTTTTTGATCTCCACATTGCCGATCTTCCAGGGGGTAAACAGGGCATCATATTTGGCATCCATAGGATATTCCACTCCTTTGTATTTGTGATTCTGATAAAATTATAATCATTTTTCACAAAAGTGTCAATATTGTTGAGGGGCACATCATGCACAATGTTGCGAAAATCAAAAAAAACCGGGACACAGGAGTGTCCCGGTAAGCTTTATTTGCGGATACCGAAGAGGGGTTTTGCTACCCGCTTGTACAGCAGCATGGTCAGAACGGAAACCATGGCACCTTTCAGCAGGTTCAGCGGTGCCACACACAGCATTACAAAGGTGGTGACGCTGTTGACGCCGCCCCGGATGGCGGTGCCCATACCGATAATCGTATCCAGAGGCAGACCAAACAGCTGGGAGAATTTCGGCAGCAGATAGACAGCGTTGAAGGCACTGCCAAGGATAGCCATGGACAGTGTGCCCAGGATCAGACCAATAACGGCGCTGTGCTTGGATTTGTGAACATGATACCAGATGGTGGCCGGAAGAACAAAACTGCAGCCCACAACAAAATTGGCAAAATCTCCCACAAAAGCGGTGGAAGTGCCTTTTACCACCAGCTTCAGCAGGATCTTTACACCCTCGCAGGCGACGGTGGCAGTGGGACCCAGGTAGAAGCCGCAGAGCAGGACCGGCAGCTCGGAAAAGTCCAGCTTATAAAATTCCGGAGCCAGGAACAGCACAGGGAAGTCCAGTACATGGAGCACAGTGGCAATGGCAGCGCAGATGCCCACAATGCTGACATACCGGGCCTTGCTGACTTTGCGTTTTTCAGGGAAATACTGCTCGGAGAATTTTGCCGCAACAGCCAGAGCGAAAATCACCAGAATACACATCAGCACAAAGCTTAGGTTTTCCCACAGCTGCATCAACAGTCCATTCATATGCGTCACCTCAAAAACAGAATACGCCCTGAGCATACACCCAGGGCGTGAAAAACAAAGGCACGGCTTTGCAGCATATCTTCTTCCATCCAGACTTTACTGTCGGTACCGGAATCACACCGGTTCCTGCGCACAGGCGCTCGCGGACTTTACCGCCGGTGGGGAATCACACCCCGCCCTGAAGATACTGTTCAGTTCCCTTACAGAATACCATGGATGTGAAAGCTTGTCAAGAATTGTATTCTGTGATACACTGAGACAAATGCAAAGCGCGTGGAGCGAAATGGGAAGCGGGGAAAACGTCGGATTTCTAACGCCTCATTGTCCTGCTGTGGCTGTGGTGGATGGTGCAGTGCTCTCCGGCATCTTAAAGCCCCGGATCTTGCCTCCGGCGGCAGTATCCGTCACATCGCCGCCGATGACCTGGTTTTTATGCACCAGAAGGGTGGCGTAAACCGGCTCTTTGGCGCCGGGATAATTGCTGATCTCGTAAACATAACGCATGACATTCTTGCCGGCATAGGCGCTGAGGTCATAACCTTGTCCTTTCTGCAGGGTGTTGTACCGGTCGAAAACCTCGCTGGTCTCCTGGGGGATCCGCACCTGGCTGGACTCTGTGGGGGTGGTGCTGACTTCCCATCCGAAGTTTTTCAGAAACTGTATCCGCCCCTCATTGCCGGATACGGCAGGTGCGGCGGTGGTGGCGGTGCTTTCGTTGCCGCCGCCCATCAGCAGGATCAGTACCAGCACCAGTGCGGCAGCGGCGGTGATCATGAGCATGATTTTTTTCAGATTGACCTTGGCGGTCATTACCATCATAATAAATCCCTCCTGTTTGGCATCTGCTGAAATTTATGCAGCCGGGGACAGGGATAGAACGGAGGAACCATGGAACGGTTGGATAAATACTTATGTGACAGCGGTGTTGGCACCCGCAGTCAGGTGAAGGCGATTTTGAAATCCGGACGGGTCACGGTGGAGGGAAAGCCGGAAAAGGATCCTGGCCGGAAGATCGATCCGGCGGTGCAGACCATCTGCCTGGATGGAGAGGTGCTGGGCGGCATGCGCCGGGCAGTGGTGATGCTGAACAAGCCGGCAGGCTTTGTGACGGCGACGGAAGACCCGGTGGAAAAAACAGTTATGGAACTGCTCCCTCCGGAAATGAAGCACCTGGACTTAAAACCGGTGGGCCGCCTGGATAAGGCCACCGAAGGGTTGCTACTGTTTACCAATGACGGCAGTCTGCTGCACCAGCTGATCTCCCCCAAAAAAGAGGTGCCCAAAATCTACTATGCCCGGCATGAGGGCCAGGCGGGGGAGGAGGATGTAAAGGCCTTTGCCTCGAGAATCACCCTCCGGGATGGAACGGTCTGTCTGCCCGCTGTGCTGGAACCGCTGGGCCCTGGAGAAAGTCTGATCACAGTCTGCGAGGGGAAGTACCACCAGGTGCGCCGGATGATGGCCTCCCGGAATATGACGGTGGCCTATCTGGAGCGGCGGCAGGAGGGGGAGCTGACCCTTGGAAGCCTTCCCAGAGGGGCTGTCCGGGAGCTGACAGAGACGGAGATCCAGAATCTGGAAGCACTGGCGCAGGGCAAACTGCCCTATAACAAATGACTGATCTGGCAAAATTCGGCAGGAATACTTGGAATAATATCTAAAAAGAACAGGACTTTTTGCAATAAAATGTCAAAAGGCACTTGCAAAATGCGCAAAAGCTGTGTATAATAGCATTGCGATTTTGTGAAATGCGCATTTGTGCAAGATACTAAGGAGGGACACGAAAATGTCCAACAGTGTTTTTCAGAGTGTGATCGTTCAGCTCAGAGAGATTTCCGACCGTACCTTTGGTGTTATCGATACCGATGGCTGTGTGGTTTCCTGTACCGACAATTCCCTGCAGGGTGAGCGCTGGGCAGATGCTGCACTGAAGGTTGGCAGCAGCGCAGACGCTATGGTGACTTTCAGCCAGAAGACCTTCAAGGCCATTGTGGGCAACTCCAACTATTTTGAGTATGCCGTATTCTGCTCCGGTGATGATGAGGCTGCCAGAGGCTTCTGCCAGCTGGCCTACATTGCACTGAACGATGCAAAGATCTTCTATGAGGAGAAGCACGACCGTGGCACTTTTGTAAAGAATATTATTATGGATAATATTCTGCCCGGCGATATTTACATCCGCGCCAAGGAACTGCACTTCGCCACCGATGCACCCCGGGCTGTATTTCTGATCCGGCAGGTGGGTCACAGCGATGTGGCCACAGTGGATGTGCTGTCCGGCATGTTCCCCGACAAGATGCAGGACTTTGTCATCAGTATCAATGAGATGGATGTGGCTGTGGTCAAGCAGATCGCACCCAATGTTACCAGCGAGGAACTGGAAAAGATCGCTGTCTCCATGGAGGAGACTCTGAAGAACGAGCTGCGGATCAAGACCGTTGTGGGTATCGGCACCATTGCCGAGCATCTGCGGGAGCTGGCTGACTCCTACAAGGAAGCCCAGACCGCCATTGAAGTGGGCAAGGTCTTTGACACCGAGAAGAGCATCATGCACTATGAGAACCTGGGCATCGGCCGTCTGATCTACCAGCTGCCCACCACCCTGTGTGAGATCTTCCTCAGTGAAGTTTTCAAGAAGAACTCCATTGATTCCCTGGATCAGGAGACGCTCTTCACCATCAACAAGTTTTTTGAGAACAACCTGAACGTTTCCGAGACCTCCCGGAAGCTGTTTGTTCACCGCAATACTCTGGTCTACCGTCTGGAAAAGATCAAGAAGCTGACCGGTCTTGACCTGCGTCAGTTCGACCATGCCATCGTTTTCAAGGTGGCGCTGATGGTCCGCAAGTATCTGACCAGCCGGGAAACCCGCTGATTTTAAGTGAAAACGGGGCTGCTGGGCAGCTCCGTTTTTTTGCGGAAGAAAAAGTGTTTTTCCGTTCCGAAACGTATTATGGTAAACTGAAAAAAGACGGAAAAAGACTGTTTTCAGCGGAAATAAATTGTGTATGAATTGTTAAATCTTTGAAAAGGACGTTTTTTTGACCGATTGTAATTGACATCGTTTTTACAATGTGTTACAATTTGGTTACACTGCGGGCAGATTCGGGATGTCTTTCCGAAGCTGCTTTATAACAGGAGATAGATGATATGATTGAATTTACTGATGTTGTGAAAGCATACGATCAAGGCAATACTGCTCTGAACGGTGTCAACATGCAGATTGAAGATGGTGAATTCTGCTTTCTGATCGGCCCCTCCGGCAGCGGCAAGTCCACCATTATCAAGCTGATCACCGGTGAGCTGAAGCCCACCTCCGGCACCGTCCATGTGAACGGCTACTCTCTGGAGCGGATCCGCAAGCGTGAGATCCCCTACCTGCGCCGTACTGTCGGTGTTGTGTTCCAGGATTTCCGGCTGATCGAAAAAATGACGGTCTATGAAAATGTGGCATTTGCCATGCGTGTGGTCGGTGCCAGGGAGCGGGACATCAAGGAGCGTGTTCCCTATGTGCTGGAACTGGTCGGCCTAGAGAACAAAGCCAACCGCCATCCCAATGAGATGTCCGGCGGTGAGCAGCAGAGACTGGCCATTGCCCGTGCTCTGGTGAACAATCCCTCTATGATCATCGCGGACGAGCCTACCGGTAACCTTGACCCGGAGCGTTCCTTTGAAATCATGGCACTGCTGCAGGAGATCAACAATCTGGGCACCACCATGCTGGTGGTCACCCATGACCATAAGCTGGCACAGCGCTTCCATAAGCGGACCATCGTGATCGACGAGGGTATCATCGTTGACGACGGACTGGGGGAGGAATAAGCCATGAGATTAAATAATTTTGGTTATCTGTTAAAAGAAGGCTTCAAGGGTATTTTTACCCATGGCTTTATGTCCTTTGCCGCTGTGTGTGTTACGGTGGCCTGTCTTTTGATCGTGGGCAGCTTCTCCATCCTGGCCTATAACCTGGATATCATGGTGGAGGAACTGAACCAGACCAGTGAGATCCTGGTGTATGTGGACAGCGAACTGTCCGATGCGGAAGCCCGTTCCATCGGCACCAAGATCAACACCCTGGACAACATTCTGCAGTCCACCTTCATCTCCCGGGAAGAAGCGTTGGAGGATTTTATCAATGACCATGAGGGCGACAGTGCTTTCAGTGGTGTCCAGGCAGATGATCTGCGTCACCGCTTTGTGGTCACGCTGGAAGATAACACAAAAATGATGCAGACCGATGCCCAGCTGAAGCAGATCCCCGGTGTTGCCAAGACCAATGCGGCCTATGAGCTGGCAGAGGGCTTCTCCACCATTCAGAGCGTGATCCACATCGTATCCGTGGCAGTCATCGCCATTCTGCTGGTGGTCAGCCTTCTGATCATTTCCAACACCGTTAAGCTGGCCATGTATGACCGCAAGGATGAGATCGCCATCATGAAAATGGTGGGTGCAACCAATGCCTTTATCCGTCTGCCTTTCCAGGTGGAGGGCTTTACCCTGGGCATGGTGGGTGCCGCACTGGCTTTCGGCCTGGAGTGGGCACTGTATGACAGCCTGGTGCAGCAGGTTTCCCAGGTGGACTCCCTGCAGCTGTTCAGCTTTGTGGCCTTCCAGGAACTGCTGATGCCTATGATGGCAACCTTTGCTGCTGCCGGCCTCTTCGTCGGTATCGTGGGCAGCTGGACTTCCATCCGGAAGTTTATGAACGTATAAGCAGTTTGCTGATACGGCTGAACACAGCCAACCCCTATAGAGATAATTGGAGACCAAACATATGAAGCGCAATTCCCTTACATCTGTGATTGCCCTGGTTCTGGCGGCGGCCATGTTCTTTGCTGTGCTGCCCACCCCGGCCCAGGCTGCAAAATCCTCTTCAGCCATTCAGCAGGAGCTGAATTCCCTGAAAGACAAGAATAAGGCGATCCAGGCGGAGATCGATGCCATCCAGGGCCAGTATGATGCCAATGCCAGCGAGATCCAGGATCTGGTGAACCAGAAAAATGCCATTGACCAGGAGATCTCTCTGCTGAATGCCCAGGTGCAGAATCTGAATGAGCAGATCACCGCTTACGGCCAGCTGATCGCGGACGCCCAGGACGAACTGGATATTGCCCAGTTTACCCTCAACGGCCTCAATGAGAAGCATAAGCTTCGCATCCGGGCTATGGAGGAGGAAGGCACCGTCAGCTATTGGGAAGTTATTTTTGAAGCCAGCAGCTTTATCGATATGCTGGATCGGATCAACATGATGCAGGAAATTGCTGCCTCTGACCAGGCCCGTCTGGAAGAGATGCGGCAGGCAGCTGCTCTGGTGGAGGAAGCACAGGAGCAGATGCGGCTGGGCAAGGAAGAGCTGGAAGCATCTAATGCAGCCCTGGCAGAATCCCAGGCGGTACTGGAGGAGCGGCGTACCGCTTCCGATGGCATCCTCCGGGAACTGGCAAAAAAGCAGGATGAATTCCAGGCAATGCTGGATGAATCCGAGGCGCTGCAGGATGATCTGATGCGATCCATTGCTGCCAAAGAAAAAGAACTGAAAGAAGCTAAGTATGAGGAGAAGCTGGCAGCTCTGGCGGCTGCAGGCGGCGCACCTGCTTCTGATGCAACCTGGGTTACACCGGTGTCAGGCTATACCCTGACCAGTCCCTTTGGTATGCGAAAGCATCCTGTTTTGGGCGTCAACCGTATGCACAACGGTATCGATATGGCCTGTGCCCAGGGTACGCCCATCTATGCCACCCGTGCCGGTAAGGTCACAACAGCCTCTTACCAGGCAGGCGGTGCCGGATACTATGTCAGCATCAACCATCTGGATGGATTTTCCTCCATCTACATGCATATGACAAATTATGTTGTCTCTGCCGGCCAGTCTGTTGCGCAGGGACAGCTGATCGGCTATGTGGGAAGCACTGGTATTTCCACCGGCCCCCATCTGCATTTCGGCATTTCCTATGCAGGAAGTTATGTAAACCCCTTGGCATATATCTACTAATGCCTCCCTTTGGTGAAGGAGAATACTATGAAAAATCGCAAACGCCTGGTATCTGTCCTGGCTGGTGTTATGGCAGGTGTACTGCTGCTGACATTGATCCTTGGCCTGCTGCCTACCCGTGCCAACGCCATGTCCTCCAGTGAGATCCGTGCACAGATCAATGCACTGAAGGAAGAGAAAAAGGCTATCTCGGCGGAGATCAAGTCCGTTAAGGAACAGTATAAGCAGAACGAAGACGAAATCGCGGACATCGTTGCCCGGAAGAATGTCATCGACCAGGAGATTGGCCTGCTGAACACCCAGATCATCAATATCAATGAGCAGATCTCTGCGTTCAATGTTCTGATTGCAGATAAGCAGGACGAACTGGACCATGCTGAGGAACGGTATCAGGAGCTGAATGAGAATACCAAAGACCGGATCCGGGCCATGGAAGAGGATGGCAGTATTTCCTATTGGGAAGTTCTGTTTAAGGCCAACAGCTTCTCTGACCTGCTGGACCGGATGAATATGGTGGAGGAAATTGCAGCCTCTGACCAGCGCCGGCTGAAAGAACTGGGAGATGCCGCAGAGAATGTGGCCCAGGCCCAGGAAGAACTGGAACTGGAAAAGGCAGACCTGCAGGCAACCAAGGCAGAACTGGATGCCACCCAGGAGGAACTGGATGGCAAGCGTAAGGAAGCAGATGACCTGCTGCTGGAACTGATCGCAAAGGGCGTGGAGCTGGAAGAACTCCAGGCTATGTACGAAGAACAGGAGAAGGCATTCCTCAATGAAATTGCCCAGCAGGAGCGGGAATACACCCAGGCCAAGCAGCGTGAATACCTGGAATGGCTGGCCACCTCGGAAACTACCCAGCCTCCCACTACAGCCGGCAATACCAATGGCGGCAATACCAATGGCGGCACCACCAATAACAGCTCCGGCACCAATTCCGGTGCACCCAGCGGCGGTGGCAGCTGGGCAGTACCCTGCAGCTATGTGAAGCTGACCTCTCCCTTTGGAAACCGTACTTCCCCCACATCCGGTGCTTCTTCTTACCACCAGGGCGTTGACCTGTCGGCACCGGAGGGCACCCCCATTTATGCATCCCGGGCAGGCCAGGTTTCTGCCGCTACCTATGGCAGCGCTGCCGGTTATTATGTCCGGATCAACCATATGGATGGTTACTCCTCCATTTACATGCATATGACCCACTATGTGGTATCTGCCGGACAGAATGTGTCCCAGGGACAGCTGATCGGCTATGTGGGCAAGACCGGTGTGGCTACGGGCTACCACCTGCACTTCGGCATCTCCTATAACGGTGCCTATGTGAATCCCTGCAACTACGTTGCCCTGTATTAAGCAGCTTCGTTTCCCACAGCCGGAACCGGCTGTGGGAAACTTTCTATGAGGTGATAAAAGTGAAGAAAAAGTTCTTGGTGTTTCTGTCTTATGTTCTGGTGGCAGCGCTATCCTCCGTGCTGTCCATAGGTATGATGTTTGGAATGGGGGCAGATATCTCCAAACTGGACCAGCTGACGGATCTGATCGAGGATTACTATATTGAGGATGTCAGCGTGCCGGAGTTGGAGGATGTGGCAGCAGAAGCTATGGTGAACGCTGCTGGAGACCGGTGGAGCTATTATATTCCGGCTTCGGAGTATGCAGCCTACCGGGAAACTTCCGAAAATGCCTATGTGGGAATCGGCATCACCATCACGGTTGCCCACGATGGAGATGGCTTGCAGGTCATGCAGGTCAATCCCGGCAGCTCTGCGGAGGAAGCCGGCATGCTGGTGGATGATGTGATCATTGCCATCGAGGGCCAGTCAGCCTCTGGTATGTCCACCACCGATGCCCGGAATCTGGTGCGGGGCAAGGAGGGAACCGCGGTGGCGCTGACTGTCCGCCGGGGCAGTGAAGAGCTGACCATGTCTGTGATCCGCCGGAAGGTTCAGGTGCCAGTGGCCCAGTGGGAAATGCTGGACAATCATATTGGTCTTGTTACCATTGCCAATTTTGATGAGCGGTGTGCAGAGGAAACCATTGCAGCCATCGAAGCATTGCTGGCAGAGGGTGCGGAAAAGCTGATTTTCGATGTACGGGGCAATCCTGGCGGCTATGCAGATGAACTGGTAGAGGTGCTGGATTATCTGTTGCCGGAGGGTGACCTGTTCCGGACGGTGGATTATGCGGGACGGGAGAATGTGGATACTTCGGATGCTGACTGTCTGGAAATGCCCATGGCGGTGCTGGTGGATGGGGAATCCTATTCTGCCGCAGAGTTCTTTGCTGCAGCCCTGCAGGAATATGAAGCTGCTGTTGTGGTGGGCGTAAAGACCACGGGCAAAGGATATTTCCAGAGCACTTTCCGGATGTCTGACGGTTCTGCGGTGGCACTATCCATCGGAAAGTATTTCACGCCCAAGGGCATCAGCCTGGAGGGTGTGGGCATAGAGCCGGATGTGAAAGTGCCTGTGGACGAGGAAACCATGCTGAATATCTATTATGATAAGCTGCAGCCCCAGGAGGATCCCCAGATCCAGGCAGCAGTGGAAGCCTTGCAATAAGAAAAACGGATGCCCGCGGGCATCCGTTTTTTGTTGTGCTATGGGATAAAATATGATATAGTATGAAAAACGGGGTGATATGATGGGGTATGGAAATACAGAACAGTTTCTCACGCCGCAGCAGCGGGAAGCCTTGATCCGGAAGCTGATGGGGAAAACCGTGGATGTTGTCATTGACCGTCCGGTGGGCCATACCCATGTGACCAAAGGTATCACTCTGCACTATTCCATCAATTATGGATTTCTACCCGGTGTTACCGGCGGAGATGGAGAGGAACAGGATGTCTATGTCCTGGGAGTGGCGAAACCGCTTTCCCGGTTCCGGGGCAGGATCATCGAGGTCATCCGGCGGCAGGATGACAACGAGGACAAGCTGGTGGCCGCCCCGGAGGGCGTGGCTTTCACCCGGCAGCAGATCGCGGAGGAGACATATTTTGTGGAGAAGTATTTCTGCAGTACCGTAGAATCCCTGTTTGAGGAGGGTGAAAATGCGTAAGGTTTTCCTGTTAAGCTTCGACGACGGCACTGTGCAGGATGGCCGCCTGGTGGAGCTTCTGAACCGGTTTGACATTCCGGCTACCTTTAACGTAAACTCCGGTCTGGAGGATTTTGTGTGGGAATATGCGGGAAAACCGGTTGTCCGCCAGCGTCTTGCCGAAACGGTGAAGCAGTACCGGGGCCATGAAATTGCCAGCCACAGTCTTCACCACTATCGTTTGGAAACCTTGCCGCCGCCCCAGCTTCGCCGGGAGGTGGAAGGGGATTGCGAAGCGCTGAAAGCGATTTTTGGTGTCAGAGAGCTGGGCTTTGCGGTTCCCTTTACGGTCTGCACAGAGCGGGAGATCCATATTATCCGCAGGTTTGTCCGCTATATCCGTCTGTCGGAATTTTCAGACTCCTTTGCCCTTCCTGCAGATCCTTACCATATTCCGATTCATGGCCTCTACAACGATCCGGATATCCGGGAGAAAATCACCCGGTTTGCACAGAATGACCTGCCGGTGTCCCTGTTTGTTCTGGCGGGGCATTCCTACGAGCTGGATATGCTGGATCATTGGGAATACATGGAGGAACTGTTGACCTGGCTCAAAACCTTTGACTTTCAATTCATGACCACAATGGATTATGTAAACCAATATTACCCTAAATAATCGCAGGAGGTATCATTATGCTGGAAAACTTAAAAGAACGCCGTTCCATCCGCAAGTACAAGCCGGAGCAGGTAAGTGATGCCCATCTGGATGCCATTCTGGAGGCAGGTCTTTACGCTGCCAGCGGTATGAACACCCAGAATACCATCATGGTTGCAGTCCGGGATCAGCAGACCCGGGATCAGCTGTCCCGGATGAATGCGGCTGTCATGGGCAGCACAGCTGATCCTTTCTACGGTGCCCCCTGTGTTGTGGTGGTGCTGGTGGAGCCGGAGCGCTACACCGCCGTGGAGGATGGTGCGCTGGTTATGGGCAATCTGATGCAGGCAGCCCATGATATCGGTGTGGGCAGCTGCTGGATCCACCGGGCCAGACAGATGTTCGAAAGTGAAGAGGGTAAGGCGCTGCTGCGCAAATGGGGTCTGCGGGAAGACCTGCTGGGTGTGGGCAACTGCATCCTGGGCTATGCAGAGGAAACTCCTGCACCCAAGCCCCGCCGGGAAGGAAGAATCGTTAAAGTGTAAAAAGGAAGCTGCCGCTTACGCGGCAGCTTTTTATATGGTATGGATATATTCCAGAATCTTTTCGGTGGCGGTTTCCCGGCTGCAGCAGGGGAAAATATGGGTATGCGGATTTTGGATGGTACTGAACAGGATGGGATACCAGCAGGGGTTATGCAGGGAACTTTCGGTTTCTTCTGCATCGGATTTGCGTATGTAAAACACAGCGATTTCCTTTTTTAACAGGGATGCGTAAGTCAGTTCCGTAATGGTGCCGGGACAGCAGCCATCTTCCAGTAGAAAAACAGCATGGCTGCAGTTTTCCACCATCTGCCGTTCTGCGCGGATAATATCTGTATCCAGCATTTCCGGAGCTTCAAAGTAGAAGGGGCCAATGTATATCAAATCACTGCGCAGTAAGATGCTGTTGCTGCGCTGCAGGAGAAGGTTGGAACTGCCCAGGATCCGGGCGCGGTAATCGCGGGAAACCTGTTCCAGATATCCTTCGTTCTGATAATCAAAGGGAAAGGTGCCACCGCAGTACAGCTTTTTCATTTTGCAGGATTTTCCTTTATGAGGAAAATTGCCACAAGGGAGCTGACCAGCAGCAGATAAGGATAGAACAGATACTGCATGATCTGGAATGCAGAGAGGGTGACACCCATTTCTGCGCAGGCAGAGATGGCCACCAGCATCTGGGCACCATAGGGAATGATGCCCTGGAAAATGCAGGAGAAGGTGTCCAGAATACAGGCGGCCCGTTTGGGGCTGATGCCGTAATCCTGGCTCATTTCCTTGGCGATGGGGTTTGCCATAACGATGGCAACGGTGTTGTTGGCAGTGGCGATGTCCATGGTGCCAACCAGCAGGCCCATGCCCAGCTGGCCACCCTTGTTACCTTTGAACAGCCGCTGGATAAAGTTCAGCAGGGCATCAAAGCCGCCATAGACCCGAATCAGTGCACACATGGCGGCCACCAGAATAGCGACCATGCTGGTCTCGAACATACCTGCGGCACCGCTGCCCATGTTGGCAAGCAGAGCAGTGGCGGCGGTCTGGCCTGTCAGCAGCATAATGGCGGCACCGGACAGGATGCCTGCCAGCAGAACCACAAACACGTTGATGCCCACAATGCCTCCCAGCAGCACCAGCACATAGGGGATCAGCTGGATCAGGTTGTAACTGCCTGTAACGGGGGCAGTGGCCTGACGGCCGGTGAGGATCAGCACCAGCAGCAGCGTTCCCAGGGCGGCAGGCAGAGCGATAAAGAAATTACCCTTGAATTTGTCCTTCATGGCACAGCCCTGACCATTGCAGGCGGCAATGGTGGTATCGGAAATAAAGGAGAGGTTATCACCGAACATGGCACCGCCCACCACGGTGCCCACACAAAGGGGAACGCTGAAGCCGGAAGCCTGGGCTACCTCCACAGCAATGGGGGCAATGAGGGTGATGGTGCCTACGCTGGTACCCATGGAGGTGGAAACAAAGCAGGCAACCACAAACAGAACCGCAACGGCATACTGGGCAGGGATCAGCTCCAGCATAAAGTAAGCCACACTCTGAGCGCTGCTGCGGCCCACCACGCCCACAAAAGCACCGGCAGTGAGGAAGATCAGCAGCATGGTGATGATATTCTTATCGCCAACACCCTGACCCATGATGGCCAGTTTTTCATCAAAGCTGAGGCTGCGGTTTTGCAGACAGGCAACCAGAATGGCAGTCAGAAAGGCGATGATGATAGGCACTTGGTAAAAGCCCATGGGAATCTTCATGCCGTATTCAAACAGCAGACCCAGTCCCAGATACATGACCAGAAATACACCGATGGGCAGCAGTGCGATGGCGTTACCTTTTTTCATATTCTCTCTCCCAAATGGATTTTTTTGTAACAATACGAGTAAAATGTATCATGATATCCGGGTAAAGTCAAGAAAAGGGAAGCATCAGAAAATAACCGCAGGACAAGCTGTTGTCCTGCGGTCAGTTGTTGCCGGAAATATGGCTTTGCTGCCATTGCTGCCGGGTGATGGTGTATACCCAGGCATCCTGGGATTGCCCATGCTTTTCGTATTTTCCGGGGGTCACATGGCTGAATACCATACCGGCTTTTTGCATGACAGCGCCGGAGGCAGGGTTGGCTGCCATATGGTCAGCGGTGATGCTTTCCAGCTGAAGCGACTCAAAGGCAAACCGGATAACTGCCTTCAGCGCCTCGGTTCCATAGCCTTTTCCCCAGAAGTCTTCTCCCAGCATATAGGCAAAGGAGCAGCTTTTGGTTTCTTCATCAAAGCGCAGAAGGTCAATGATGCCGATGAGATCATCAGTCTCTTTCAGTGCTATGCAGAACCGGCAGGATTCGCCGGTTTCATACCGTTTCAGCACGGTTTCCAGGCTGGCGGCGGATTCCTCCAGGGTTTTGTGAGGCTCCCACAGCATATACCGTGCCACAGCTTCGCTGGACCACAGCCGGGAGAAATATAGAGGAACATCCTCACGGGTCAGCTTCCGCAGCCGCAGACGGGGTGTTTCCAGTATGGGAAGAAAAATGGTCATGGTGTCACTTCCTTGGGAAGGAAAATCCGGGCAGACATTGCTGTCTGCCCAGATCCTCAGATTCGGTAAATTCGCAGGATAGGTTATGCCAGAATGGGCTTCAGAGCAGCAGCCAGCACATCCTTCTGTGCCTGGGCCTCAGCCAGATCCTTACCCAGAGTGGTGAAGTAGGTCTTGATCTTGGGCTCGGTGCCGGAGGGGCGGACGATGACGGTGGCGCCGCCTTCCAGACCGTAGACCAGAACATTTGCGCTGGGCAGACCGGTCTCTTCGGTCTTGGTATAGTCAGTAACCTTGACTACCTTGTAGCCGCCGATTTCAGCGGGAGCATTGGCACGCAGGTCAGCCATGATGCCTGCCATCTTGTCCATGCCGCTGAGGCCGGGGAATTCGAAGGAGTCAACCTTGTTCAGGTAGCGGCCATACTTGGCGTAGATGGCCTCCAGACGCGCCTTGACGGAAGAACCGATGCTGCGGTAGTAAGCAGCCATTTCGCAGATCAGCATGGAGCCAATGATGGCATCCTTGTCGCGGACATAGGGACCGGCCAGGTAGCCGTAGGATTCTTCGAAGCCCAGGATGAAGCGCTCCACTTCGCCGGCAGCTTCCAGACGGGCGATCTGATCGCCGATCCACTTGAAGCCGGTGAGGACGTTGCGCATTTCCACGCCGTAGTTGGCGGCAACAGCGTCAGCCAGAGGGGTGGAAACCAGGCTCTTGACGGCAACAGCGTTCTTGGG
>JAFSAP010000067.1 GCA_017440925.1 Oscillospiraceae bacterium | reverse complement strand
CCAACCAGGATCAGCATATTGAATACCAGTTCTCCGATATAGCTCCATACCATGGTAACAGCAGCGGCATTGGGATCAACAACAGGCGGTGTGGCAGCGAACAGAGAGAAGATGATACAGCCCAGTACAATGATGGCTCCCTCCAGACAAACCGCTGTGTAGGACTTTACGAAAGAGATTCCGATACTCTGTGTCGGCTCACCGGCGAATGCCGCCATGGGAACCGGAGCGATAGCGGTGTAAAGGTACAGTTTGAAGAACCGTCCGTACACAGTCATAATCATCACAAAGGACAGCACTGTGATCAGCAGACCGCCGATCAGTGTCACCGCCCATAATGGGATGGATTCAAAGAATCCACAGTCCTCCACTGCAGTAATAATCTCCGTTGGCAGCACAGCCTGCTGTGGGGAGCCGAAACCGGCAGCAGACATGATGGTGGATACCAGACCTTGTGCAACAGAAAACAGTGCGTTCATCAGCTCTAATCCATTGGTGACAGCGGCTTTCGCCAGTGCAAAGCGGACAAAGGCTTTTACTGCCACTTCCGGACGTTTCAGATCCGCAAAGGTGCCGCAGGTTTTCATCACGCCCATGACAAAGAACAGAACAATGAGCGCAAGACCGATTGCTTTCACAGCACCATGAATACCAACCATGACACCCCAGATACTGCCGCCTTTGAACGCCTGCGGGGATTGCGTGACCAGTGTCCAGATTTCAGCCAACTTTTCATTCCATGTGGTCAATGCGTTCTGAAGGTTTTGTACGACCCAATTATCTGACATTTGTTCAACTCCTTCCGTTAGGAATTGGGTATAGAAAAACCCTCGCTCAGCAAATGCTAAACGAGGGCAGTGATTTATGCAGGTTGCAATGTTCCGGTTTCTATCGCAAATTGGGACAGCAGGTTTTCTGTCAACAGCAGCTTGACACATTCGGGCAGGGTAGCATCAGAAGCAGCATAGCAAACTGTGTCATATTGAGCTTCAGTTGCTTTCTTCGAGAAAATGAAATCAACAAAATCCGCATCCGTAGCAGCATCAATCGCTTTGTCGTTGATACGAAGAGTTCTGGGAATTAGCCAATCATTTACCTTGTCACCGGCAGGTGTGAGGTTTTCTGTCAAACCCACAGTAAATTCCAAATTCGTGATACCCAGCTTGTATGTGATGGTGATAGTATGCATATCCTTCACAACACAAACAAGATCCTTGGTCAACTGAGGAAGCTGATGCAGGCATTGAATCTTCTTTTTCGCAGTTCTTAAGGGATGGCGACTGCTGAAGCCAATCTGATTGGTAGCCAGCGTTGCGTTTTTGGCATTGTCATAAAAGGAATTACCACGCAGCGAGCTTTCCACACCGGTCAAATGCTTGAAGCATTCTGTCATGTACGCAACTTCAAAATATGTGTCACCATATACATACAGATACACATTACCGGCCAGATTGTGCTTGTAAATATTTGCAGCGGAGATGATCTGTTTTCTCAGTTCGATTTTCTCGGTATTGATGTCAGCCATAATCTATCTTCTTTCGACAGGAAGCCTAAGAAAAAAGGGGAACGGAAAAACCATTCCCCTTCATTCTTGTTGTTTGAGAGTTTTCTGCTGGTTGTCAGCCTTGGCTTTAAATGCCTTGAGGTGCGGATTTCAAGCCCTCCGCAAAGGCCACGGGTTTGCTCCCACCGTAGGGCTTGGCGTTAAATGCCATTAAGGTGCGGTGTTTACCCTGTCCCGCATACAGCCCAACTTTTACGATGCTCTCAACACCGGAAGCATTACTGCTTCACTAATATTATACCTGAATCAGGTATACCTGTCAATCGCAATTTGTAAAAAATTCTTTTAACAAAACTCCGGTTTTCACATACAACACTGCACAAATCAAATTATTAGCCGGTAATCAGGGTCAGAATCTCCTTGGCGAAGGTGATAATAATACCACCGGCCAGGGTCAGAAAACCATTGGAACGCTGGGAAGGATCATGGGACTGCAGAGACAGACCAACCTGGACAATGCCCCAACCCAGCAGGATCATACCCACAGCCCGGATCATACCGAAAATGAAGGTGGACAGGTTGTTGACCACGGTGAGAGGATCGCCTACCGCCGTGGCAGATGCAGGCATCGCAAGGCCCAGCACCATAGCTCCAGCCAGTACCGTGGAGCAGTAGAAGCGGAAACCCCGCTTTACCTTGGGAGACATGGGGAGCTTTTCGGTTTTCTTTTCGATGTTCTTAATTGCTTTCATTTTTGTTTCCTCCAAATAATTCTGCTTCGATTTCCTCGTCGGAAAGAAGCACAAAGTCGTTTTCAAAGATACTCATGGTGGGTGTAACTCTTCCAGGAGAAGAAGTCACGGACATGGATGCCACAGACAATTCGGTGCCGCCATGAACATAGGGCGCACCGCCTTTTTCTGGGGTGTACTTCACATTGGGATGATTCAGCAGGTCATACTTTTCATCCATCACCGGCATTTCACCACGGATGAAAAGCAGCGCATAGCGGTTGTCCAGCATACGCACCTCTGCCGCATCCAGCAGTTCCCGTCCAGTAATCTGCCAGTTGGTGGAGTAGTTGCCGCTGCGTCCGGAGCTTTTGCCATATGTGTTCATATCAATGGTTTCCTTGCCCAGATAGGACTCAGCAATCATCTTATGGGTGCCGGTCTCATTGCCACCCAGATAGAGAAATTCATCGCAGTTGCCTAAGATGGATTCCCACTGTTTTTCAAACAGGTTCTTTAACTGGGCGATGTTCTGGATGATGATGGACACGAACACATTACGGGAGCGCATGGTTGCCAGCAGCTTGTCGAAGTCATCGGGCAGGCTCACATTGGCAAATTCGTCCATCAGAAAGTGGACGGGAACCGGCAAGGCACCCTTGTACTTATCGTCTGCCAGACGGAACAATTGCTCAAAGGTGCAGCTGTACACCATACTGACCAGAAAATTGAAGCTCACATCATGGTCGGGAATCAGCGCAAACAAGGCAACCTTCTTCTCTCCCAGAGAAGCAAGCTCCAGTTCATCCGTAGCCGTCAGTGCCGCAACGGAAGCCAGATTGAACTTTTCCAGTCTTGCTGCCAGTGTGATCTGAATGGATTTCAGAGTCTTGGCGCTGCCGGAATGGTAGTCCTTGTAATACTTCACGGCAATGTGGTCTGGGTTTCGCATTTCCAGCCGTTCAAACAGTTCATCCAATGGGGACTGGTAAGTGTCATCATCTTCCCGGACTTCACCGGCCCGGAGCATTTCCATAACCATGGGAAAATTCTGTTCTTCCTCCGGTGCTTCATAGAGAAGGTAAAAGATGATTGCCGACAGCAGCATGGATGCTGCCGTATCCCAGAAAGGGTCATTGGATTGACTGCCTTTTGGGGTGGTTGCTTTGAACAAGCTCGTTACCAGCTTCTGTACATCGTTATCCGTTTCCAGATAAGCAAAGGGATTGAAACAATGGCTTTTCTCCATGGACAGAAGATCCAGCACTTTGATTTCATAACCCCGCATTTTCAAGAAGGTGCCTGTCATTCTTAATAACTCGCCTTTACAGTCCAGGACGAAAAAAGAGGTGCAGGCTTGCAGCAGATTGATAAGGGCATAGAAGCGGCTCTTACCGGAGCCACTGCCGCCGACCACAACGGTGTTCAGATTGCGCCGGTGCTTTCTTCCGTCCAGTCCCATACGGATATGCTTGGTGAATACCTTGTTGGCTTCCGGGTCTTTGGCCCGGTACTTCCGGTTGATGGCGCTGGCGCTGCCCCATTTGGCGGAGCCGTGTTCCTCACCTCTGCGGTAGTGGCGTCGGGAGGACAGGGCTACACCGATTCCCAGACCATAAATGAGCATAAAAATAAGGACAGTTTTCTTACTGTCCTGGCATAGCTCAATATGAAATGGGTTCTCCATGGCTTTGGGAAAATGCTGTAGAATCTGCGGTAATCCACCGGACACGGCAGGAGCCACCAGCAGCGCCAGCCAGATCACCGGGATCAGACCAAAGATACACAGAATCCGTATGGTACGGCTTTCATCGTTCTTCACGGACTTTTCCTCGCACCTTTCTGGTGGGGGCATCAATGGCTTTCAGAAGCACATCATCCACGGCATCTGTGGGTCGGTTTTCACCGATGAGATCGTTACGCATTTCATTCAGCGCATTGATGACAACACCGTGTTCGTACTTATCCAGTGTCAGAACACGCTTTTCCTCCTTTGCCATAGATCATCGCTCCTGTTCCTTCCCCCTGTGGGAGCGGGTCTGTTCCAATGCACGGGACATCCGGGCAGAGATGCCGCTGGCAGCATCCCGCATTTCTGTCAGTGCGGCACGGATTTCCTGGGGCTTGCTCTCCCGGAAGGAAGTGGGCAGACGAGTGAAGTCATAACTGGATACATCAATGCCGTACTTCTTACAGAGCATATAGGAAGCGCTGTAAGCGGCAAAGGAGGCATCACTGCGGTTATAATCCTGCTTCATTCCGGCAAGCTCCACGTGGGCCAGTTCCTTGGATACACTCCGGAAAATATCTTCCGCTCCCATATTCCGGACAACGAAAACCACCTG
>JAFSAP010000008.1 GCA_017440925.1 Oscillospiraceae bacterium | reverse complement strand
TGTCGTTGATATCGCCGGTCAGGCCCAGAGAGAACTCGGTCATAGGCATCAGCAGGGCGTTGCCGCCGCCGGCTGCAGTACCCTTGACGTTCATGGTGGGGCCGCCGGAGGGCTGACGCAGAGCGCCGCCGACATTCTTGCCAATATAGCCCAGACCTTCGATCAGGCCCAGGGAAACGGTGGACTTGCCCTCACCAAAGGGGGTGGGGGTGATTGCGGTAACTTCGATGAACTTGCCGTCGGGCTTGTCCTTCAGACGGTTCATGACCTTGATAAAATCGATCTTCGGGGTCTTGCCGTAGGGGATGATCTCTTCGGGCAGCAGGCCCAGCTTCTCGCGGAAATAATCCACGGAGGGCAGCGTCTTCTCTGCTTCCTCAGCGATCTGCCAATCCTTGTAAACGGTGGGGTCCAGCTTTACATGGCCCTGCTCGTCCACATACTTGCCATCAACAAATTCGATTGCCATAGTATATTTTTCCTCCTAAGGAGCACCCCGGGTTTATTTTTGCGCTGCCGGGATGGTTGTTATTCCGGTTCCGCGCGTCAGCACGTGTGCGGATACCAGAGGCGGGCCATAGCTGCCCTCCAATTTTTGATTCTACCATCTTTTACAGAATATGTCAATATGAAAGAAAAAACAGGAGAAACCTCCTGTTTTTTCGCACTTTTTATATCGATTATCCTTTATTTATTCCGCATCAGTAACTTCGGCGGCATCCCGGATCAGACGCATGACCTTGCCCATCAGCACGCTGCGGGTAACGGCAGCGGTGAACTCGGCATCGATATGGGGCTTCAGCATTTCAATGCTCATGTTGTTCTGGCGGCAGATGACTTCCAGAGCAGCTTCCATCTCTTCCTCAGTGACTTCCAGCTTTTCCAGCTTGACAACCTCCGCGATGGTGGCCTGGACGCGCAGGGACATGATGGCATTTTCCCGGGCATCCTTGCGCAGCTTTTCCACATCGGTCTTCATAAACTGGCAATACATCTCCAGATTCAGACCCTTGTCTGCCAGCTGGGCTTTCAGCGTTTCCAGATGGGCATCCAGTTCTGTTTCGATCTGCTCTTCGGTGGGCGTGAATTCCAGGGTCTTGGCAGCAGCCCGCAGCAGATTGTCCTGCAGCTCCATCTCGCTCTGGTTGTCGGCATACTCCTGGAATGCCTTGGCATACTGCTCCCGCATCTCGGCAAAGGTGGCAACGCCGCCCATTTCCATGGCAAACACATCATCCATCTGGTATTCGGTCTTTTCCCGGATCTGGTGGATCTTGCACTTAAACTCGGCAGCCTTGCCAGCCAGCTCGGGAGCATGGTACTCACTGGGGAACATGACCTTGACGCTGACTTCATCACCGGGCATGTGGTTTAAAAGCTGCTCTTCAAAGCCGGGAATAAAGGTGTGGCTGCCCAGCACCAGGGTCTGCATTTCGGCAGTGCCGCCGGGGAACTGAACGCCATCGCAGAAACCAGCATAGTCCAGAACCACTTCGTCACCATTCTGGCTGGGACGGTCGTTGACCGGAATGATCCGGGGATTCTGCTGGGCCAGCATCTTCAGGCGGTGGTCAATCTCCATGTCGGTGACAACATGCTTTTCATACTCGCCCTTCAGGCCGCGATATTGAAAGCTCATAGTAATAAACTCCTCTGTTTTCTAAATTTTATCTCAAGAATCATACCACTTATCCCAGGGAATGTCAACCGATCTGAAATTCCAGGGTCACATCCTCCGTCTGGGGCGTGGAGATGGTCAGCCGGGCTGTACCGGTTTTTCCGGTGGTTCGGATGTAGGTGCCGCACATGCCGCCCTCTGCCGCGGCTGCACCGGGCCCCACCAGTTCCGCCGCTCCCTCCAGGGCGAAGGACACGGGAAGCTGGGCATAGGGCGCAGGATTTCCGAATTCATCCAGGATCCGGATGCGCACGGCTGCCATATCATAGGTATCCCCCTCCCGGAGATGGGTATGGCTGGGAATGGCTTCCAGATGGAGTTTTGCAGAGGGGCACAGGGTGCAGCTTGCCACTACTTCCCCATCCTTTTTGGCATCCAGCCGCCACGCCGTAGCCTCGCCGCCCCAGTTGCCGACATACTTGCCATAGAGTGCCACGGCATCCTCATATTTGAGGCCGTACTTGACCATGGCATAGCCCATCTTTGCCATATCTGCCGGGGCAAGGCCCGCCAGCCCCTTTTCCTTGATGACCAGCAGGCAGGCTTTCAGCAGGTCTGCCTTCTTCTTGTCAAACCCCTCTCTGGTTTCCAGCAGGCAGCCGATGGTATCGTCCATCACCATGGGCGGGTGGGGCAAGCCCTCAAAATCACCGGCAGTCAAATCGGTAACATAGTCTCCATTTTTATAAAGGGACACGGAATCCGCATTGGTAAACACGTAAGTTTCCGGCATCTGTCCACCGGGATAATCGCCGATATCCATGGAGGAACCCACTGCCAGCACCGGCTTTTCATCACTCTGGCTGGCATAGGCATAGGCCGCCAGCTTGGGATTCCGGAAGGCATCCATCACACCATGATGGCAGACCCGGTCGCCGGAGCCGAAATCCTTATGGGTGGGATAGTCAAACATGCACCAGCCGAAGCAGCCGGCATGCCCGCCATCTGCCGCAGCATCGCTGAGTACCCGCATATGCCGCAGGGCATGCTCCTGCCGCCTGCTCCAGGTATCAAAGGACTTGGTGGGGAACATGTGCCCGTTGTGCTCTGAAATCAGCAGGGCTTTCTTTCCATCCGGCGAAACCGCCCGCTTGGGCTTACAGCCGGGGTTCCGGCCAGTGTGGGAAAAGTCATTGTAGCTGTAGACATCCTCCAGCAGGCTGCTCTTTTCCAGGTACCGGACACCGGAGGTGGCCCGGCTGGGATCCAGCTCCCGGCAGAGCACATTGGTGCGGGCGTAAAAGCAGTCATCATCCTGGCTTTCATTGATGCGGACACCCCAGAGAATGATACTGGGGTGATTGCGGTACTGCAGTACCATTTCCCGGGTATTTTCCACTGCCTGGGCTTTCCAGCTGTTATCGCCGATGTGCTGCCAGCCGGGGATCTCCGTAAATACCAGCAGACCCAGCCGGTCACATTCCAAAAGGAAGTGGTGGCTTTGGGGATAATGGGACGTCCGCACGGCATTGCAGCCCAGTTCCGCTTTCAGGATCCGGGCATCGCAGCGCTGCAGCTTTTCCGGTACAGCGTAGCCTACGTAAGGATAACACTGGTGCCGGTTCAGTCCCCGCAGGAAAACCTTATTTCCATTCAGGTAGAAACCATCTGCCCTGAATTCTGCTGTCCGGAAGCCCACCTGCACCTCCTGCATATCCATCACATGGCCGATCTTCAGCAAGCTCACCCGGCAGGTATACAGATTGGGGTGTTCCGTATCCCAGGGCAGTACATCCGGGCAGTTGACGGTAATGGTGCCGCCGGCAGTAAAGGCCTTTTTCAGCAGGGTATTTCCGTCCTTCAGCAGTTCCACCAGCAGGATGCAGCCCTCGGGATTTACCAGGGCGGGCTTGATTTTCAGCGTGGACAGACCCGGCGTGGTGATAAAAAGATCCTCAATGTGGCTCTTTTCCTTCACATCCAGCCAGACCTCCCGGTACAGCCCGCCGTAGGTCAGATAATCCACCACAAAGCCAAAGGGCGGAATGGCAGGATTTTCCGTCGTATCCAGACGGACTGCCAGCAGATTGTCCCCACCCAGCCGGGCAGCCTCCGTGATCTCCACCCGGAATGCGGTATAGCCGCAGCAGTGGGTGGTCAGTTCCTGCCCGTTCAGATATACTGTGGCAATGTGGGCTGCTCCGTCAAACTGGAGAAACAGACGCTTTCCCGCAAGTTTCTCATCCAGTTCCAGCTTCCGGCGGTAGCCGCAGACCAGCTGATAAGCGGTGTGGTCGCCATAGTGCAGGGGCATTTCCTGCACGGTATGGGGCAGACGAACAGGTGCTCCCGCACCCTTTCCGGCAGCAAACTCCCCGGACCATTCCTTCGTAAATTCCCAGTTGTTGCAAAGGCTCAGCATAGTCTGTCCTCCAAGGTTTTTTCTTCCATTATACTGTATTTTTTCACATGTCACAAGCAAAAATGGCAAAAAATCACCCCGGACATGTGTCCGGGGTATGGGGCTTCATCAGCTGATCCGGTAAGCGGCGGCAACCAGACGGCCATTGTCCAGGGTGTATTCACAGGTGGACAGGCAGATGATCTTGTCACCGTATACGGGAGTTTCACCAGTCTCATAGAAAGACAGCTGCTTGCAGGTGGAGATGAACTCGTCGAAGTCTTCCTTGCTCTGGGCATCGATCATATTGTGGTAAGTAAAGCCCTCACCGATGTTGGCAGAGGTCTTGAACACCGCAAAGATCTTGTATACATGGTATTCATACAGGGTGTCAAAAAAGATCAGAGGATTGTTGTCCCAGGCTTCTTTGTTTACATAGTCGTTAAGGCAGGCAAACATACTGCCGTCACGCATATTGTGGCCATAGATGGTGATATTGTCGCTGGGTTCGTTGATATCGCATTCCTCGCGGATATAGATGCTGCCGCGGGCGCTTTGCTCGCCATCAAAATCCCGTTTCAGATAATAGTCGCGTCTGTCCGGGGTCTGCATGACCGGGTAATCCATTTCGGTTCCATCCATGCGGATCCAGCCGACCACATCATTGTTCAGCGCATAGACCTCGCCATATTCCACCAGCATGCCGTTCTCATCCCGGATCTCTGCCGCACCATAGGTTCCCTCAGGATCGGTTTCTTCCGGAACGGTTTGTGCAGGCGCAGTGGCATTTTCTTTGGCACTGTCCTTCAGCGCAGACAGAGAATCATACTTTTCTTTCTGCTCTTTTCCTTCCAGAATGTAGCTGCCTACCATAAAAGCACTGACACCAAACACAAGCAGAAGGAGGACAACGGCCAGGATATAAACAGTTTTCTTCATAGTATCCCTCCTCCGGTTCATTATACTCCGGGGTACATTCCCTGTCAAGTTAACAGAATATGTCCAAATCTTAAGGTTTTCTTACCATGTATTATAGGACATGCCCAGAAGATCCCGCATATCATAGTAATTCTGCAGCTCCCGCCAGCCGTTGCGTGTCATTTCATAGTCACAGTATTGGATATAGGTATTCGGAAGGGCTTCTTCCAAAATTTTCCGTTCCTCAGCATTCACTGCGGAACCCCGTATCCAAAGGTTCTTCAGCCATGGCATATCTTTGAATACCATGGGATCCCCGTTGGTTCTGGCCACGTTGAGATCCTCCAGTGCAGTACAGCCCAGCAAAGGTGTAAAGTCCGAAATCGGTGTCCAGAATAGTTCACAGTAGACCAATTCCTTGCAGGTTCCAAGGGGCTCGATATACAGCAGGTTAGAGTCTATACAGATGAAATATTTCAGATGGGGCATTCCTTCCACAAAGGACAGGTCCACAATATTATGGTGTCCCAAATCCACGCACAGCATATCCTCGCAATAGCGCAGACGCTGTATACCGTAAGTAGATACCTTCACACCATATTTGTTTGGCATAAAATACAGGTCATCGGTGCGGATGGTCATGCCGTACAGATTCATAGACCATACCACCTTGTAATTGGGACGCATTTTTTCCCGGAAGGCTGCCAGGGTTTCATCGTCAAAAAGGTTCTTTTTATCATAGCCGCAGTCCAAGAGCACCAGCTTCTGAAGTTCCGGGAAATAGGCTGTCTGAGCCTCTACCTCATCCAGGGATGCAAAATACATATCCTCCAGCTCGATTTCTGTAACATCGTGGCTGTAGGTTGTGCCAAAGGCATCCTTTTCCCAAGTTACGTTGATATCAGGGTATGCTTCCCGAAGAGAAACCAGATCCTGGCCCGACATTTCCGGCTGATGAAAGTGAATAGTCTTCATATCAGGAAGCCAAGCAAGCACTTGCCGCAACTCTTCCAGCTGCGGCTGCGGCTTTTTTTCCACCTGCATCAATGGCTGTGTTTCTTCCACCTCGCTCTTGTCTGATTGCGTTTCCTTTGGCTCCGTCTCCTCTTGAGCCGCCTCATCGATGCTTTCTGTCTTTGGGGTTCCGAATACCATCTCACTGGCATCTTGATTGTAATCAACACCCAAAAAGCTGACCGTATAAAGAACGTTCCATTCTGGATGCCGCTTCTGCAATGCTATCAGCTGGTTATAATCTGTACAATCTCTGGCATCTACCGTTTCCAGCAACGGAAGATAGTCCAGCAGTTCAATCTCCGCATCGGTTAAAGATGTAATGGTCAGTTCCTTCGTATCATCCGGATAGAAGCCGCCCTGGAAAGGCAGATCATATCGGATCTCGCAATCCGGAAGCTGGCTGCGCAATGTTTCATAGTATTCCAACGTGGCCCCAGTTCCCCGCAGATCCACAAAAGTGGTTTCCTTTTCGTAGGCAACATCCTCCACAAAGACATGGCTGGACTGATACCAATGGTTATAGCCCAAAATACCACCCATTACAACGAGTACCAGAACCAGAATAATAATCAACGTGATTATAATTTGCTTCTTCATTATTTGATCCTCTTGCTTCCCGGCTTTGACTACCAGGTGTTGTAGGGCAATCCCATCATGTCACGCATGTCATAATAGCTCTGCAGCTGCCGCCAGCCAAGCGTGGTATACCCACCGCCATTAAATTCAATATGGGTATTGGGAAGTGCATCTACCAGAGCCTGCTTTTCTGCCGATGTGAAGTCAGTAGCATTGGCCCACAGGTTTTCCAGCCAAGTCATCTGCTGTAACGGCGTAGGATCCGCATAAGTGCCGGAAAGATTCAGATCCTTCAGTGCTGTACAACCCAGCAGGGGGCTGTAGTCCGGGATATGCTGATTCCAGTAGATCTCCAGATAGACCAGATTCTTACAGCTACTGATAGGACTCAGATCCTTGATCCAGTTGTGGGTCAGGATCAGATATTTCAGATTGGGCATGTACCGCACCCATTCAATATATTTCACATAGGAATGGCCGATATCCACAATCACAGCATCTTCGCAGTACTTCAAGTCGTAACTCTGTTCATCGATAAAGCAAACCTTCAGCGCAGAAGAATGGATAATTTCCTGATCCGTTCTCACCGGTTTTCTTGTAATATACACTGTCCAGACAACTTTATATTCCGGACGCATCTTCTCCCGGAAGGCCGACATGGTCTCATTGTCAAAATAGTATGCCGGCAGGATCACCTTTTCCGCATTGGGGAAATAGATCATAGCCTCTTCTACCATCTGTGTAATCGCAGCTGTCTGCGCAGCATCCATGGGCTCCATTTTCCAACCGGTTGACATGGTACTGGACAGCGCCAGATCCGACAGATCGTATTCTGTTTCGCCGCTGTTAAATGTCTTACCCAGAACCGTCTTATCCCAGGTAATGGTCACATCGGGATTTTCTTCCATCAGCTGCCGAAGCTTCCCTGCATCACAGGTAGGCTCCACAATGTGCAGTTCCTGCAGTCCGGTCAGGCCGGGCAGATGGGCGATCAGTTCATCGATATCCGGATCCTTGAAGGTTGCGGACACAGTGTCCTGGTTGAAGGTCTGTCCCAGCAGCTCCACCTGGTAGATAAGCTTCACTTCTGTATGGTTTCTGGCAACCTCTGCCAGCCGGGCAGCATCGGTACAGGCATTGGCATCCACGGTCTGCAGCTGCGGCAGATAGGCAAACAGTGCGATCTCTTCCTCACTCAGATCCGTTGCCACCACATTGGTTGCCGTATGGGGATAGTCCACTCCGCCGATATTCACACTATAGCTCAGCGCAATATCCGGATACCGCCGCTGCAGCTGCATCAGCATGTCATAGTCCCGGCATCCGGCGGCATCAATGCTTCTCAGCCCGGGCAGATACACCAGCATGTCCAGGTCTTCTGCAGAAAGGCTGCTTATCGTGATGCTTTCTGTGTCATCCGGATAAGAAACACCCTGGAACGGCACATTCCAGGCGATCCTGCAGCCCGGCAGCTGGGCCCGGAGGGCCTCGTATTCCGCAACGGTCAGTTTCTCACTGCGCAGATCCAACTCCTTGGCATCGTTGGGATATGCATGACCTTCCAGGAAGAAGTGGTTGTTCAGAAACCAGACCATGCCGGCAACTGCCGCAGCCAGAATCAGGATCAGCACCAGAAGGACAAGGATCCGTCCTGTATTGGATTTTTTCTTCATTATGTTTCCCTCTTTCTTATCAGCCTACCATATATTCCATGCCGATGAAATCCCGCATGTCATAGTAGTGCTGGCCTTCCCGCCATCCTCTTCCGGTGGAGGATGAGGATAAAAATTCCATGTAAACACTATCCGGCATCAAATCCGGCAGCTTGGTTCTGGCCTTCCAGTTTCCGCTCCACCAGAGCCGCTTCAGCCAGGTCATTTCCGCAATGGGCTTGTAACTGCCCCGGGTATAGCAAAGGTTCAGATCCTCCAGGGCCTTGCAGGTGATCAGCGGAGAATAATCCGTTACCTTGCTGAGGAACAGCTCCAGATAGATCAGATTTTTGTGGTTTTCCAGCGGTGACAGGTCTGTGATTGCCGTTTCCGCCAGGATCAGATATTTCAATTCCGGCATGAACCGCACCCATTCACAGTTGGTCAGCCGGAAGGCATGTCCCACGTCCACGCAGACCATATCGGTGCAGTACCGCAGGGCATAGATATTTTCATCCGTACACTTCAGTCCCCAGCGGTTGGGCGTAAAGTGGACAGCATCGGTACGAAATTCCATACCCGCCAGGTCTACGCTCCATACAAAGCGGATCGTTTCGTAGCGTTTGTTCAGCGCATCCATATCCTCGCTGGAAATACCGCACCGGCACATGACCACCTTTTCCAGATCGTGAAAACAGGGCAGGATCGCTTCGATCTCTTCTGTGCTTTCCATCGGTGTATTGGAAATATCGATCTCCACCGCATCGGTACGCAAGGTATGCTCCCCGATGGTTATTTCAAAGATAAACTGAATCTCCAGGAACTGCTTTGCCAGAGCAATGCACGCGCCTTCCGTCAGCCCGGAACCCTCCAACCGGACGGTTTTCAGCTTCGGGAAGAAGGGAAGCAGCTCTTCCAGTTTTTTCACATCGGTAAGCTGTCCATCCGATACATCCAGATATTCCAGATCTGTCTCCAGCGTCCGTCCCATCGCCTCCATCTTCCACAGGAAGAATACTTCCGGAAACTGCGTCTGCAGTTCCTTCAGCGCAGGCAGCTCCGGGATCTTTCCCGTAAGAAAAACACTTTCCAGCTGGGAAAACAGCCCAAGTTTCTGGGTCAATTCTTCTGCATCCGCATTTTCCGCCACCAGGGAAACTGCATCATAGTCCCAGAGTTCTCCCGCCAGTGCCACACGGTACCGGACGGTGCAGCCGGGATACGCCTCCTGCAGAGCACGGATCTTTGCATACTCCTGCCAGTCTCCGGTATCCACCAACTGCAGTTCCGGCAGGTACTGCAGGGCGTGAATATCCGCTTCCGTCAGCATGTCCACAGAAAGTTCCTTGGTATCCTGAGGATAGAAAGCATCCTGAACAGGCACATCCCATTGGATACGGCATTGGGGCATCTGCTGCGCCAGCCATTCATACTGCTCCAGCGTCATCCGGGTTCCCCTGGCATCCAGCTTCCGCAGTTCGGAAAGCTCCGTAAATGCCTCCGGCCCGCGCATCTTTTTTCCGGAAACATCCAAGCTTTGCGCATCCCGGGGAAGCAGGGAACCGTTCCAGAAAACATATTCCTTTTCCAGCTGCCGCCATCCCATCCAGAGAATCCCTGCCAGCACAGCCAAAACAGCCAGTGCCGTGAGCAGTTTTCCAGTTCGACTGCGCATGGTGATACCTCCCCTTTTATTCATAATCCCTATTATGATGATTCCTGTCCCATAAGTCAAGGGTAAAATCTTCCCTTTCTTCTGCCAAAACTTCCTCTTGCATTTTTCCGGGAAGTATACTATACTATAAAGGCACTTACGCCGGTGTGATGAAATGGTAGACGTAGCGGACTCAAAATGTGCTTCGTCAATTCTCACGCCCGGGGAAAAAGTGGTTGCGGTTGCCTCACTTTTTGTGTATAATAAAATACGTTAGTTTAATATCCCTCCTGCATATCCCTCCTATTTTTCAGGGAGGTATGCTCCAGGGTGTTAATATCACTTTGCCGGTGTGTTGGAATGGTAGACGAGGAGGACTCAAAATCCTTTGGTGGAGACATCGTGTGGGTTCGAGTCCCACCACCGGCACCAAAATTTCGGCTATCCCTTACGGGATGG